>NZ_JBHVTL010000010.1:0-198142 GCF_042884635.1 Kitasatospora sp. NPDC058115
GCACGGCGGCCGGCCCGGCGGGCGGCACGACGGGCGGTCCGGCGGGCGGTCCGCGCGGCCGCCGTGGCCTGGCATGATCGCAGGATGAACGACCGAATCATCGCCGCCTGCGACGGGGCGGCCAAGGGGAACCCGGGCCCGGCCGCCTGGGCCTACGTGGTGGCCGACGGCACGGGCGCACCGCAGCGCTGGCAGTCCGGCCCGCTCGGGCACAGCACCAACAACGTGGGCGAGCTCACGGCCCTGGAGCGGCTGCTGGCCGCCACGGATCCCGCCGTACCGCTGGAGGTCCGGCTGGACAGCACGTACACCCGCGACGCGGTGACGAAGTGGCTGAAGGGCTGGAAGCGCAACGGCTGGAAGACCGCCGCGGGCAAGCCGGTGGCCAACCAGGAGCTGATCCAGCGGATCGACGGGCTCCTGGAGGGGCGGGACGTCACCTTCGTCTACGTGCCCGCCCACCAGGTGGACGGCGATCCGCTGAACGCCGTCGCCGACAAGGCCGCCAGTGACGCCGCCCGCACCCAGGAGGCGGCCGGCGGGACCGCCGCCGACCTGCCGGTCCCGGACCCGGCCGCGAGCGCCCCGGCGCGGGCGCGGCGCGCCCCGGCCGACGCTTCCGGCGGGTCCGCCGTTTCTGCCGCTTCTGCCGCCAAGCGGCGGACCGCCGGCGGGTCGGCCGGGTCGGGCAAGGCACCGACGCTCGCCGCGCGCTTCCCCGGGACCTGTCCGTGCTCCCGCCCGTACGCCAAGGGCGACAGGATCACCAAGGTCGGCGGCAGCTGGGGCCACGTGGAGTGCGCGGCCGCGCAGTCCTGAGCCGGACCGGCCGCCGTCCCCGGACGCGTTCCGGCCCCGCCCGGTGCGGCGGGCCCGGAGCCAGGTGACGGCGGCCGCCGGGCCGGCCGCCCCCGCAGAGCCCGGCCGGCACCGTCACCACCACGGCCGCGCCGCCGGGCGGTTCGCGTTCCCCGGCCGCCGGACCGTTCGTCCCCCGGGCGTCCATGGCGCGAGTGCAGCCGGCGCCCGTCCGGGCGGACCCCGCCGATCGGCCGCTCCGGGCGCGGCCGTCAGCGCCGGGCGTGGTGGGTGTCGCCGACGTGTTCGCCGGTCTCCTGGTCGGGGAAGCTGACGGCGAGGGTGACCCGGTACTCGAAGACGTCGTCGCGGTGGCCGGGGACCCGTGCCCAGGCCAGGGAGTGCACTTCGGCCTCGGGCGCCTGCCGGCACCACGCGGCGGCCTCCTCCAGGGCGCGGGCCGCCGAGCGCCCCGTGCAGACCACGGCGGTGTAGGCGGCCACCGCGAGGTCGCCGCCGCTCCGGCCGTCCCGGGAGGCGGAGCGGACCGCGGCCGCCGCCCGGGTCAGATCGCGGGCGAGGTCGTCGACCACCCGGGGCGGCGCGGGCAGGACGGCCGGGGCCTCCGCCACGGTCTCCGGCAGGTTGGTGCTCATTCTCAGGGCCTCCGTCCCTTGGGCATCCCCTTGGTCGCGCGCCCCGCCCCGTCCCGGGATCCGCATGATCACGAGGTCAGGATGCCGGGCCGCCGTTCCTGGCATGACCACTTTCACCAGAACGTCACCCGTCCGGGGAAGACGCCGTCCCGTGCTCGACACCGGCCCGCCCGCACTGATATGAGGGGGTCCTCGCATCCGGGCAGGTCAGCTCGGCCCGGCACCGGCGCCGCCGGGAGCCCGGCCGCACGTGCGCGTACCACCCCCGTGCCCCGGACCGCCGTCCCGGGCGCCCGGGCGCGCCCGCTCCGCGACCGGTCCGCCGCACGTTCCCGGCCGTGACGGATCCGTCCAACTCCTGCAGCAGGAACGGCACATAACGGATCGACGGGCCCCGTAGGATCCTGCCAGGTCGCCGCCCGCCGCACCGTCGGGCGCCATCGGAGGGGGAATCCATGGACCGCAGGTCACCGCTCACGCCCGGCCGCCGGTACGGCTGGCTGCCCGCGCTGGCCCTCACGGCCGTCGCGGTGGCCGGCTGCTCGTCCTCGGGCGGCGGCTCGTCGACGACCGCCCCCGCGCCGGCCACCACCGCCGCTCCCGCACCCACCACCACCGCCCCGGCGCCGACCCCGACCGCCACGACGAGCACGACCCCCACCACGAGCACGGCCACGAGCCCGGGCGCCACCGGCACCGGCACCGGCACCGCCACCGCCACCCCCGCCGGCGCCGGCAAGCGGCCCGCGGACGCCTGCACCCTGCTGACCTCCCCCCAGGTCGTCGCCGCCGTCGGCACCGGCGGCCCGTTCAGGGGCACCCACCCCGACCCGGACAACGGCAAGCCGGTCTGGGGCTGCACCTGGGGCTCCCGGCAGTCCTACGCCCACATCCGGGAGATGGACCCGGCCCTGTACGCCTCGCTGCGGTCCCACCCCGACTACACGGCCACCCCGCTCCCCGGCACCGGCAAGGACGCCTACCTGCTCCGCCGCAAGGACGGCACGAGGCCCGAGGTGAACTTCATCGGCGAGGACGGCCGCGCCTACACCGTCGAGGTGGTCAAGGACCGCGGCCCGGACGACGACGTGAACGCCGAGGCCGAGGCGGTCGCCGCCACCGGGCTGGCGCTGCTGCTCTCCAAGGGCGTGTAGCCGCACCCCGGAACCGGCCGCGCCGCCGCCCGGCGCAGCCGGTTCCCCCCGGGGCGTGAACGGGACGGGCACGATGGTGCCGGGCGGATGCGGGTGCGGCACGGTCATTCGCACAAGGACGCCACGGCGCCGTTGCCCCCGCTCCCCCGACAGCCAAGGCGGATCGCATGAGCCGACCTCACCCACCCGCGCGCCCCACCGGACCGGCCCCGGCCGCTCCGACTCCCGCTCCGGACCCCGCACCGGACCCCGCTCCACTCGCCCCACCCCGCCGGCCCGCCCGGCGCGGACGGACCTCCCGGTCCGCGGCGGCCCTGCTCTCCGGGCTGGCGCTGCTCGCCCCCGCCGTCGCTGCCGGAACGCTCGGCGGCTCGACGCCCGCCCGGGCCGACAATCCGACCGTCTCCGGCAACACCCTGCGCACCGCCTGGGACGCCGCCGAACCCGGCCTCGCCCCGGCCGAGGTCTCCGCAGCCGGTTTCGGCCGCCGCTGGTCCACCGCCGTGGACGGCGCGGTCTACGCCCAGCCGCTGGTCGCCGGCTCGACCGTGGTGGTCGCCACCGCGACCAACCACGTCTACGGCGTCGACGCGGCCGGCGGCCGGATCCTGTGGCACCGTGCGCTCGGCACCCCGGTCCCCTCCGACAGCGCCTGCCTCTCCCCCGGCACCGGCGTCATCTCGACGCCGGTCTACGACCGGGCGAGCAGAACGGTCTACCTGGTCTCCAAGTCCGGCGACGGGGGCGCGCACTTCTCGGTGCACGCCCTCGACGTGAGCTCGGGCGCCGAGCGCAGCGGCTGGCCGGTCGCCGTCCAGGGCTCGCCGGTGAACAGCCCCGGCGTGCCGTTCGACCCGGTCACCTCGGCCCAGCGGGCCGGACTGCTGCTGCTGGACGGCGCGGTCTACTTCGGATTCGCCTCGGACTGCGGGATCGGCACCTACGTCGGCACGGTCGCCGGCGTCAACACCACGACCCGCAAACTCACCCTCTGGTCCACCGAGTCCGGGTCCGCCTCGCAGAACGCGGGCGTCTGGATGAGCGGCGGCGGCCTGGTCTCGGACGGCTCCGGGCGGATCTTCGTGGCCACCGGGAACGGCGCCGGTGACGGCTCCTCCCCGCTGAAGGGCCCGGGCGAGCGGCCCGGCGGCCACTTCGCCGAGTCGGTCGTCCGGCTCGGCGTCGGCGCCGACGGCACCCTCGCCCCGAAGGACTTCTTCAGCCCCACCGACAACCGGGAGATGGACCACGGCGACGTCGACCTCGGCTCCGGCGGCCCGGCCGCCCTGCCGCCCGGCTTCGGCACCGCCGCGCACCCGCACCTCATGGTGCAGGCCGGCAAGGACGGCCGGATCTTCCTGCTCGACCGCGACCGCCTCGGCGGCATGGGCCAGGGCCCCGGCGGCACCGACGCCGTGGTCGGCACCACCGGCCCGTTCAAGGGCATCTGGGGCCACCCGGGCGTCTGGGGCGGCGACGGCGGCTACGTCTACCTGGTCGAGAACTTCGGCTCGCTGCGCGCCCTCAAGTACGGGGTGAACGGCGCCGGGAACCCGCAGTTGACCAGCGCCGCGACGAGCGCCGAGGGCTTCGGCTACGCCTCCGGCTCCCCCGTCGTCACCTCCGACGGCACGGCCACCGGCTCGGCCCTGGTGTGGGTGGTCTACTCGGGCACCGGCCCGGGCGGCCAGAACGGCGAACTGCGGGTCTACGACGCGCTTCCGGTCAACGGCGCGCTCAGGCTGCGGCGCAGTTTCCCGCTCGGCACGGTGAGCAGGTTCTCGGTGCCCGCGACGGACGGCGGGCGGGTGTTCGTCGGCACCAAGGACGGGCACCTGCTGGCGTTCGGCCGCTCCGCCTGACCCCGTCCGGCACCGGCGCGGCCCCGGCGCGCGACCCGCGCAGGCCCCCGGGGCCGGGCCGAGGCGCACGCCCGTCCGGTGGGGGCGGGCGTGCGCGGGCGTGCGCGGGTTACCGCTGGAGCCTGAACACCAGGACGGCGCCCGGGTTCTCCAGTTCCGCGGTCGGGGCTCCCGTGTTCACGTCGCGGACCAGGCCGGCGCTGTCGGTCGCCACGAAGACGGTCCTGCCGTCGGGGGACAGCGCGGTGGCGCGGTAGCGGTTCTGGGTGGTCCAGAGGCGCTCGGCGTCGCCCACGGCGTTGCCGTCGCGTCCCACCTTCAGCCGGTAGACGCTGCCGTCCTTGAGCGTGGTGATGAGCAAGGAGTTCTCCCAGCCGGGTACGCCGTTCTTGGCGTAGTAGGTGAGGCTGGAGGGCGCCACCGTCGGGTAGCAGATGAAGTACAGGCCGCCCTCGGCGCACTTCGGGTCACGGAACTCGAAGCCGTTGTCGACCGTGGTGCCGAGGGTGCTGATCGGCGGGACGAACGCGCCCGTGAAGGCGCTCTCCTTCTGCTGCGGCACCGACGGCGGGACGTCGATGTCGTCGTAGGTGAGGTCCGTGCAGGGCGTCGGCGAGGACGCCGCCCAGTTCGCGTACGTGTACGCCTTGTCGTCGCGCCAGCCGGCCACGTACGGCCAGCCGTAGTTGTTGCCCGGGCGGATGAGGTTGACCTCGTCGTCGGTCTTCGGGCCCTGGTCGGTCTGGTACAGCCTGCCGTTCGGGGCGAAGTCCAGGCCCTGGCTGTTGCGGTGGCCGTAGGTGATGACGTGGCTGCGCACGCCGTCGAAGGTCGGGTTGTCGTCGGGGACGGACCCGTCGGGGTTGATCCGCAGGATCTTGCCCTGGTACGGGCCGAACCAGGCGTGCTGGTCCACCTCGGTCTGGGTGGGGAGCCGCTGGGCCCAGTTCGGGTTGCAGAAGTGCGCGAGCTGGTTGGCGCCCTGGTCGCCGACGGTGTAGTACAGCTTGCCGTCCTGGCCGATCCGCAGGCGGGCCGACTGGTGGTCGGTGCCGGAGGGCAGGCCGGTCAGGACCTCCTGGGGGCTGCGGAGGGTGTGGTCGTCGCAGTCGAGCGTGTAGCGGACGATCTTCAGCCGTCTGGTCTCGCCGGTGACCTCCGCGGGGGTGTCGGTCATGTAGGTGTACGACACGTAGACGTAGGTCTCGCCCTCGTCGTGTCCGCCCCTGCCGCCGTGGCCGCCGTCGCCCCAGCCGCTGTCCTCCTGCTGGAAGGCCAGGCCCAGCACGCCGTCCTGGCCGCCGTCGGTGTGGTGCGCCACGCCCGTCAGGTCCAGCGCGGTCGTCTTCTCACCGGTCGCCGGGTCGATGCGGGTGACCTTCAGGCCGCTCTTCTCGGTGGACCACAGGTGTCCGTCGGGGCCCCACAGCAACTCGTAGGGGTCGCCGAGGCCGGTGGTGAGCACGCTCCTCTCGAACTCCGGGCTGGACACGGCCCCGGAGGGACCGGTCGGACCGCCCGCCGTCGCCGGGACGCTCGTGGCCAGGGTGACGCCCAGGGCCAGTGCGGAGACCGCGGCGAGCGCGGGGTATCGATACTTCACGGCAACTGCCTTTCGATCGGGGACTTTTGTCCCATTGAGTGCAATCTCCGGCACCTCCGCCCCGGCGGCCAGCGCAGCGCATCCGAACGGCCCCACCGGCCACCCGCAACGCCCGCCGCCGCCACGCCCGTTCGACCGGATCGCGGCGGCGGCGGACGGCACACCCGCACCGGTTCTCAAGCGGTGGGCCCCTCCCGTCACCCGTTCGAGCGCGATTGTCACGCGACCGCGCGAGTTGGACCCGCGGGCGGGCCCGGCAGCTCGTAGCGTCCTGTTCCGGGGGCCGCCCGGTCCCCGAACGCCCCACTTCACCGAGGAGGGCAACTCCCATGAAGCCCACGATCACCGTGCAACTCCCCGCCACCACGACCGGCGCCGCGCCGTCCGCTCCGGCGGCCCCCGCCAAGCCCGTCTGGTCCGCACCCGCGGTGGAGTGCCACCGCACCGGCGCCGAGGTCACCGCGTACGCCGCGCGGACCACTCGGTGACCCACACCCCCACCACCGCGCCGAGCCGCGAGCGGTTCGCGGCCAGGCTCTACGGCCTGCGGGAACGGTACTGGGACACCCACCCGTTCCACCTGCGCCTGCACTCCGGCGGCTGCACGCCGCCGGAGCTGCGGCGCTGGGTCGCCAACCGCTGGTACTACCAGCTGGTCCTGACCCGCAAGAACGCCGCGATCATCGCCAACTGCCCGCTGCCGGACGTCCGCCGGGAGTGGACCCGGCGGCTCGGCTACCAGGACGGCCCGCAGGAGGGCGAGGGCGGCCTGGCCGACTGGCTGGTGCTCGCCGAGGCCGTCGGCCTCGACCGCGCCGAGGTGCTGGACGAACGGCACGTGGCGCGCGGCGTGCGCTTCGCCGTCGACGCCTACCTGCACTTCTGCCAGACCCGGCCGTGGACCGAGGGCGTCGCGGCGGCCCTGACCGAGATGTTCTCGCCCGACCACATGGCCGAGCGCGTCGTCGCCTGGCGCACGCACTACGCGTGGATCGACCCGGCCGGCTACGCCTACTTCGAGCACCGGATCCCCGACGCCCGCCGGGACAGCGAGCGGACCCTCGACCTGGTGCTCGACCACTGCGTGACCGCCGAGCAGCAACACGCCGCCGTGGACGCGCTCGCCTTCAAGTGCGAGGTGCTGCGCGCGATGCTCGACGCCGTCGACTACGCACCGGCGCAGACCGCGGTGCCCGCCGGGACCGCCGGGATCGCCGGGACCGCCCGGTGAACGCCGCACCCGCCGTCGTGGCCCCCGGGCTGCGGCGCGGGGTGCGGCTGGTGCACGACCCGGTGCGCCGGCAGGCCGCCCTGCTCTACCCCGAGGGCGTGCTGCTGCTGAACGCGACCGCCGCCGCCGTGCTGCGGCACTGCGACGGGCGGCGCGACGCCGGGCGGATCGCCGCCCGGCTCGCCGAGGAGTTCGAGGGCGTGGACACCGGCCAGGTGCTGACGCTGCTCGCCGACCTCGCCGCCCGCCGGCTGCTCACCCTCGACGGCACCGGCGCACCGGCCGAGCCGTACCCGGCGGCCGGACTTCCCGGTGCCGCCACCGGGAAGCGGGCGCCCGCCCCGCTCGGCCTGGTCGCCGAACTCACCCACCGCTGCCCGCTGCAGTGCTCCTACTGCGCGAACCCGGTGGAACTCACCAAGCAGCGCGACGAGCTGGGTACCGACCAGTGGCTGCGCGTGCTCGACCAGGCCCGCGGCCTGGGCGTGCTGCAGGTCCACCTCACCGGCGGAGAACCGCTGCTGCGCCGCGACCTGGCCGTCATCGTCGCGCACGCCCGCCGGCTGGGCCTCTACACCAACCTGATCACCAGCGGGCTGCCGCTGGACGCCGCGCGCGCCGCCGAACTCGCCGCGGCGGGCCTGGACCACGTCCAGCTCTCCGTGCAGGACGCCGATCCGTCGCAGGCTGACACCGTGGCCGGGCTGACCCGGCTGTCCGGTCCCGGCGGGCACGAGCGCAAGCTCGCCGCCGCCGCCCTGCTCACCGCCGCCGGACTGCCGCTCACCGTCAACGCCGTGCTGCACCGCGGCAACCTCGCCCGGCTGGGCGCCATCGCCGACCTCGCCGTCGACCTGGGCGCCGACCGGGTCGAGCTCGCCCACACCCAGTTCTACGGCTGGGCCTGGGTCAACCGGGCCCACCTGGCGCCCGACGACGAGCAGGTCCGGCAGGCCGAGCGCGACGTCGCCGAGGCCCGGGCCCGGCACGGCGACCGGATCGAGATCACCCATGTGACCGCCGACCTCCACTCCGGCACCGCCAAGCCCTGCATGAACGGCTGGGGGAAGGAGCAGCTCGTCGTCGCACCGGACGGCGCCGTGCTGCCCTGCCTGGCCGCCGCCCAGCTGCCGGACCTGCCGCTGCCGAACGCGGTCACCGACGGGCTGGCCGCCAGCTGGCACGACTCGCCCGCCTTCAACCGCTACCGCGGCACCGACTGGATGCCCGAGCCGTGCCGCGGCTGCGAGCTGCGCGAACAGGACTTCGGCGGCTGCCGCTGCCAGGCCTTCCAGTTCACCGGCGACCCGGGCGTCACCGACCCGGCCTGCCGCCTCTCCCCGCACCACCACCTGGTGCGGGAGGCCCCGGGCCCGGCCCCCGCCCCGGCCCCGGTCCCCCGCCGGTTCACGGCCTCCGTCCAACCCGGCTCCGGCCCGTCCGGCGCCGTCCCGTCCGGCGCCGTCCGACCCGGCGCCGTCCCGCCCGATGCCGTCCCGCCCGGCTCCGGCCCGGCGTGAACCCGCCCCCGCCCTGAGGAGCACCCGCTGAAGATCCGGATCCTCGGCACCGCCGCCGGCGGCGGCCTGCCCCAGTGGAACTGCGGGTGCGAGGGCTGCGCCACCGCCCGCCGCACCGGCGCCGTCCGCAGCCAGGACTGCCTGGCCATCAGCGCCGACGGCGCCGCCTGGTACCTGGTCAACGCCTCCCCCGACCTGCGCTCCCAGCTGCTCGCCGCGCCCGAACTGGCACCCCCGCCGGGCACCCGGGCCACCCCGCTGCGCGGCGTCCTGCTCACCAGCGGCGAACTCGACCACACCCTGGGCCTGGTGACCCTGCGGGAGGCCGCCGAGCTGTCCGTGCACGCCACCGCGCCGGTCCGCACGGCGCTGCACGAGGCGTTCCCGGCCGGGCCGTTGCTGGCCCCCTACACCAAGGTGCGCTGGCACACCGTCACCGCGGGCCGGCCCGTCGAGCTGGCCGGCGGGCTGGTCGCCGAGCCGCTGGCGCTCGGCGGCAAGCGCCCCCGGTACGCCGCCGACCCGGCCGGACTGCCCGCGGGCGACCCGGCCGGCGAGCGCACCGACTGGGTGATCGGCTACCGCTTCACCGAGGCGGGCGGAGCGGCCCGCGCGGTCTACGCGCCCGGCCTCGCCGCCTGGACGCCCGCCCTCGACCGCGCGGTGGCCGACGCCGACGTGGTGATCCTGGACGGCACCTTCGCCACCGACGACGAACTCGCCGAACGCACCGGCGGCGCCCGCACCTCACGCGGCATGGGCCACCTGGCGGTCGCCGACTCGCTCCCCCTGCTGGCCCGCCGCCCGGGACCGCGCTACCTCTACACCCACCTCAACAACACCAACCCGCTCGCCCACCGGGGTTCGCCGCAGGCCGCCGCCCTGGCGCCGGCCCTGGCGGCGGCGGGCGCCGCCGTCGCCGAGGACGGGACGTTGCTCGACCTGTGACCCCGCCCCCGGGGGTGCTCCCGTGCCCGACCCGGGCCGCCCTGACCGTGTCCGGCCGAACCGCTCCACCGTCCGTTCACCGAACGGTGGCGCCCGGTACCGGTCCACGCCACCGGGGACCTGTCGGATCGTCGTGATACTAATCATTCCGGTGAAGTGAACTGTCATGCACCGGCAGGCACGATGGTGACAGCCCGTCCGTTCCCCGGGGGACCGGACGGTGACGGGAGGGGCACGGCATGGTGAGCAGGAACGGCGAGGCCGCACGGGACGGCGCGAAACCGGCCGGGAACGGGGAGGCGCGCAGGAGCCGGACGGCCGGCCGCCGGCTGCGGCTCGGCAAGCGGGTGACCGGGATGCTGGCGGTGTTCACCGCCCTCGCCGCGCTGACCGGTTCGCAGACCGGCCTCGGCTTCTCCCCGGTCGCCGCGGCGGGTGCCGCGCAGGGCCTGCCCGGCACGGCCACCGGCCCCGACGGCACCACCGCCTCGCCGTTCGGCGACGCCACCACCGGCGTCCCCGGGATCCCCGGCACGCCCGGTGTCCTCGGCACCGCGCCGGTCGACGGCGGTGGCACCCTGCCGCTGCTCCAGCCGCCGCTCGCCCCGTTCACCTCGCCCTTCACCGACCCGCAGCGCACCGGGCCCGCCCTGCCGCAGACGGTCTTCGCCGCCTACCGCAAGGCCGAGGCGGCGCTCGCGGTGCGCTCGCCCGGCTGCCACCTGCCCTGGCAACTGCTCGCCGCGATCGGCGAGGTCGAGTCCGGCCAGGCCGGCCGGGGCGCCGTCGACGCCGCCGGCACGACCTTCCGCCCGATCCTCGGCCCGGTGCTGAACGGCGCCGGCTTCGCGGCGATCGCCGACACCGACGGCGGCCGCTACGACGGCGACGCCGCCTGGGACCGCGCCGTCGGCCCGATGCAGTTCATCCCCTCGACCTGGGCCTCCTGGGGCGTGGACGCCAACGGCGACGGCAAGGCCGACCCGAACAACATCTTCGACGCCGCCGAGGCGGCCGGCCGGTACCTGTGCGCGGGCGGCCGCGACCTGTCCGACCAGGCCCAGCTGGACCGCGCGGTGCTCGGCTACAACCACTCCTCCGAGTACCTGCGCACCGTCCGCAACTGGATGGCGCACTTCGGCAGCGGCAGCCCGGTCACCACCCCGGACCGCCCGGGCACCCCGAGCCCGCTCGCGCCGCTGCTCCCGGCCGCGCCGCCGAGCCCGCTCGCCCCGGTGACGCCCGCGCCGCCGGTGACGCCGGGCCAGGGCGCCGGTGCGCAGCCCGCGCCGGGGGCGACCACCGGCCCGGCCACCACGCCGTCCGGGACCCCGTCCGCGGAGCCCACCGGCACCCCGACCGGCGCCCCGTCGCCGAGCGCGACGCCCTCCGGCTCGCCCTCGCCCTCGCCGTCCTCCTCGGCCTCGCCGTCGCCGAGCGCCACCCCGTCCGGCACGCCCGGCACCACGCCGTCCGGCAGCGCGAGCCCGGAGCCGACCGCCACCGCGACGGCGACGCCCACCCCGACGGCGACCACCACCCCCTCCGGGACCCCGTCGACGACGCCCGGCACTCCGAGCGCCACCCCGACCGCGACGCCCACGGACACGCCCACCGACTGCGCCACGCCGACCGGCACCCCCACCGGCACCCCGAGCGCCGGCCCGTCCGCGAGCGCGAGCCCGTCGGCCACGCCGAGCGCGACGGCCACCGCGACCGGCCCCGGCTGCCCCACGCCGACCGCGACGGCCACGACGGGCGCGCCCTCGGCGGCCCCGTCCGCCGCCGCCACCCCGAGCGCCTCGCTCTCCCCGTCGGCCGCCGCTCCCTCGGCGCACTGACCCGCCCGGCGCTCCCGCACGACGACCCCGGCCCGGCTCCCGTTCGCCCGGGGGCCGGGCCGGGGCGCGCGGCGAGGTGCGCGGTGGCGTGCACGGCGGGCGTCCCTCAGCCGCCCTCCGCGCGTCCGGCCCCCGTCCAGCTGTTCCCGCCGATGTCGTCGGCGCCCTCGTCGGCGCCATCGGCGTTCTCGCCCTCGTCCCCGTCCTCGCCGTGGACGATGCCGGCCGCACGGTCGTGCTGCTCCTGCACCCGCAGCGGCTCGTCCGGGTCCCGGTCCGAGGTGCGGGGCAGCTCCGGTCCGTCCGGCCCGAGGCGGACCCCCGGTTCGACCCGGACCGGCCGGAACCGGCGGCCGGCCACCCGGACCTCGTCGGCCCGTCCGGTGTCCAGCCGGTCGGCGGCCTCCGCGTACCGGGCCGGCTCCTCCTCACCGAAGTGCGGGTCCAGCCGGGGTGCGAACTCCCGCAGACAGGCGGCCAGGCAGTCCCGGGCGCCCTGCGGGGTCTCGCAGGCGCCCGTTATCGGCCCCCCGCGGCCGTCCCGGAACTCCGCGACCGCGCAGTGGGCCGGCAGCACCACCACCTCGGGGTGGAGGTGCGAGGCGAGCCGCGCCCCGGCCCGGACGTCCTCCGGGACGAACCGGCCGGCCGGCACGAGTGCCGTCATGTCCAGCCGCAGGATCCCGTCGACCGGCGTGACGCCGGCCGCCGGGTCGATCACGAAACCCTCCACCCGCGACGGCAGCCGGTACCCCTCCCCGGCGGCGGCCGGGTCCGGGTCGGTGGGCCGGGGAGGTTCGATGCCGTCCGGGCCCGGGCGCAGCACCTGTTCGGCGCGGAGGACGCGGTAGTCCCGGCCGGCCACCGAGATCTCGTCGAGCGCCTCCCACTCCGGCCGCTCGCAGGCCTCGGTGCAGGCGGCGCGCTCCGCGTCGGTGAGGGTCCGGGGGGGCCGCGAAGCGCGTCCCGGGTCCGGCCGGGGCCCAGGACCGGGAAGGTGTGGCCGAGGTCGTCCCGGGCAGACCCGGCTCCCGGACCGGCCGGCACCACGGCCGGCCGGGTCCGGAGGGCGGTCCGGAAGGCCGGTCAGAGGTGCTTGACCAGCTCCGGCATGAGGTCCTGGAAGGTGCGCCCGGTGGCCGGCTGACCGATCGCGGTCATCTGCCAGCCGCCCGCGGCGCGCTGGACCTTGGCCATGATCTGCGCGGTGTACGCACCGCCGCCGGTGAGCGTGTACCGGGCCAGCTCGGCGCCGGTCTGGGTGTCGACCAGCCGGCAGAAGGCGTTCTCGACCTCCTGGAAGGTCTGGCCGGTGAACGAGTTGACGGTGAAGAGGATCTGGTCCACCTCCGCCGGGACGGCGGTGAGGTCGACGGTGATGGTCTCGTCGTCGGTCGCGTCCCCGGCACCGCCGGTCAGGTTGTCCCCGCTGTGCCGCACCGAGCCGTCGTTGCTGGTGAGGTGCTGGAAGAAGACCACGTCGACCGGCTTGCCCCCGGCGAACAGCACCGCCGAGGCGTCCAGGTCGATGTCCTGGCCGGCGAACAGCTTCGCGAGGAAGCCCTTCTTCTGCACGGCGCGCCAGCCCAGGCCCATCCGCACCACGCCCAGTCGGCCTCCACCCGGCTTCTCCAGGCTCAGCTTCTGACCCTTCGCCAGCGAAACGCTCATCGCGCCCTCCTCGTTGCTCGCCTGCGCGCCTCGAATCTACAGCACTGTAGATCTTTTCGGTGCCCCGCGTACGCCCTCGTCCCGGGACACCTGCATACCCCGCGGACGCGCCGCGGAAGCGGATCCCCCGCCGTCACCGGCCACGGAACGCCCCGCGGGCGCGATGATCCGCGCGACCCGCCCTACGCCCGCTCCAGGCGGACCAGGGCGTCGATCGCCTCGGCGTCGCCCACCGGGCGGCGCACCCGTTCGGCGCGGACGGTGCGCAGCCCGGCACCGGCCAGGTCGGCGAGGACGTCATCCGCGGTGAAGAGCACCGCCGGGTCCTGGGGACCGCCGGCCCCCTCGGCGAGGTTGCCGGAGTCGTGGCCGACCACCAGGAGGGTGCCGCCCGGGGCGAGGGCCCCGGCGGCCGCGCGCAGGGCGGCCCGGCGGTCCTCGGCGGGGAGCTGGAGGTAGGCGACGAGGACCAGGTCGTAGCCCTCGGGCGGGGCCTCGAAGGTGCGGGCGTCGCCGTGCCGCCAGGTGAGGCGGTCGGCGACCGCGTCCGGAAGCGCGGCGGTGAGCCGTTCGGCGCGGCCGAGGGCGACCGTGGAGAAGTCCAGCCCGGTGACCTCCCAGCCGAGGCCGGCGAGCCACATGCTGTTGCGGCCCTCCCCGGCGGCCAGGTCCAGGGCCCGCCCGGGGGCGAGCCCGGCCAGCTCGCGGACCACCCAGCGGTTGGGTTCGGTGCCCCAGACCAGCTCGCTCGCGGTGTAGCGGTCGTCCCAGGCGCGGCTGTCCATGACCCGTTCTCCGTTCGACGCGGGACCTCTCGGGAGGCCACCGTACCGGGCCCGCGCTCCTCGCACCGGTCGTGCGGCCGCCGACGGTCCGTCCAGCGGACACCCTTGACGGCGAATATTGGTCCAGTCCAATCTGTGATGTCGTGACCGCGACGGCCTCCGGGCCGGTCCGCGCCACGCATCCGCACGCCCTGCCGCATCCTGCCCTGCCGCACGTGTACACCCGACCGCGCACCCCCCACGGCGCCCGGTCCGGCTCCCCCGGCCCATCCCGGGCCATCGCACCGCCGGAACCCCCACTCCTCCGGAGGACCACCGCATGCACGACCGTGTCATGTCCGCGCGCCCCGCTGAGCGCCGGACCGTCGCTCCGCGCCGCCGGGCGCTCGCGCTCGCCCTGGCCGCCACGCTCAGCACCGGCAGCGCCGCCCTCGCGCTCTCCCTCAACACCGCCTCGGCCGCCGCCGTCAACCTGCTCACCAACGCCGACCTCGAAACCGGCACCCTGGCCGGCTGGACCTGCGCCAACGGATCGGTCGTCACCACCCCGGTGCACGGCGGCAGTTACGCGCTGAACGGCGCCGCCTCGGCCTCCGACACCGCACAGTGCCAGCAGACGGTCACCGTCCAGCCGAACACCAGCTACACCCTGGCCGGCTGGGTGCGCGGCAGCTACGTCTACCTGGGTGCGACCGGCACCGGCGTCAACGCCCAGACCTGGGCCCCCAACGCCACCGGCTGGACCCAGCTGAGCACCACCTTCACCACGGGCGCCAACACCACCTCGGTGACGGTCTTCACCCACGGCTGGTACGGGACCGGCGCCTACCAGGCCGACGACCTCAGCCTGACCGGCCCGGGCGGCCCGACCACGACGGCCAGCCCGACGGTGACCACCACCCCCACCACCACGAGCAGCCCGACCGCGACCAACAGCCCCACCGCCACCAACAGCCCCACGGCGACCAACAGCCCGACGGCCACCAACAGCCCGACGGCGACCAACAGCCCGACCGTGACGCCCACCGCCACCTCGACCGGCACCGGCCCCACCGGGGACGGCAAGGTCACCACGCCGACCGGCGTCACCGTCACCAAGGTCACCCACAACGCCGTGGTCCTCAAGTGGCAGCCGTCCACGGTGAGCGCCGGCGATCTCCCGGTCGCCTACAAGGTCTACGCGGGCGACCAGCTGGTGGCCACCTCGATGGGCACCTCGGTGGCGGTCAGCTCGCTGCTGCCGACCCGCGGCTACACCTTCACCGTCCAGGGCTACTCCGGCACCCACGCCTCCGCCCAGTCCGCCCCGGTGAACACCACCACCGCCGCGGCGCCCGCGAACAGCCCGTTCCGCGCGGCCTACTTCGACCAGTGGGGCGTCTACGAGAACGCGTACCACGCGAAGAACGTCGACACCAGCGGCGCGGCCGGCAAGCTGGACGTCATCAACTACGCGTTCGCCAACATCCACCCGACCAACCTGACCTGCTTCCAGGCGGTCAAGGCCTCGGACTCGGCGAACGAGAACAACCCCAACGCCGGTGACGGCGCCGGTGACGCCTACGCCGACTACCAGGCCGACTACAACGGCGCCACCAGCGTGGACGGCACCGCCGACACCTGGGAGCAGCCGGTCAAGGGCAACTTCAATCAGCTGCGCCAGCTGAAGGCCAAGTACCCGAACCTGCGGTTCACCATCTCGCTCGGCGGCTGGACGTACTCCAAGTACTTCTCGGACGCGGCCGCCACCGACGCCTCGCGCAAGAAGTTCGTCTCCTCCTGCCTCGACATGTTCCTCAAGGGGAACCTGCCGACCAACGTCGCCGGTGACCCGGCGGGCGGCGCGGCCGCGGCGGCCGGTCTCTTCGACGGCGTCGACATCGACTGGGAGTACCCGGGCTCGGCCGGCGGCCACACCGGCAACCACTACTCCCCCGCCGACAAGCAGAACTTCACCCTGCTGCTCAAGGAGTTCCGCACCCAGCTGGACACCCTCGGCAACGCCCAGGGCAAGCGGTTCCTGCTGACCGCGGCGCTGCCCAGCGGCCAGGACAAGATCGCGCAGCTGGAGACCGAGAAGATCGGCGCGTACCTCGACTACGCCGACATCATGACCTACGACATGCACGGCTCGTGGGACGCCAAGGGTCCGACCAACCACCAGGACCCGCTGCACGACAGCCCGGCCGACCCGACCACGCCGATCACCCCGGGCAACCGGAAGTACAACGTCGACACCACTCTGACCGCCTACACCACCGGCCTGCCGGAGTACGGCATCGCGGGCGGCTTCCCGGCGAACAAGATCGTGCTGGGCGTGCCGTTCTACTGGCGCGGCTGGACCGGCGTGCCGGCCGGCAACAACTTCGGCCTCTACCAGAGCGCGACCGGCCCGACCCCGGCCAAGCCGCTGAGCGCGGAGGCCGGCCTGGCCGCCTGGAAGGAGCTCAACCCGACCCCCGCCACCACCCACTGGGACCCGGTGACCGAGTCCTCCTGGGTCTACGACGGCACCAACTTCTGGACCGGTGACACCCCGCAGGCCGTCCAGGCCCGCGGCGCGTACGCCAAGAGCAAGGGCCTGGCCGGGATGTTCGCCTTCTCCCTGGAGAACGACGACGCCTCCGGCACCATGCTCAACGCGATGAGCAGCAGCCTGAACTGACGCTCCCTGCAGCGGCCCCGGGCGGCCGGTCGGTGGTGGTGCACCGGCCGGTCCCCCGGGGCCTCGCGGCGTCCCGCCGTCCGGGGGCTCCGGATCAGCGCTCCGTTGTCCGGGGGCGCCGGATCAGCGCTCCGGCACCGGGTCGACGCCGCCCCCGCGCCGGGCCACGCCCGGGCGGCAGCGCAGCAGCCGGCCCGCCGTCAGCCGCGCACCGCGCAGCGCGCCGTGCCGGTGCAGCGCCTGGACGGCGTACGTCGAACAGGTCGGGGTGTACGGGCAGCAGGCCGCTCGCCCGGGGCTGATCTCGGTGCGGTAGTGGCGCACCGCGCCGTACAGCACCCCCGCGACCAGGCCCCTCGGCGGCGGCGCGGCCGGGTCCGTACGGTGCGCCGCGCGCCGCGTCCGGCCGCCGGCGAGGGCGAACCGGAGACCGGCTGCCATCATCACCGGGAAGAGGCCGATCAGGCAGGGGCCGTCGCACCCGCCGCCACCGCCACCGCCGCAGCCGTCACCGTTCCTTCCCCCGCCCCGGCAGCCCCCGCCCGTACCGCCGCCTCCGCTGCAGCCGGGCGGGAGGTAGTCCTCCAGGTCGCTGTCCTTCTTCTTCTGCCCGTGCCGGCGCAGGTAGGCCTTCCACTCCTGCTGCCGGCGCTTGCGCCGGCGCCGCTCCTCGGCCGGCAGCCACCACCAGGCGCGTCCAGGGTCCTGGGTCGTCGGGAACTGATCGCCCTGGGCGGGCTCTTGATGGGACAACGCTGGCGGTTCCTCTCGGCGCACGCACGCCGGGGCCGACCCCCAGCGGCCCGATCAGACTATCGAAGACCGCGGGGCCGGCCCCCTGGAACCACCGTTCAGGCGCTCAGTCGCCGCCGCCCAGGTGCGGGAACAGATCGGTGAACGTCTCGGTGGTGACCGAGACGCTGCGGCCGAACGGGTCGTCGAAGTCCCAGATGAGGAACAGCAGGAAGGCGATCAGCGCGCTGAACGCCCCGGCCAGCAGCAGCTCCCGGCGGGAACGCCGGATCTGCAGCGCGAACACCATGCCGACCGTCACCACGGCACCCACGATCAGGCCGAACCAGACCACGCCCGGCATGGTCGGGCCGGCGTTCTGCCCCCGCGCGTTGCGGGCGTCGTCGGCGACGCTGATCCGGTCCATGATCGGCTGGTAGGCCTGGGCCTCCAGGTCCGAGGCCGGCGTACGGGTCGCGACGTCGGTGCGCAGCTTCTCCAGCAGTTCGGTGCCCCGGTCGGAGAGTTCGCCGTTCTCGCGCATGTACGTCCACTCCACGTCCACCACGTAGGAGACGTAGGCGTCGACGTCGGCGCGGATCTTGTCCCGGAACTCCACCGGGTAGACCTGCGCCCGCTCGCTCACCTCGTGCAGCGACTGCGCCTCGCGGAAGACGTCGTCCTGCGCCACGCCGCGCGCCTCCCAGACGCCGGCGATGGCGAGGCCGAGCACGATCGCGTAGACCACGCCGATCATCATCGTCATGTACTCGATGACGTCGGGCGTCTCGTCGGTGTCCTCGTCCTCACCGGCGCGGCGGTGCCTCAGCAGCACCACCGCCACCACGACGGCACCGGCCGCCAGCATGGCGATGGCCAGCGCCAACCACTCGGACATGGGAACTCCTTTCTCGGTCGGGGATCGACGGGGTCGATCGGAAACAGTCGGGACCGTTCGTCGGGCCGGGTGCGGTCCGACGAACGGGAAGCGGGAGGGGAGCGGGAGGGGAGGCGTCGTCAGGAGCCGCTGGAGGCACCGGATCCGCCGCTGCCGCCGGAACCGCCGGAACCGCGGGAGCCGCCACCACCGCCGCGACCGGACCGGCCGCGCGGCCGCAGGGCCGCTGCCGCGAGCACCGCGGGCACGGTGACGACCAGCATGGTCCGGGTCGTCGCACCGCCGTGGTGGCGCTCCGGCGCCTGGACGGGCGGGGCCTGCGGGACGGCGCGCACCGTCGGGGCCGACCGCACCGGGCTGGGCGCCGGGGGCGTGGGGGCGGGCGGCGGGGGCGGGGTCGGCGCGGGCGGTTCGGGCGCGGGCTCCGGAGGCGGGGGCGGCGGGACCACCGGCGCGGGCGGCGGAGTCGCCGGTCTCGGCGTCGGCGTCGGGGTCGGGGTGGGCGCCGGTGGCCTGGGCGACGCGGGCGGCGGGGTGGGCCGCGGCGGCGGAGCGGGCGAAGCAGGCGCGGGCGGCGCGGGCGGAGCCGGAGGCACCGGGGTCGGGCTCGGCGGCGGGGTCGGCACCGGCGTGGGGGTGGGCGTGACGGTCGGCGTCGGAGTGGGCGTCGGCGTCGGCGTCGGCGTGACGGTGGGCGTCGGGGTGGGACTGGGCGTCGGCCGGGGCGTCGGGGTGGGAGTGGGAGTGGGTGTCGGGGTGGGCGTGGGCGTGGGGGTCGGCTTGGGGGTCGGCGACGGTGACGGGCAGGGGTGGTGATGATGCGGGTGATGTGGATGGTGCGGGTGGTGCAGGATCCCGGAGAGGTCGACGTCCACGCCGACCTCCACCTCCACGTCCACCCCGACGTCCACGCCGCCCCGGCCGGCCCCCACCGCGACGTCCGCCCCGGCCCGGACGCAGGTCCCGACCACCGGGCCGTGCGGCCCCCCGCCCCCGTGCTGGGCCGCCGTGGGCCGGGCCGCGGCCGAGCCGCTCACCAGCGCGCAGAGCGCGGCCACCCCGGCGGCCGCGCCGGCCAGCCGGATCCGCCGCGCGCGGGGGCCGCCGGGAGCACCGCGTCCGGCGGCGACGGGCGCCGGGCGCGGGTCCGTGGTCACGACGACCCGTCCATCGGTATCCGGCGGGGCGGCTGGGGCTGCGGCATGGGCTCCGTGCACCTCTCGTGTCGGCGGGAGTCGGCCGCGCCGGGAAGGGGGCCGACACCGGGACGGCCCGCCGCAGGGGCGGGCCGTCCGGTATCCGGTGAAACGATCATGCGGTGGACCGGGTTACGCCCGGCCCCGGGCGGGCCCTCCGGGGACGGCCCGCCCGGGCTGCGCCTCAGCGGCGCCCGTGCGCGATCTCGACGTTCTCCAGCACACCCACCGCGTCCGGAACCAGGATCGCGGCGGAGTAGTAGGCACTCACAAGGTAGGAGATGATCGCCTTCTCGTCGATGCCCATGAAGCGGACCGACAGGCTCGGCTGGTACTCGTCCGGAATACCGGTCTGGTGCAGGCCGATGACGCCCTGGTTGTCCTCGCCGGTACGGATCACCAGGATCGAGCTGGTGTTCTCCTTGCTGATCGGGATCTTGTTGCACGGCAGGATGGGGACGCCGCGCCACGCCGGCACCTGCTGCCCGCCGAGGTCGACGTGGTGCGGGTAGAGCCCGCGCGCGTTCAGCTCGCGGCCGATCGCGGCGATGGTCCGCGGGTGGGCGAGCAGGTAGTCGGGGTCGCGGCGGCGGTTGAGCAGCTCGTCCAGGTCGTCCGGGGTGGGCGGGCCGGAGTGGGTCTGGATCCGCTGGTCGAAGTCGGCGTTGTTGAGCAGGCCGAACTCCGGGTTGTTGACCAGCTCGTGCTCCTGGCGCTCGCGCAGGGCCTCGATGGTCAGCCGCAGCTGGTGCTCGACCTGGTTCATCGGCTGGTTGTAGAGGTCGGCGACCCTGGTGTGCACCTTGAGGATCGTCTGGGCGACGCTCAGCTCGTACTCGCGCGGCTTGAGCTCGTAGTCCACGAAGGCGCCGGGGAGCTGGTACTCGCCGTGGTGGCCGGCCGACATGGCGATCTCGGCCTCGCCGCGCTCGTTCTGGGCCTGGAGCGGCAGCGCGAGGAAGGCCTCGATGTGCTCCTGCAGCGCGGGCGAGTTGGCGCGGATCTGCTCGAAGTCCCGGCGGGGCAGCGACAGCACGGTGCCGGCGGTCACCGTCTTGGCGGTGAACTCCCAGACGGCGGACGGGTCGAGCACCGCGTGCTCGCCGAAGCGGTCGCCGTCGCCGAGCACGCTGACCACCGTCTCGTCACCGTACTTGCCGGTGCCGATCTGGTTGATCTTGCCGTGGGCGATCAGGTAGATGCGGTCGGCGGCCTCGCCGCGCTCGGCGAGCACCTCGCCCGGGCCGAAGTCGCGCTGCTCGCAGCGGTCGGCCAGTGCGGTGAGCACCTCCTCGTCCTCGAAGCCGCGCAGCAGGGCGAGTTCGCCGAGCTCCTGCGGGATGACCCGGACCTCGGAACCGGTCTTGATGAACTCGACCCGGCCGTCGCCGACGGTGTAGGTCAGGCGGCGGTTGACCCGGTAGGCGCCACCGGCGGCCTGCACCCAGGGCAGCACCTTGAGCAGCCAGCGGGAGGTGATCTCCTGCATCTGCGGTGCGGACTTGGTGGTCGTCGCAAGATTGCGGGCAGCGGCCGTCGTCAGGCTGGACTGCTGGGCCACCTGCGGTGTCTCCGGGGTGGTCGTCTCCACGGACATCGGCAGGTCTCTCCTTCGTGTGATCGGGTCACGCCGACCCGTCGGACGAGCGGCGGCAGCCGGAGGCAGCCGGTGATCGATTCGGACGGATCATCAGATACGCGTATCGGTGGGAGGTTTGGCGGCCTTCGCGATGCGGTGCGCCGCGCTCGGGCGATCCATCCGGAACCCTAGATCACCAAGGGCCCGGCAACCCCGCACCGCAGCCGAGCGCCCCCCGATAGGGTGAATCTCTCCGACCGGAAGGTTTGAATCCGAGCGGCACGAGTCCCCAGGGCCGGATGTTCCTGCGCATGCGAATCGCCCGGACGCGGGAACGATCCACCCCACTCGAACGGAGGAGCGCGCGGGCCCGCCCCCCGACCGGTGGGGCGCAGGCCAGTCGAACATGTGTCCAGGATTCGAACAGAACGCCGGTGAGGCCTGGGTCAGGGGTCCGGATCAGACCAGCGCGGGCTCCTCCGCGAACCACGGCTCGGCGGTGAACCAGGGCCGTCGCTCGAACGACGCGGGCCTCAACTGGTCGAACCAGGTGGCACGTTCGTCGTACCGGGCGAAGAAGGGCAGGCCCACCCGGTCCGGCTCGCGGGCCTGCAGGAAGCGGCAGACGAAGACCCGCTCGCCGCCGATCTCGGCCACCCCGTCCAGGCAGACCTTCCCCGGTCCGGCCGACATCACCGGCCCGCGCGCCGTCCGCTCCAGCCCGGACACCTGCCGCACGGCGTCCCGGTGGATCCCCACCGCCCGCGCCAGCGGCACCTCGAAGTAGGAACTGGCCCCGGTGTCCCGTTCGACGAACAGGTAGTACGGCACGATGCCCAGGCCCACCATGTCCCGCCAGAGCGCCGCCCACACCGCCGGATCGTCGTTGACGTGCCGGATCAGCGGCGCCTGGGCGCGGATCACCGCCCCCGTCGACCGGATCCGCGCCACGGCCTCCCGCACCGCCCGCCCGGCCAGCTCGCGCGGATGGCTGAGGTGCGCCATCACCGCCACCTGCCGGCCGGCGGCGACCACGCGTTCGAACAGGCGCAGCAGGTCGTCGGCGTCCGGATCGGTGGTGAAGCGGTGCGGCCACCAGGCCAGCGCCTTGGTGCCCAGCCGGATCGTGCGCAGGTGGTCGGTGCCGGGGCCGAGCAGCGGCTCGACGTAGCCGGCCAGCCGGGCGGTGGACATGATCAGCGGATCACCCCCGGTGATCAGCACGTCGGAGACCTCGCGGTGGGCGCGCAGGTACTCCAGCGCCGTCGCCGGGCCCGGCAGGCTCTGCCGCAGGTCCGGCTCGCCGACGAACTGCGCCCAGCGGAAGCAGTAGCCGCAGTAGGCGTGGCAGCTCTGGCCCTGCGCGGGGAACAGCAGCACCGTCTCCCGGTACTTGTGCTGGAGGCCCGGGACCGGGCGGCCGTCGAGCCGGGGGATGTTCTCCTCCAGCTGCCCGCCCGGGTGCGGGTTGAGCGCCCGCCGGGCGGCGGCGACCGCCTCCGCCAGCCGTTCGCGCGGGGCACCGGTGGTCAGCAGCGCGGAGATCCGGTCGAACACCTCCGGCGGGAGCATGTCCCGGTGCGGGAAGGTCAGCCGGTACATCGGGTCGTCGGGGACGCGGCCCCAGTCGATCAGCTCCTCCAGGACGTGGTTGTTCACCTTGAACGGCAGGACGGCCGCGACCACCGCGATCTCGTGCCGCAGCCGTTCGCCCGCCCCGGCGAGCTGCGGCAGGCCGGCCAGCCGGTGGCCGGGGACCGCGCGCAGCTTCGGCCGCCGGCCGCCCGCGGGGTCGTCGTTCACGCCCTCGTCTTGTACGGTTCGCACCCGTTTCACCCTTCTCCCGGCCGCCTCCCGCGGCCCTCCGGGAAGCCTAACTTCCGTTCCCTGACGGCCAGTCGGGGGGAGTCGGCGGCGGGCCTGGCGGGCCCGTCCGGCCGCTCTCGGGGCGGTCCCCGGACGGGTGCAGTTCGTGCCGGTGGGCGATCCACCACAGCCCGCTCACCACGACCGCGAGGCCGATCAGCACCAGGGCCAGGACGGGCCAGCGGCTGTCGGCGAGCCGGATGTCGGCGATCAGCAGGACCCCCACCGCCGCGACCGGGACCAGCAGCGCCAGCAGGACCCGGCCGGCGGCGGCCGCCATCCCGGCGTCGGTCCGGCCCCGGCCGGGGCCGGGCCAGTCCGCCGGCTCCCCGCCGAAGTGGAAGGCCAGTGCACGGGCGGCCAGCCGGTCGGTGGCCCGGTTGTAGGAGAACGCCATGTAGGGGAGCCAGATCAGCGGGGCGACGGTGCCCATCAGGAGCACCAGGGCGAGCAGCGCCCACTCCCCCGCGCTCCGCCAGCGGGACGGCGGCGGCACGACGTCCTCGCTGGTCAGGCCGAGCAGCCGGGCCATCCGCCAGACCAGCGTGCCGAACCCCCGCAGCCGGCCGGTCCGCCCGCTCCGGGGCGGCGGCCCGGCGGCGAGGGCCCGGTCGGCGGCGGCGAGGTCCGGATGGGCCCCCTGGAGGACGAGCAGCTCGGGGGCGCGCTCCCGGGCGGTGGGGTCCTTGCCGGTGAGGGCAGCGACCTCCAGCAGCATCTGCCCCTGGGCCAGCAGCGCGGTGCAGAAGGCGAACGGGGCCATCCAGAGGAAGGGGCCGGCGACGAACGCGCCCTCGCTCCGGCTGACCCGCCGCGCGTGGTCGACGACCCGCCGGGCGAGCTCGTTCTCCGGGGCCTCCGGGTGGGCCTCCCGCAGCGCCGCCACCCGGCGGGCGGCGCGCGGCCCGC
This sequence comes from Kitasatospora sp. NPDC058115, assembly GCF_042884635.1. Taxonomy (NCBI): domain Bacteria; kingdom Bacillati; phylum Actinomycetota; class Actinomycetes; order Kitasatosporales; family Streptomycetaceae; genus Kitasatospora; species Kitasatospora sp. NPDC058115. The sequence continues at coordinate 23,915 of NZ_JBHVTL010000010.1, forward strand.
GGTGACGGACGCCGAAGACGGCGAGCAGCTCCGGCATCCGCGCCGGGTGGTCGCGCATCGAGCGCATCAGCTCGGCCAGCGGGGCGCCGTCACCCGCCCCGTTCGGCGCGGGCTCCGCCCGGCCCCCGGGGTCCGGCTCTGTCGTCGGGGCCACGTCCGTCCCACCGCTCCGCCGTGCGCTCCGGCCGCGCCCGGGCCTGTCTCCACAGTAGGTCCCCGGTCCGGGCCCCCGCCTGTCAGGCGATCTCGAAGCCGTGCCGGACCTCGTCGAAGCGGCCGGCCGCGAGGTCCTCGTCGGTGATCCAGAAGGAGACGTTGACGCACTCGCCCCAGTCGGCGGCCAGCACGCCGCTGTCGATCTGCAGCAGCGGGCGGTGGCCCTCGGGGCGGCCGGTGTCGGTGTCGCACCAGCCGAGCAGCCGGACCGCGGGGCGGGGCAGGTGCTCGGCGAGGTCCTGGGCGAGGTCGAGGGCGACCAGGAAGTCGTCGGGGAACAGCCGCTCCAGCTCGCGGTCCTGGTAGGACGGCGCGGACAGCGCCCGGGCGGCCCGGACCGGCACGGCCGGGACGGCGGGCGTGCCCCGCTCGACGGCCGGCGCGGGGCGCGGCGGCGCACCGGCGGGCACGTGCAGGACGCGGCAGCCGCGTCCGGTGAAGTCGGCGAGCCATTCGTCGTGGAAGAAGAGCAGCAGTCCGTCGGCGGGCAGCGGCCAGCCGCCGCTGTCCGGCCCGCTGTCCGCTCCGGTGGTCCCGTGGGCCTCGGCGAGTGCGGCGCAGTCCAGCTGGGCGAGCAGCTGCATCGGGCGGCCGGAGAACTCCGGCCAGTCCGTGCCCCCGGGCAGTGCGGGCAGCCCGCCGAGCCGTCCGGCGCTCCCTGCGGCCCGGCCGTCCGCGCCCTCCGTGCCGCCCCCACGGTCCGCGCCGTCCCCGCCGGGCACGGGGGCGAGGACCAGGGAGGAGCGGAACAGCCCGTGCACCAGGGGCGCCAGCTGCTCGCCGGCCCGGGCGCGGATCAGCTCCGCGACCTCGCCGGGTATCGGCGGCACGTCCTCACCGGGGGCGGTCGCACGAGTGTCGGTGGTCACGAGTTCGGCCATGCGCCAAGCCTGACACGAGGGTCCGACAACGCCCGGCCGCGGCAGCCGCCGCGACGGCACCGGGAACGGCGAGGGCCCCGTCAGGTGCCGCTACGGGGGCGACCGGCACCTGACGGGGGGTCATGGGCGGGAGGGGGCGTCGGGCGTCAGGAGCAGACGACCTCGTTGCCGGGGACCTGGAAGATGCCGGAGTCGCTGGCCGTGCCGTTCGCGTACTCGTAGTAGAGGTAGGTGTAGAAGTCGATCCGCGCGCCGTTGCCGCAGACCGAGTCGGCGCCGATGGAGTAGGTCAGGGTGACCGTGGTGGTGGCGCCGGCCGCGACCGGCACGGAGTGGTGGACCAGACCGCTGGTGGCCCCCGTGTCACAGCTGGTGACGTTGCCGCCGCAGGCGGAGAAGGCGTACTTCAGGCCGGTGTTCAGGGTGGTGGTGTAGGTCGGCTGGATGGACTCGTAGACGAACTGGGCGGCGGTGTCGTGCGGGTTGGTCAGGGTGAGCGTCAGGGTGACGTCGGAGCCCGGGGTGGCGGTCGCCCGGTCGACGGAGACGGCGAGCACCGGCGTGCCCGCGTGGGCGGGCGTGGCCGACAGCAGCAGGGCGACGAGGAGGGCGAGGACGGCGGAGAGGCCGGAGCGGCTCAGCAGTGATGTGCGCATGACCAGGGAGCGTAGGGGGACCGTCCCGGCGCCGGTGGCGGCCTCCGCACCGGTCCGTACCGGCGGATGACCGGCGAGCGGACGCCGGGGCCATTACCTTCCGGTTCCCCCGCCGCCGGGCGACCGGAGCCCTACCCTCCACGCCGCCCGTCCCGCTTCCGCCCGCATCGCGGCCGGGGGACGGCGGACCGTCAGAGCGGCGGCCGCAGGACCGCGCAGAGCGCCTCCAGCGCCGCCGGGTAGGCGTGGTCGGGCGGGGTCGCGTAGCCGACCACCAGGCCGTCCGTCACCGGCATCGCCTCCGGCGCCAGCTGCGGGTGCCGGAAGTCCGCCAGGCCGTCCACGGCCAGCCCCCGGTGGGCGGCCGCCGCGAGCGCCGAGCGCTCGGTGCCGGGCGCGAGGCGGAGCACCGCGTGCAGTCCGGCCGCGATCCCGGTGACCTCGACGTGCGGGGCCCGCTCGGCCAGGGCGCCGACCAGCCGGTCGCGACGGTCGCGGTAGCGGCGGCGCATCCGCCGCACGTGCCGGTCGTAGCCGCCCGAGTCGATGAACTCCGCCAGGGTCAGCTGGTCCAGCGCACTCGCCCAGCCCTCGCGCTCCCCCTTGACCGCGAGCACCCGGTCCACCAGGTGGTCGGGCAGCACCATCCAGCCGAGCCGCAGCGCCGGGCTGAGGCTCTTGCTGGCCGTCCCGAGGTAGACCACCCGCTCCGGGTCCAGGCCCTGCAGCGCGCCGACCGGCTGCCGGTCGTAGCGGAACTCGCCGTCGTAGTCGTCCTCCAGCACGAGCCCGCCGCGGCCGCGCGCCCAGTCGACCACCGCCGCCCGGCGGCCCGCGTGCAGCGGCCCCCCGGTGGGGAACTGGTGGGCGGGGGTGAGCAGCACCGTGCGAACCTCCCGGTGCTGCGCCAGCGCGCCGACCCGGGCGCCGTGTTCGTCGAGCGGCAGCGGGACGCCGGTGACCCCGGCGGAGGCCAGCAGGCCGCGGTGGAAGGCCAGCCCGTAGCCCTCGACGGCGAGCGGGCCGGCGGTCCTGGCGGGGAGCACCGCGCGCGGGCCGTCGAACAGCAGCCGCAGCGCGTGGGCGAAGCCGGAGCAGATCACGATCCGCTCCGGGTCGGTGCGCACCCCGCGGGCCCGGGCGAGGTAGTCGGCGAGGGCCCGGCGCAGTTCACCCCGGCCCTGGGGGTCACCGGGCCCGAACGCCTCGCCGGGCGCGGCGGTGAGCGCCCGGCGCCCGGCGGCGAGCCAGGCGGTGCGCGGGAAGGCGGCCGCGTCGGGCCGGCCCTGCCGCAGGTCGTGGACGGGGCTCGGCGGCCGGGAGGAGCGCCGGGCCCGGCCGGCGGGCGCGGGTTCGGCCCGGTCGGCGACGGCGGTGCCCGAGCCCTGGCGGGCGGTGAGCCAGCCCTCGGCGACCAGTTCGGCGTAGGCGTCGGCCGCGGTGTTGCGGGCGATGCCGAGGTCGGCGGCGAGGGTGCGGTAGGGCGGCAGCCGGGCGCCGGGGGCGAGCCGGCCGCTGCGGATCGCCTCGCGCAGGGCGGCCATCAGGGCGGAGCGGCGGCTGCCGGCGGCGGGCAGGTCGAGGTGCAGATCGGTGCCGGACGGGTCCGCGCCGGAGCGGGTGGCGGCGGTGGCGCTCCCGCCGGCCGGTCCGTCCGCCGGCCCGGCGGGGCGGCGGGGTGTCCGGGGTGTCCGGGGTGTCCGGGGCGGATCGACCGGGGTGTCCGTCATGGTCATGCACCCTATCGCCGGGTCCGTACGGGGCCCCGGGCCGGGTCCGCCGGCCCGGGACCTCCGGTTCGTGCGCCGCCACCGGCCGCCCGCTCAGTCGATGCGGACCGATTCGACGATGAACGACCGCACGTCGTTGCGGGTGCGTTCGGCGAGCGCCGAGTCGGTGGAGTAGGCGCTGACGCTCAGCCAGATGTTCCCGGACTGCGGGACGCAGACGACCGTGGCGATGACGTCGGCGGTGCCGCCGATCACCTGGTAGTCGCCGTCGGCCGCGCCGTCCCAGATCTGGAAGCCCTGGCGCAGGAGCGCGCTCTGGGCCAGGCCGAGGCAGTCGGAGAGGGTGTCGTTCTTGGTGAAGGTGCCCCAGTGTGCGTACATGCGGGTCTCCCGTTCGCGCGGTGGTGGCGGCGGGGCGGCCGGGGCCGGGGGACGCGGTCCGGACCGTGCGCCGTGCGCCGTGCATCGAGCGTCGGGGAGCGGCGGTCCCGGGCGCACGGGGCCGGGGTCCCGCCCCTGCCCCGGATCCCGGCCGGGACGGCGGGCCGGGTGAACGAGGGGTGGACGGGGGTGGACGGGGGCCGGGTCGACGGGGGCGGACGGGGCGATTGCGCCAGGCGGGTGCGCCGCGCGGGTGGCGGCGTTCCTGCATCGGGGTGCGGCTGCGACTGCGATCGGGTGGTCCTGTGGTCGGATTGTGTCGTCCTCAGCGTGTCGGCTGGCTATTCCTTCGGCATGACCAACACCAGGAAGTACCTGCTCGCCGCCGGTCTCAGCGCCGCGCTGGCCGTCCTGTCCGCCGGCCCCGCCCTCGCGGGCGACTGCGACGAGCCCGGGCACCACGCCCCCGCGCACCAGTCCCCCACGTCCTTCCAGGGCGGTGGCACCACCTGTATCAACGAGGGCGGTGCCTACGCGAGCGGCGTGGTGGCCAACTCGCCGGGGGTGCTGTCCGGCAACCAGATCCAGATCCCGATCAGCATCCCGATCAACGTCTGCGGCAACGGCCTCTCGATCCTCTGACCGACGCCCGCCCGCGTGCCGGCGCCGTGCGTCGGCACCCCCTCCGCACCGCATCAGGGCTGCGGTCCCGGGAATCTCCCGGGGCCGCAGCCCTCTCCTCGTCCCGCCGCTCCGCTCCCGGCCGCTACGGGACCACCGTGACCGGCCAGCGGCCCGCCTTGACCAGCCGCACCGCGACCGAGCCGATCACCCGGTGTCCGGCCTGCTCGGAGGCGCCGACCACCACGCCGTCGGCCCGCAGCTCGTCCGCCAGCCGCGCCAGCCCGGTGTACGGGTCGCCACGCACGGTCAGGAACCGCCAGTCCACCCGCCACACGTCGCGCAGCCGGTGCTCGGCCTCGCGGAGCGCGATGAGCAGCTCCTCGGCGATCTCCCGGGTGGTCTCCTCGACGGCCGCGCCGGCCAGGGCGGTGGCCGCGCCCAGCACCGGCTGGATGTAGGCGATCGCCAGGGTGGCGTTCTGCCGCCGGGCGAGCCCGGCCGCGAAGGCCGTGGCACGCCAGGAGGAGTCCGAGCCGTCCAGGCCCGCGAGGATCATCCTGGGGCCGTCGGTCCCCAGCTCGAACCCGGCCGGGGCGACCGCCGCACCCGGCTCCCCGGCGTCGAAGGCCGCCTCGTCCCGCTCCGCATCGCTCTCGTTGCTCATGCGCCGAGGCTATGCCGGACACGGTGGGTGACCGCAGGGGGCACGACGGGTGAGGCCTGTGGCCGGGGCCACCCGGACCGCGGACGCCGGTCCGCCGGACGGCCGGTTTCGTGCACGGCGCGGCGAGCGGCCGTCACCCGCCGTCGACCGTGTGCGCGGCCTCACAGGGCCCCGAACGTGGTCCAGGCCACTTTCCGCAGAGGTTTGATCTTGAAAATCGGGACATTTGCCTTCAAATCCACCCATTTTCTTGATCCTTACTACCGGTAACCCCGCTCTGACGTGGCTAAACCTGCGATTCCTTGAAACGGCCCCCCAGCCCACGTAACTTCGAATGCGTTGCACCGAGCAAGCCGCTCACCAGGGCCTCACCGCCCCGGAGCGACCACGGTGCACGACCACGCGAGCGACGTGTCCCCGAAACCGACGGCCTTCCGAGGGCCTGGTTCCGCGCGCTCGCACACCCTCTCCGAAAGGAAACCCATGACCTTCCGTAACGAGACCACCGCTGCCACCACCACCGCCACCAAGCGTCGCAACCGCGTCCGGATGGCTCTGATGGCCGGGGCGCTCACCGCCCTGCCGGTGGCCGGCCTCGTCGCGGCCAACAGCGCCTCCGCCGCCCCGGTCTCCGTGTGGGACAAGGTCGCCGCGTGCGAGGCCACCGGCAACTGGGCCATCAACTCGGGCAACGGCTTCTACGGCGGCCTGCAGTTCACCTCCAGCACCTGGGCCGCCTTCGGTGGCACCGCCTACGCCCCGCAGGCCCACCAGGCCACCAAGGCGCAGCAGATCGCCGTCGGCGAGAAGGTCCTCGCCGCTCAGGGCCCCGGCGCCTGGCCGGTCTGCTCCGTCAAGGCCGGTCTGACCAAGTAAGGACCGCTCCGCCCCCTCCCCGGGGGCAGCACGACGACGCCGCTGCACCCGGCCGGGCCCGCGAAGGGCCGGTCGGAGTCCAGCGGCGTCGTGCGTTGTGCGGGCGCGCGATGTGCGCGGACGCGATGTGCGCGGACGCGATGTGCGATGTGCGCGGACGCGACGTGCGCGGATGTCGCGTCCGGTGCGGACGGACGCGGGTCCGGTCCGCTCAGCCGGCGGGTCCGGGGCGGGCGGGGAGCGGCAGCGGGATCGCCGGCAGGCCGTCGAGGCTGGTGGCCACGTGCTCCTTGCGCTCGCAGTAGCTGCTGAACTCCTCCTCCGTCTTCCGCCCGAAGTACTCCGCGTGCAGGCCCCGGTCCTCGCGGTAGTCCATCAGCGGGACCGCGTAGCCGCAGGAGTCGCCGACCCGCTCGGCCTCCACCAGGACGATCGCCCGCAGCGAGGGCCCGTCCACGGCCGGGTCGAAGCGGGCGAGCAGCCCGGGGAAGCGCGGGTCGTCACGGAACACCGCCACCCCCTGCCCGTGCACCCGCAGGATCTTCGGCGGGCCCTCGAAGGCGCACCACATCAGGGTGATCCGCCCGTTCTCCCGCACGTGGGCCACCGTCTCCGCCCCCGAGCCGCCGAAGTCCAGGTAGGCGAGGGTGCGTTCGTCGAGCACGGCGAGCGTCCCGGAACGGCCCTTGGGCGAGACGTTGACGTGCCCGTCGGCGGCGAGCGGTGCGGTCGCGACGAAGAAGACGGGCTGGGCCTCGATGAACGCGCGCAGGCGGTCGTCGATCTTCTCGTAGGTCTTTCCCATGGGGTGATTGTGCCTCCGGGCGGCCGGGCCGGAAATCGGTTTCCAGCATCCGGGACGGCCACCGCGCCTCGGCGGACAGCCGCGGACGGCCGCGGACGGCCGGACAGTATCCTTGACGGACTCGCGGACCGCCCGGTCCTGGGGCGTACCAGTGTGAGGGAGTGGGGCCTTGGCCGACAGCGGGCTGCTGGCCCATCAGCGACAGGCGATGATCGCCGAGATGGTGCGCCGCAGCGGGGCCGTGCGCGTCGCCGAACTGGTCGAGCAGTTGGGCGTCTCCGACATGACGGTGCGCCGCGACCTCGACGCCCTGGAGCGCTCGGGCGTGGTGAAGAAGGTGCACGGCGGAGCCGTCTCCGCCTCGGGCACGGCCGTCGACGAACCGGGGTTCGAGGCGAAGTCGGCGCTGGAGTCGGCCGCCAAGGCCGCCGTGGCGGAGGCCGCGGCCACCCTGGTCGAGCCCGGCAGCGTGGTCGCCGTCGCGGCGGGCACCACGGCGTACGCGGTCGCCGCCCGGCTGCTGCACGTCCCGCGCCTGACCGTCGTCACCAACTCGCTGCCGGTCGCGGACCTGGTCCGTTCGACCGGCGAGCAGACCACCGCGGGCGCGCCCACGCTGCTGCTGACCGGTGGCTCGCCCACCCCGTCGGCGGCGCTGGTCGGCCCGCTGGCCGACCAGGCGATCCGCTCCCTCCACGTCGACCTGCTGATCCTCGGGGCCCACGGGGTCGGTGAGAAGGCCGGTCTGACCACGCCCAACCTCGCGGAGGCGCAGACCAACCGGGCGCTGATCGCCGCCGCGCGCCGGGTCGCCGTGGTGGCCGACCACACCAAGTGGGGCGTGGTCGCGCTCAGCGGGTTCGCCGCGCTCGACGAGATCGACGTCTTCGTCACCGACGCGGGCCTGGACGCCCAGGCCCGCACCACCCTGGCGGAGACCGTCGGGGAGTTGGTCGTCGCACCGGTCCCGACGGGCTGAGGCCGGGCGGGCACGACCCTTGTCCGGGCCGGGATTTCGCGGCGAACACCGCTCCCCGAGGGGTGCGGTTCTGCCACACTGTCGGCTGTCCGGCGGGGGCGCCGGCCGTGGGGGGTGCCATGAGTTCCGAATCGTCCGCGACGTCCGAGCACGGTGGGACGGTGCCCGGGAGCATCGACATCGTGCTCTCGGATCCTTCCCAGCTCTCCGCACTGGAGAGGTGGTTGACCCATGGTCCGGCGGAGGTCGAGGTCGCCCGGCGGCCCGGCGTCCCCGGGCCCGGCGAGCAGGGCGTCCTGGACGTGCTGACGGTCCTGGGCGGGGCCTCGGGCATCGTCGCGGCGATCCGGGTGCTCCCCGACTTCATCCGCTCGCGCCGCTCCGGCCTCCGGGTGGAGATCGTCCGCGACGGGCGCACCGTCACCCTGCACGCGGAGAACGTCGACGAGGTCATGCCGCTGCTGGAGCGCCTGCTCGGTGAGTGAACGTCCGACCGGCGAGCCGGTCAGAGGCCCGGTCGGCGAGCCGGGCGGCGAGCCGGGCGGCGAGCCGGGCGCAGGCCCGGTCCGTGACCACGCGCGCTCGATGGCCGTCCTCGTCGGCACCGCCGCCTACCAGCACCTGCGGCCGGTCCCGGCCGCCGCGCACAGCCTCGACCGGATGCGCCGGCTGCTCACCGGCGAGCTGTGCGGCTGGCCGGAGGACCGGGTGGCGGTGCTGGCGGACGTGCCCCCGGGGGTCAACCTGCCCGACCGGCTGGTCGAGTTGTTCCAGGGGGCCGACGACACCGCCCTGTTCTACTACGTCGGGCACGGCCAGGCCGACGACCGGGACGAACTGTGCCTGGCGCTGCCCGGCACCCGGGACGACGCGGACCGGCGGGCCACCACCAGCCTGCCGTACTCCGCCGTCCGCCACGCGCTCCGGGCGAGCCGTGCCACCACCACGATCGTGCTGCTGGACTGCTGCCACGCCGGGCTCGCCGTCTCCCCCGACGGGCGGCTGTCGCCCGGCGACCACCTCATCGGCCTCGCCCGCACCCCGGGCGGCGCGCTGATCGGCGCCGCCGGGCCCTACGAGAGCGCACGGTTCGAGGAGCGCTCCGAGGACGGGCGCCCGCACACCGTGTTCACCCGCTGCCTGGCCGAGATCGTCGAGGAGGGGGTCGCGGGCGGGCCGGAGGTGCTGACCGTCGACCTGCTCCTGCGGCTGCTGCGGGAGCGGCTGCTGCGCGACGAGAAGCCCTCGCCGACCGCCATCATGAGCGGGTCCGCGGGCGAGTTCGTCTTCGCCCGCAACGCCGCCGCGACGGCACCTCCCGCACCGCCCGCGCCGCCCGCCGACCCGGTGCCGCCACGACGGCGCCGTACCCGGCTGGGGTGGCTCGCGGCCCTGGTGGCGGCGACGCTCGTCGCCACCACGGTCTACCTGCAACTGCCGGACGACCCGGGGGGCGGCACGGACACCGCGCTGGTGGCCACGCTGTCCGGCTCGCGCACCTCGATCACCTCCGCCGACGTGGACCTCTCCGCCGAGGGCACCCTGGACTGGGCGCAGTGGGGCTACCTGCCGTCCGACGACACCGCCACCGAACGCTTCCCGCAGAACGCCGTCGCCCGGTGCACCTTCAACCCGTACTGCGTCGTGCGCCGCAGCGACGCCTTCCTGATCGGGAACTTCGCCACCCTCGGCACCGACCCCGCCGTCCGGATCCACGACGCCGAGCAGCCCGTCTCCTTCGCCTGGCACGACGGGAGCCCGTACGCCTCCGCCCGCGGCGCCCGGTCCGCCGTCTACGAGGGCGGGCCCGGCGCGGGCTTCCAGCTGCTGGTGCCCGGCGGCACGGGCGTCCGGACGCTGCGCCTGTACGCCGGGTACCACCAGGCCGCCCTGCGCTGCACCGTCACCTTCCGCGGCAGCGACCTCCTCTCCTTCACCGACTACGCCGACATCGAGCCGAACCGGCTCAACGCGAACTACTACCTCGTCTACACCCTCGGCTACCGCCCCGGCGACGCGGCCCAGCTGCTCGACATCCGGCTCACCATGGCCCACGAGTACGGCGGCGGCAACGTCGCCCTGCTCGCCGCGACGCTCTCCTGACGGGCGGACCGCGGACGGCCGGTCTCCGGGCCCCGGGCCGATCCACCGGCTCGGGCCCGAGCCACCGGTCCGGCCCGAGCCGCACGGCACGCCTCAGCCCGGCAGGCCGATCGCGCGGTCGCCGGAGCGGGACTGCTGGACGACCACCGCGACCACCAGGAGCGAGCCCTGGGCGACGTTCTGCCAGAAGGCGTTGACCCCCTGGACGGTGAGCCCGTTCTCCAGAGCACCGAGCAGGGCGACGGCCAGCAGGGTGCCGCCGATGCCGCCCCGGCCGCCCTTGAGCGCGCAGCCGCCGAGGGCCGCGGCGGTGATCGCCTTGAGCTCCAGGCCCTCGCTGCCGGAGACCGGCTGGCCGGAGCCGGTGCGGGCGGTGAGCAGGATGCCGGCGATCGCGGCGACCGCGCCGACGAGGGCGTAGACGGCGACCAGGTACTTGTTGATCGCGATGCCGGCCAGCCGGGCGGCGGTGTCGTTGCCGCCGATCGCGTAGAGGTTGCGGCCGAGGTCGGTGAAGGTGAGCAGGACGTGCACGGCGAGCGCGACGAGGACCAGGATCCAGACCATCACCGGCAGCCCGGCGATCCGGCCGCGTCCGAGGAGGACGAACACCGGGTCGCCGAGGACGTAGCCCTGCGCCCGGCCGTCCGAGAGGAGTTGGGCGATGCCCTTGTAGGCGGCGAGGCCGGCCAGGGTGGCGATGGTCGCGTTGACCCGGCCCCGGACGATGACCAGGCCGTTGACGGTGCCGACGAGGATGCCGACGGCGACCGCCGCGGCCGTCCCGAGCAGGGCGTTCGACCCGGCCGAGGTGAAGGCCATGGCGCTGACCACGGAGGCCAGACCGGCCTGCGAGCCGACCGAGATGTCCAGGCCGCCGCAGATGATCACCACGGTCTGGACGACGGCGAGCAGGCCGGTGATGGTCGTGGCCTCGGCGATCACCCGGATGTTGGTCCAGCCGAGGTAGTGGTCGTCGAGCAGGCCGAAGACGGTGAGGACGAGCGCGAGGGCGCCGAGCAGGCTGAGGTTCTGGCCGCCGATGCCGGTGAGCAGGGCGAGCGGGCGGCCGCGCCCGCGCGGCGCGCGGCCGGTGCCGCCCCCGCCGGTGACCCCGCCGGGACCGGACCGGCCGACGGCGGGCGGGGTGGTGGCGCTGCTCATGAGGGTGCTCCCGGGGTGGTCGGGCCGGCGGTGGCACCGGCCGCGGTGATGTCGTCGGCCATGGCGAGCTGCAGGACGGCCTCCTCGGTGGCGTCGGCGCGGTCGAGCTCGCCGGTGATCCGCCCGTTCTGCAGCACGACGATCCGGTCGGCCAGGCTCAGCAGCTCGGGCAGTTCGGAGGAGATCACCAGCAGGGCGACCCCCTCCTCGGCCAGGTCGGAGATGATCCGGTGGATCTCGGCCTTGGCGCCGACGTCGATGCCGCGGGTCGGTTCGTCGAGGATCAGCAGCTTGGGCCGGCGGGCCAGCCAGCGGGCGAGCACCACCTTCTGCTGGTTGCCGCCGGAGAGCTTGCCGACCTCGTGCTCGATCGACGGGGCGCGCACCCGCAGCCGCCGGGTGTGGGCGCGGACCAGCTCGCGTTCGGCCGCGCGCCGCACGAAGCGCCCGCGGCGCAGCCGTTCCAGGACGGCGATGGAGGTGTTGTCGCGGATCGAGCGCTCCAGGAAGAGGGCCTGGGTGCGCCGCTCCTCGGGGGCGAGGCCGAGGCCGGCCCGGATCACCCGGCCGGGGCTGCCGGCGGGCAGCGGCTGCCCGTCGAGGGTGACGGTGCCGGAGCGGACCGGCAGGTCCCCGGCGAGCGCGAGGGCGAGCTCCGAGCGCCCGGCGCCGATCAGCCCGGCCAGACCGACCACCTCCCCCGCCCGGACGGTGAGGTCGACGTCGCGGACGTGGCCGGTGGTGAGGCCGCGGGCCCGCAGCACGACGCGGTCGGTGGCGGCCTCGGCGCGCAGCGCCAGGGCGGAGAGGTCACGGCCGACCATCTGCCGGACGAGCTCGCCCTCGGTGGTGTCGCGCGCGTCCTGGACGCCGGCCAGCTCGCCGTCGCGCAGGACGGCGATCCGGTCGGCGAGGCGGAGGATCTCCCGCATCCGGTGCGAGACGTAGACGACCGCGATGCCCTGGGCGCGCAGCCGGCCGATGAGCGCGAAGAGGGTGTCGGCCTCGTGCTCGGACAGCGAGGAGGTGGGCTCGTCGAAGGCGATCAGCTTGGCCTCGCCGGTCAGCGCCCGCATGATCTCGACGAGTTGGCGCTGGGCGGCGGTGAGCCGGGAGCCGGGGAGGTCGGGGTCGAGCAGGCCGGTGAAGCCGAGCCGGTCCAGGTCGGCGGTGATCCGGGCGCGCAGGGCGGCGCGGTCCAGCCGGCGGCCCCGGCGGGTGGGGAGGGCGCCGGCGTAGACGTTCTCGGCGACCGGGACGTGCGGGACGATCTCGGGTTCCTGCGGGACGAGGCGGATGCCGAGGGCGCGGGCCTGGGCCGGGGAGCGCAGGTCGACGGGGCGGCCGTCGAGCAGGACGCGGCCCTCGGTGGGCCGGTGGTCACCGGTGAGGATCTTCAGCAGGGTGGACTTGCCGGCGCCGTTCTCGCCCATCAGCGCGGTGACCGTGCCGCGGGGGAAGTCGAGGGTGACGCCGCTCAGGGCCCGGACGGCGCCGAAGGACTTGGTGACGGCCAGGACGCCGGTGCCGACCGGCGGTCCCTCGGCGGACGGTCCCTCGGCGGACGGCCCCTCGACGGACGGCCCCTCGACGGACGGCCCCTCGGCGGACGGCCCCTCGGCGGCCCGGTCAGCCACAGGTGACTCCCGCGCCCTGCCAGGTGGCGGCGTCGACCATGGTGGCGCGCGCGAACAGCTCGGCCGGGAGCTCCTTGCCGCTCCTGAGCTTGTCGTACATCGCCTGGACGGCGAGCGCGCCGACCTCCCTGCCGTTGATGAACAGCGCGGCCCTCATCCCGGTCGGCTTGCCCGCGCCCCAGTCCTTGCAGGCGAGGTAGGCCCCGAGGCCGACGCCGATCACGTCGTCCGCGCCGACGCCGGCGTTCTGCAGCGCGGTGACGCCGCCGTGCACGTTCTCGTCGTTGCAGCCCCACACCACCCAGTGCTTGACGCCCGCGTTGGCGGTGACGGTCGCGGCGACCTTGTCCTGTGCGCCGGTCGGGGTGTTGTCGGTGGCGACGTCGATGGTCCGGACGCCGGGGGCGGCCGCGTCGAAGGCCTCCTTGGCCGCCTTGACGCGGTCCCCGCAGACGGTGACGTCCTGCTTCCAGGCCGACAGGACCCGGGTGTCGGCCGCGGTCCAGCCGGCCCTGGAGTACTCCTCGGCGGCGCGGCGGCCGACCTCGGCACCCATCTGGGCTCCGCTGAAGCCGATCCGCGGCACCAGGTCGGCCTTGGCGCAGGCGGCCGGGTCGGGTCCGGTGGCGCAGACCTGGTCGTCGGAGGTGAGCAGGGCGATCCCGGCGTCCCGCAGGGTGCGCACGACCTGTGGTCCGACGGCCGGGTCGGGGACGACGACGATCACGCCGCCGGCCTTGCGGGCAACCGCCGCCTGGACCTCGCTGACCGTCTTGTTGGCGTCGTTGCCGAGGTTCACCACCTTGAGGTCGACCCCGAGTTCGGCGGCCTTGGCCCGGGCGCCGGCGGCCTCGCCGATGAAGTACTCCTGGTCCCCCTGCTTCTGCAGGTAGGTGATCGAGATCTTGCCGCCGACGGGCGCCACCGAGGCGTTGCCGGTGATCGTCTCCTGCCCGTCGGAGCACGCCGTGGTCAGGCCGAGCGCCAGCAGGAGGGAGCCTGCCGCGGCGCGGCGGCTGGTGCTTCTGGTCATGGAGGGGACCACTCCTCATCAAGCAGAACCGAACAGATTTCAACGCGATGTGAAATATCACACTCCACCCTGACGGATCGTCAAGCCCCTTGGCAGTGAAAGGCCCTCTTGAGTGTCGACTCCGGCCATGGCTATGCTGCGTTGCTTTCTGTTTGAAAAAGAGACAGAAAGCACCATCGCGACTCCCCTTCACCAGCGAACCTCATGCGCCCCCACCCGCGCCCCCTGGAGCGCCCATGCGCAGAACCGCGCCCCGCTTCGCGTCCCGCACCCTGCTCGCACTGACCCTTGCCGCGTCCGGTCTCGGCACGCTCGCCCTCGGCCCCGCGGCCGCTCCCGCCACGGCCGCCCCCACGGCCGCCCCGACACCCGCCCCCGCGGCCGTCACCGTCGAGAACGGACAGGCCCTCACCCCGCCCATGGGCTGGAACTCCTGGAACACCCTCGGCACCGCCGTCACCCAGGAGCAGGTCGTCCAGACCATCGACTTCATGGTCGCCCGCGGCCTGGTCGCGGCCGGCTACGACACCGTGACCGTCGACGACGGCTGGTCACTGGGCCACCGCGACGGCCAGAGCGCCGACTTCGCCAAGACGCCCGAAGGCGCCATGCAGCTCTACGACGCCGACCGCAACCCCGTCAGCGGCACCGACGGCACCGGCCTCGACCCCACCAGCGGGCACCTGGTGCCCGACCCGGCACGCTTCCCCTCCCGCACCGTCGACGGCCGCACGCTCAACGGCATCGCCTACCTGTCCTGGTACGCGCACAGCAAGGGCATGAGGTTCGGCCTCTACGCCACCACCACCTACACCACCTGCCAGGGGCGCCCCGGCAGCCTGGGCCACGAGAGCACCGACGCCGCCGACTTCGTGGCCTGGGGCGTCGACTACGTCAAGTACGACGACTGCCCCTACGGACCGAGGATCATCGGCCCCGACGGCCACGACTACTACACCCAGGGCACCGGCCGGGAGCTCACCCGCTCCCTCTACGCCCGCGCCCAGGACTTCCGCCGGGCCCTGGACGCCGCCTCCACCGCGCAGAACCGGCCCCGGGTCACCCTGAGCGTCTCCGCCCAGCCCGTGCACACCGGCGTCCCGTACCTGCTGGCGGCCGACGACCCGGCCCGCACCGACCCGGTCGTCGTCGCCGCCGGCACCCCCGAGCGCGAGGCGCCCGGCTACGCGCCGACCGGGAAGTGGTGCGGCCAGGTCGCCAACCTGTGCCGGATCGGCGGCGACCGCGGCCCCGACCTGGACGGCGTGCTCTACAACGGTCAGCTGCGGACCGCCCTGGCGTACCCGGGCAACGTCCGACCGGGCAGCTGGAACGACATGGACATGCTGTTCGCGGGCTGGCTGTCCCCCTACGGCGTCTACGGCACCACCGACAACTGCCTCTGCCACAAGCCGATGACCGACGACGAGGCGCGCAGCGAGCTGTCGATCGTCGCGATGATGGCCTCCCCGTTCATCCTCGGCGCCGACCTGCGCACCGCGGCCGACTCCCGGCACACCGACCGGGGCGTCACCTGGAGCACCGGCGTCAGTGACACCGCCCTGGCGATGTACAAGAACGCCGACGTCATCGCGGTGAACCAGGACCGCCTCGGCAAGCCGGCCACCCTGGTCGGCGCCCCGCCCGCCGCCGCCACCGCACCGGTCGTGCTCAAGCGCCGACTCGCCGACGGCGACACCGCCGTCCTGCTGGTCAACCAGGACCCGTCCGGCTGGCAGTACATCACCAGGACGCTCACCGACCTCGGGCTGACGGAGCCCGGCTACACGGTCAAGGACCTCTGGACGGGCGCCACCGGCGTCTTCACCGGCGCCGTCGGCTCCTGGGTGCCGGCGCACGGCGTCGCGTTCTACCGCCTCAGGGCGCTGCCCACCACCGTCCCGGCCGCGGTCGTCGGCGACGGCCGCTACCACGGCATCGCCGCGGGCGGCACCGGCGGGCAGGCGCTGGAGGTGCGGGGCATGTGCGCCGCGCCGGACGGCTCGACCACCGACATCAACACCTGGTGGGACTGGCACACCTCGGAGCAGTGGAAGTTCACCCCCAACCCCGACGGCACCGTGCGCATCACCGACAACTGCGACACGCCCACCCAGGTCCACGGCACGCTGACCGGCGGCAACGGGACCGGCTCGGCCGCCTGGGTGCTCAACCGCTGGGACCCCGACAGCCCGCACCAGAAGTGGCGGGTGCTGCAGAACACGGCCACCGGCGCGCTGACCATCACCAACGTCGCCACCGGGCTGGCCCTGGACGCCCCGCAGGCCGCGCCGACCTCGGCGGTCGTGCTGAGCACACCGGCCCCGGCCGCAGCGGGCCAGGCCTGGACACTGCTCAACTGACCGGCCGGGGCCCCGGCCCCGCCCCCGGCCCCCGACTTCCGACTTCCGACTTCCGACTTCCGAACCGGGCCGACTCCCCCGGCCCGCCCTTTCGGTTCCCGCACCCGCCTTTCGGTTCCCTCACCTGGAGGACTCTTGCGCATCCCACCCGCCCGGCCGGGCCGCCGCCTCGCGGCCGCACTGACCGCGCTCACCCTGGCGACCGGCGGCGGCGCCCTCACCGTGGGGCTCCAACTCGCCACCGCACCACCGGCCGCGGCCCTCGACAACGGGCTCAACCTCACCCCGCAGATGGGCTTCAACAACTGGAACTCCACCTACTGCGGGGACCAGTTCAACGAGGCGATGATCAAGGGCATCGCCGACCTCTTCGTCGACAAGGGGCTCAAGGCCGCCGGCTACCAGTACATCAACCTCGACGACTGCTGGGCGCTGCCCCAGCGCGACGGGGCCGGCAACCTGGTGCCCGACCCGGTCCGTTTCCCGCACGGCATCAAGGCGCTCGCCGACTACGTGCACGGCAAGGGGCTGAAGTTCGGCATCTACTCCAGCGCCGGCGACCACACCTGCGACGTCAAGGGCTTCCCCGGTGGTCTCGGCCACGAACAGCAGGACGCGGATCTGTGGGCGTCCTGGGGCGTCGACTACCTGAAGTACGACAACTGCCACAACCAGGGCGCCGATGCGCAGACCCGGTACCGGACCATGGGCGAGGCACTGAAGCGGACCGGACGGCCGATCCTCTACAGCATCTGCGAGTGGGGCAGCACCGGGCCGTGGAACTGGGCGCAGCCGGTGGGCAACTCCTGGCGCACCACCGGTGACATCAGCGACAACTGGCAGAGCATGATCTCCATCGCGCAGGCCAACCAGGGCCTGGCCAACTACGCCAAGCCCGGTGCCTTCAACGACCCGGACATGCTGGAGGTCGGCAACGGCGGCATGACCGGCACCGAGTACCGGACCCACTTCAGCCTCTGGGCGCAGATGGCCGCCCCGCTGATGATCGGCACCGATCTGCGCACCGCGGAGCCGGAGACGCTGGAGATCCTGACCAACAAGGACGTCATCGCGGTGGACCAGGACCCGCTGGGCCGGCAGGGCGCCGTGGTCTCCCGGGAGAACGGGCTGGTGGTGATGAGCAAGCCGCTGGCGGACGGCAGCCGTTCGGTGACCCTCACCAACGAGGGCTCCTACGACGCCACCATCAGCACCACCGCGCAGGCCGTCGGTATCGGCGGCGCCGCGTCGTACACGGTCAAGGACCTGTGGACCAAGCAGAGCACGACCAGCGGCGGGGCGATCAGCGCCGTCGTGCCGGGGCACGGCACGGCGATGTTCCGGGTCACCCCGGGCTCGCCGGTCGCCCCGCCCACCGGGGTGACCCGGCTGAGCGACCTTCCGTTCACCTCCGTCTCCAACTACTGGGGCCCGGTGGAGCGCGACCGCAGCAACGGCGACCACCTGGCCGGCGATGGGACGACCATCACCGTCCGCGGCGTCGCGTACCCCTACGGCCTGGGGGTGCACGCCCCCAGCGAGATCGGCTTCCACCTGGGCGGCACCTGCCGCAACCTGGTCACCGACGTGGGGATCGACGACGACGCGTACGGCAACGGCTCGGTGGCGTTCCAGGTCTACGCCGACGGTGTGAAGGCCGCCGACAGCGGACCGGTCACCGGCCGGGACCCGGCGAAGCGGCTCACCGCAGACCTCACCGGGGCCCAGGAGCTGCGCCTGGTGGTCACCGACGGCGGTGACGGCACCAGTTGGGACCACGCCGACTGGGCGAACGTCCGGATCGCCTGCGGCAGCGGCCCGGCCGCAGGGACGCACCAGCTGTCCGACCTCGCCTGGTCCGCCGCCGGGAACAGCTGGGGCCCGGTCGAGCGGGACATGAGCAACGGGGGCAACCAGGCCCGTGACGGTTCCGCGATCACCATCGGGACCACCACGTACGCCAAGGGCCTGGGCGTGAACGCGTTCAGCGAGATCGTCTACTACCTCGGCGGCTCCTGCTCCGCGCTCAGCACCGATGTGGGCGTGGACGCCGAGGCGCAGGGCCGGGGCTCGGTCTCCTTCCAGATCTACGCCGACGACACCAAGGTCGCCGACAGCGGGCGGATGACCGCCGCCTCCGGGGTGGGGCACCTCACCGCGGCGCTGGCCGGGGCCAACGAGCTGCGGCTGGTGGTGACGGACGGCGGTGACGGCACCAACAGCGACCACGCCGACTGGGCGGCGCCGGTGCTCACCTGCTGACCGGCTGAACGGCCGGCCGGCTGCGGGCGGCCGGGGCGGGCGCGGTGCCGGGCGGTCCCCGGCGCCGCGCCCGCCTGCCTTCCTGCCCCGCCCGCCGGGCCGCCGGGCTGCCGGGGCCGCCGGGCCGTGGTCCCGGTGGTGTCAACAGCTTGACGGTCTGGGACGGTCGCGAACGGTTCACGCGGCTCGGGCACGCCGAGCAGGCCGACGAACTGGCCATGCTCGGCGGCGCGGTCCTCGCCCACAACACCTCGCCCGAGGACCTGCACAAGCGCGTCGACGAGGACCCGTTCGTCGCCCAGGACGTCGTCACGCCGGAGATCATCGAGATCGCACCGGGCGTGGCGGACGATCGTCTGAGCTTCCTGCTGTGACGTCAGGGCTCCCCGGCCCGCGGGGCGCACCTGCGCACCGTGACCGTTGTCACCGATGGCCGCGGTTCCGTCGCCTCGCGAGGCCGGCGTCCGCACCGGCCTCCGCACCGGCGTCCGCGCGGCCGCCGAGCCGCGCCAACCGCCGGCGCATCCCGCCTATACCGCGGCCCGGTTCGGCGCCCCGGGCGGACCTCCCCCCGTTGTCGGTGACGGTCAGCCGGGCGGCCGGACCGTCCAGGGTGAGCCGGATCTCCACCCGGGTCGCCCGCCCGTGCCGGCGGGCGTCGGCCACGGCCTCCCGGGCGGCCCGGTAGAGGGTGGTGAGCGTCCCGGCATCGTGTCCCGACTCGTCCCCGGTGACGGTCAGTTCCACCGTCAGCCGGTCGTCGTCGAGATTCCGCGCGAGGCCGGTGAGCGAGCGGACCAGCGAGAACGGGCGGTCCTCGTCCGGCGCGCCCGCCGACCCGCGGACCTCCGCGAGCGCCAGCCCGGCCGAGCGGCGCGCCTGCGCGACAGCGCGCGCCGATGCCGCCGGATCCAGCGTCCGCAACGTCTCGGCCTGCTCCAACTGCGTTCCGAGGGCCGCGAGATGGCGGCCGAGGCTGTCGTGGACCTCCCGGGCGAGCCGGTAGCGCTCCTCGGCCGCGGACAGCTCGGCGACCCGCTCCGCACAGCGTGCCAGCCGCTCGTGCGACTCGCCCAACCGCGCCCGCACCTCCTGCTCACGGACCGCCGCCCCGGCCGTCGACAGGGCCAGCGCCAGGGCGAGGCCGAACATCAGCACGTCCGACCCGTGGGCCGGCCGCGCCCACCACCCCGGCTCCAGGACGGTCAGGGCGACCGGCAGCAGCGCGACGCACCCGGCGGCGCAGCCGAACGCCACCCGCCGCCCGAAGGCCGGGTACGCGGTGAACGGCACCAGCACGAACAGCACCCACGACACCCCGGAGCCGTCCACCACCGCGACCGCCGCGAACAGCACCACCCGCACCGCCAGCAGCACTTCCGGGGGCAGCGCCGCGGCCGGCGCGCGGCCCGGTCCCGGCGACTCCAGGGCGAGCAGGGCCAGCAGGCCCGCGGCGAAGACGGCGAGCCGCGCACCGCCGAACTCCCCTGCGGCGAGCGCCTCGTGGGAGAAGCCACCGGCCAGGACCACCGTGTAGAGCACGGGCGGGATCCACCGCACTGCGCGCTGTTCCATCCGCCCTCCCCGCGTGCCGACCGGGCCGGTCCCGACCACCGCCGGGGACTGTACCCGCATTCCCGGCCCCCTCCCCTCCCCGGCCGAAAGACAGGCCGAAGGTCATGGACGGCCCTGGCCCGACCCTCGCGAACATGTGCAATTCGGCACTTCTTGGCCCCCTTGGCCGACCTCTAGCGTCTTGGGTGTCAGGTTCGGCGACCGAGGAGGGACCACCCATGAGGAACGAATCGACGACGCTCCGCCAGAACGAGTGCCCCTACGTACGCCCCGACGTCCACCACGGCGACAGCGATGGAGGCGGCGGGACCAGCGAGGACTCCCGCGCGGCTCGACGCGGGAGTCCTCCGGGGCGGCCGGCGTCACCGCTTCATGTAGACGCTGTCCATGAAGTCGATGATCTGCTGGTCCGTCAGGTGCTGGCCCTCGCGGTGGCCCGTCGCCAGGTCCGCCTCGCTGATCATGCCGACCAGCCGGTCGCCGTCGATCACCGGGATGCGGCGGATCTGGTGCTGCTCCATCTTCTGGAGCACGGCGTCGATGCCGTCCTCGGCACGGACGCAGTGCAGGTGGCCGGCCAGTTCCACGGCCTTCGTGGTGGACGGGTCCTTTCCCTCCGCGATACATCGGACGATGATGTCGCGGTCGGTGATGATGCCCTTCAGCTTCTGGTCGTCACCACAGATCGGGAGGGCGCCGACACCCATGTCGCGCATCATCCGGGCGGCGTCGGCGAGGCTCTGTTCGGCGCCGATGCACTGGGCGCCGGGATGCATGATGTCTCGGGCAGTGGTCACGGGGACTCCTCCTCCGGGTCTTCCCCCGAGCACCGGGTGTTCCGGTGTTCCCACGCTATGCACGCCGCCGACGGTCCGCGAGCGCATCGGGCCCTGGGCTACCCGCGGTCACCGCCCGCCCCGGCTCCGGGCCGGTGCCGGGGCGGCGCGGCGGGCCGATACTGGGGGCGTGACGGAGGAGTCCGCCGGGGCGCCGCCCGGCACGGGGACGGCCGGCCACGACCTGGTCGACGAGGCGGTCCGGGTGCGGCCGGCCACGGCACTGCGCCCGTACGTGGCCTGGTACTCGGGCTACCGCCAGCGCGGTCTGCCGCCCGCCCTGCACCGCGGCCTGCCGTCCCCGTACCTGACCTTCATCCTGACCCTGGACGAGCCGATCACCATGGCCGGCCACCCGGACCCGGGACAGCCGCCCGGCCGGTACGCCACCCTGCTCAGCGGCCTGCACACGGCTCCCGCCCTGATCAGCCACGACGGCCGGCAGTCCGGCATCCAGCTCGCCGTCCACCCGCTGGCGGCCCGAGCCCTGTTCGGGCTGCCGGCCGGGGAGCTGTCCGGGCTGGACGTCCCGGCCGAGGCGGTGCTCGGGGCGGCGGTCGCGCACCTCCAGGAGGCGGTCCAGGAGGCCCGCGGCTGGGCGGAGCGGTTCGCGGCGCTGGACGGCGCGCTGCTGCGGCTCGCGCGACCGTCCGGCCAGGTGCCGCCGGAGGTCGTCCAGGCGTGGCACGCGCTACGGCGCAGCGGCGGGGTGCTGCCGGTGGCGGCGCTCGCCCGGGAGACCGGCTGGAGCGGGCGGCACCTGCTGGACCGGTTCCGCCGGGAGACCGGCCTCAGTCCCAAGGCCGCCGCCCGGGTGATCCGGTTCGACCGGGCCCGCCGGCTGCTGGCCGCACCCGGCCCGGCGCCCCGGTTGGCGGAGCTGGCGGCGAGCTGCGGGTACGCCGACCAGGCCCATCTGGCCCGCGAGTTCCGCGCGCTGGCCGGGTGTGCACCGAGCGTCTGGCTGGCCGAGGAGGGGCCGGGCGCGGCGAAGTTCCGAAACGTTCAAGGCGGGGCCACCGGGCCCGCGCCAGAGTGGGAGGCATGACGGCGGTCCGGCCCGGTGCCCGTCCGGAGCCGGTCACCGCACGACCCGAGGAGACACCCGCCATGGACACCAGCAGCACGGACAACACGGAGAGCGGAACGGCGCCCGCGCCGCAGGTCTGGCCGAGCCTGCGCGCCCGCGACGCCCGCGCGCTGATCCGCTTCCTGTCGGAGGCGTTCGGATTCGAGCAGGTCGTCGCCTACGGCGAGGGCGAGTTCGTGGCCCACGCGGAACTCGCCTGGCCGGAGGGCGGCGGGGTGATGCTGGGCTCCGACCGGCCGACGCCGGAGGGCGGCGAGCCCTGGCCCGGCGGCCCGGGAACGTTCACCGCGTACGTGGTCACGGCGGACCCGGACGCGCTGCACGCGAGGGCCGTCGCCGCCGGGGCGCGGATCACCACCGCACCGTTCGACACCGACTACGGATCGCGCGACTTCGCCGCCGCCGACCCGGAGGGCAACCACTGGTACTTCGGCACCTACCCGGGTGCCCCTCGACACCCGGCGGGCTGAGTCGTGGGCCCTCGCACGACACCCGAGGAGGCGCCGCCCGAAGACGCACCGCCCCGTGGCACCCAGCCCCGGGACATCCGGCCGCAGGGCACCCGGCCCGGCGGCGCTCCGCCGGACGCCCCGCCCGGCGGGCCGGTGGTGACGGTGGAGCGGCTGCGGGCCGTCTGCCTGGCGCTGCCGGAGGTGGAGGAGCGGCTCAGCCACGGCGAACCGACCTGGTTCGCCGGAGCCGGCCGCCGGGCACGGGTGTTCGCGATGCTCGCCGATCACCACCACGACGACCGTCTCGCGTTCTGGTGTCCGGCGGCCGCCGGAGCGCAGGAGTTCCTGGTCGCCGAGGAACCGGAGCAGTTCTTCCGGCCGCCCTACGTCGGCCACCGGGGCTAAGTCGGCGTCCGCCTCGACGTGGCACCGCTCGACTGGGAGCGGATCGAGGACCTGGTCGCCGACGCCCATGCCCTGGTGACCGGCCCAGCACCTTGACAATATTTTTAGGTCGGGGGACCTATTTTTACTCCATGACCTCTTCTCCGGACGCCCGCGTCCTCGCTCCCGCCACCGTCGACACGCTCACCCACGACCCGCAGGGGCCGGTGCTGCTGGTCGGCGGCTACGGGACGGTCGGCGCCGAACTCGCCCGCCTGGTGGCCGCCGACGAGCACCCCGTCCTGCTCACCGGCCGCTCCGTGGAACGGGGAGCGGCGCTCGTCCGCGACCTCGGCGGAGCCCCGCACGCCGAGGCCCGCCGCTGGGACCTCGCCGATCCGGAGCCGTTCGACGCCGCGGTCCGGGCCGTCGTGGGCGTGGTCAACGACCCCGACGACCGGGTGCTGCGGGCGGCGGCGGCCGGCGGCGTGCCGTACGCCGACGTCACCCGCTGGACCACCCGGCTCCAGCGCGCCGCCACCGTGGCCGCGCTGCTGCGCCCCACCGCGCCGGTGCTGCTCTCCTCCGCCTGGATGGGCGGCGTCGTCAGCCTGGTCGCCGCCGCGCTGGCGGAGCGGCTCGGCGGCGCGGACCGGGTGGAGACCGCCATCCGCTGGGACCTCGCCGACCGGGCCGGTGCGGACTCGGTCGAGTTCATGGACCGGCTGGGGCTGGACTTCGAGGTCGTCCGCGCGGGGCACCGGCGCACCGTCGCCCCGCTCGGCGACGTGGGCACCGTCCGGATCGGCGCCCGCCCCACCCGGGTGGCCCGGATCGACACGCCCGAGCAGTTCACCCTGCCGCTCACCCTCGGCGCCGGCACCGCCACCACCCGGATCGGCTTCAGCTCCGGCCTCAGCACCCGTGCCCTGCTGGCCGCCAAGCACACCGGCTTCTTCCGCTGGGGCCGGGGCGAGCGCTGGCAGTCCGCCCGCCGCGCCCTGCTGTACTCCCCCGGCGACGGCGGCACCGCGCTCCTGCGGATCGACGTCACCCGCGGCGACCGCACCCTCGCCTCCGTCGTCGAGGACCGCGCCGGCCAGGCCCACCTCACCGCCGTCGGCGGTCTGCTCGCCCTGCGCCGGGCGCTCGGCACGGACGGCTCGGCACCGGCCCCGGCCGGTGTCTCCTTTCCGGAGCAGACGCCCCGCCCCTCGCTGGTCCTGCCCGCCCTCGCCGCCCTCGGCGTCACGGTCGACATCCGCGCCGCCACGGGCTTGAATGCTGCCGCATGAGCCCCACACCCGGCGCCGGCACCCCGGCCCACCCCGCCTCGCCCGCCCCCGCCGGAACCGCCGGCCCGCCCCGGGGCCGGGCCCGCGGCCCGAAGGCGGCACGGATACGGGACACCACCCCACCCGACACCCCTGACCCCGACCGGGCCCCCGCCCCCGCCTCCCCCGGTCCGGCGCGCGGGCGGAAGGGGGCGGAGCGGCGGGAGGCGCTGCTCGACGCGGCGGAGGGCGTGCTCGTCGCCGAGGGCGGGCCGGAGCTGACGATGCGGGCCGTGGCGGCGGCGGCCGGGGTGCGGCTGGGCCACCTCCAGTACTACTTCCCCACCCACGCCGACCTGGTGGCGGCGGTGCTGGAGCGGGTGCTGCGGCGGTCGGCGGAGCGGTTGGCCCCGCTGCTCGGCACCGACGCCCCCGCCTCGGCGGTGGTGGGGGCACTGCTGGCGGAGCAGGAGGACGCCCGGCTGGTGCGGCTGTTCGCCGAGCTGTGGGCGCTGGCCGCCCGGGACGCGGCCGTGGCCGGTGCCGTCCGGGGGTTCTACGACGACTACCGCGAGCAGGTGGCCGCGTTCCTCGCCCGCCGCCGCCCCGGAATGCCGGAGGCCGAGCGGCGGGCCCGGGCCGGGGTGTTCGTGATGCTGGTCGAGGGCGCCTCGCTGTTCCGCTCCGGGGTGGCCGGCGAGCGCGCGCCGGACACCGACGAGACGCTGCTCCGCACCGCGCTGGACCTGATCGGGCCGTGACCCGCGCGGCCCGGAACGGCTCGCGCCACGCCCCCGCCGCGGGCAGACTGGCCGCAACGGACCCGGCCCGGCCGGGACGCGCGCAGCCTCGGAGGCGGCGATGCCGCAGATGGTGGTCGACGGGCGCACCCTCGCGCTCTCGCACCTGGACAAGGTGTACTACCCGCAGACCGGCACCCTCAAGGGCGAGGTGCTGCGCTACTACGCCGCCGTCCACACCGCGTTGCTGCCCCATCTGCACGACCGCCCGGTCTCCTTCCTCCGCACCCCGGACGGCGTGGCGGCCGAGGTCTTCATCGCCAAGAACCCGCCGCCCGGGACACCCCGCTGGGTGCGCACGGTCGAGGTGCCGAGCAGCAGCGGCGAGCTGCACCAGGTGGTGCTGGAGAGCGGCGCGGCCCTGCTCTCGCTGGTGAACCTGGGGTGCCTGGAGCTGCACGTGCCGCAGTGGCACGCCGCCGCGCCCGGGCTGGCGGACCGGCTGGTGCTGGACCTCGACCCGGGGGCCGGAGCGACCGTCCTGACCTGCCGCACGGTGGCCGGGATGCTGCGCGAGCGGCTCGCGGCGGACGGCCTGGAGGCCTGGGTGAAGACCTCCGGGGGCAAGGGCCTGCACCTGCTGGTGCCGTTGGAGCCGACACCGAGCGCGCAGGTCTCCGCCTACGCCAAGCATCTGGCCGCCGAGCTGGAGACCGCCCACCCCGACCTGGTGGTGCACACCATGGCGAAGGCCCGCCGGACCGGCCGGGTGCTGGTCGACTGGTCGCAGAACGCGGCGAAGAAGACCACCGCCGCCCCGTACACGGTCCGGGCGCAGCAGCGGCCGACGGTGTCGGCCCCGCTCTCCTGGGCGGAGCTGGACGAGGCCGGTTCGGCGGAGGACCTGGTCTTCACGATCGCCGACGTCCCCGGGCGGCTGACCGCGCACGGTGACCTGTTCGCGCCCCTCCTCGACCCGGCACGCGCCCGTCCGCTGCCCGCCGCCACCACGGCCGGCCCGGACCGCCCCGTCCGTCGGTCCCGTCCGGCCCGCGAGGTCCCGGCGGCGGACCGGGCCGAGGCTCCCCCGCCCGCGCCGCGCCACGCCGCCGCCCACGCCCCCGCCCGGGACCCGGTGGTCCTGGAACCCCCCGTGGAGGTGATGCGCCCGGCGGCGGTGCCCGCCGTCCCGCCGGCGGACGGCCTCGGCGGCTCCGGAGTGGTCTACGAGCTGAAGCTGGACGGGTTCCGCTGCGTGGCCTTCGCCCGCGGTCCGGAGCGCCCGCCGTTCCTGCAGTCCCGCTCCGGGCGGGACCTCACCGCCGAGTTCCCGCCGATCGCCGCCGCCGTCGCCCGGCTGCCGGCCGGGCTGGTGCTGGACGCGGAGCTGGTCGCCTGGCGCGGCGGGCGGTTCGCCTTCGAGGAACTGCTGCGCACCCGCCGGGCCCGGGCCGCCGACGACGTGGCGCTCGGGCTGGTCGCCTTCGACGTGCTGGCCCTGCCCGGCCGGGACGTCCGGGGGCTGCCGCTGGCCGACCGGCGGCGCCTGCTGCTGGCGGCGCTGGCCGACGTCCCGCCCCCGGTCCAGGCCGTGCTGGCGACCACCGACCGGGCCGAGGCGCTGACCTGGATGGAACGACTGGCGGACACCGGGGTCGAGGGGCTGGTCTGCAAGGCCGCCGGCTCCACGTACCGGGCCCGCGGCGCCGGGCGGGTCTGGGTGAAGTACCGGCGCGGCGACACCGTGGACGCGACCGTGCGCGCCGTCACCGGGCCGCCCGCCCGCCCGCGGGCGGTGGTCCTGGAGCTGGACGACGGCCGGGTCCTGCTCTCCTCGCCCCCGCTGTCGCCGCCCCAGTCCCGGCAGGTCGCGGAGGCGGCGGCCGGGCGGCTCGGCGCGCCCGTCCACGATCCGCAGTACGGCTCCGTCCGCCCGCTCGGCACCCCGTTGCGCGCCGAGGTCACCGTCACCGGACGGCCCCCGACGGCGCTCTTCGTCCGGCTGCGCGGCGACTGAGCCCCGCCCACGCCCGGGCCGCACGCCGCAGCGGCGCAGCGGCGCAGCGGCGCAGCGGCGCAGCGGCGCAGCGCACCGGAGCCACCCACCGTGACCCGACACCGAGGGAGCGCCACCCATGGAGCCCACCCCCAGCCCCGGAGCCACCGACCCCCACGACGGCGCGGCCGTCCGCGACGACGCGCCCGTCCACGTGGTCGGCCGGATCGGCGTCGACTTCCGCTCCGAGGCCCGCCGCGACGGCTTCCGCCGACAGCTCGGCGAGGCGGACCCCGACGGGCCTCCCCCGGACCCCGGGGACGTCCGGCAGCTGTACGACCACCTCGTCCGCAACCCGTGGGCCGCGTCCCGGCTGACCTGGACGCTCTCGCTCGACAGCACGCCGGTCTACGCCCTGGAGGCCGAAGCCGCCGTGGCGATGGACTGGTCCGGCCCGCTCCCCGGCCCCGAACCGGGCGGGAGCGAGGAGGAACGGCTCGCGCTGCTGCGCCGGATCGCCGCCGCCCCGCCGGTGCACCCCGTGCACCGGGCACTGCGCGACACCCTGCTCGGCCAGTCGCTCCCGGCCGGGGACCCGGGCCGCATCGCCCGGCTCACCGTGCCCGGGCGGCTCACCGGCCGCTCCGCCCGGCTGTTCTCGGGCGAGGTCGTGCCGGTGGTCCGGGTGAGCTCGGTCGGGCTGGCCCGCTGGACGGAGACCCCGCTCATCGCTGCCGCCGTGGCCGCCGTGCACACCGCGGAACGGCAACGCCACCACGACCTCGACCACGACCGGGTGACCGAGCACCTCCGCGCGCTGCTCGACAGGGTCTACCGCCACCTCCGCAACCCGGGCCGCAGTGCCGCCGAGCGGGCCCTGAACCACGCCGTGACGGAGTCCTTCCTGAGCGGCGGCCTGCTCGGCGAGGGCCCGCTCTCCGCCGCCCTGGTGCCCGGCGGCCCCGAGGAGGGCCCCGCCCCGCCCCGCCTCTACACCCTGGAGGCGATCACCGTCGCCAGGACCCCGCGCTGCCGGGCGGGCTCCGACTGCCAGGACGTGATGATCCGCTTCTCCGACCCGGACGGCGAGCGACGCGCCCCCGTCACCTACGTCCACACCATCGACGTGAGCGACGAGCTGCCGGTCAGCCTGGCACCGGTGCACCGCTTCCTCGGCTGACCTCCCCCGACCCCACTTGACCTCCCCCGACCCCATCGACCCCTCGACCCCGCCGCACCACCGGCCTGAGCGTCACGCTGCCGGTCCACCACCTCCCCGGCCGGCCTCGTCCGGCGCCGCCACGTGGCGGGAGGGGGCCGCCTCATGCGCGACCGGCCAGGGCGGGTGCGGGCCGCCGAGCGGGTGGGTGTGGGCCAACTCCGTCACCAGTGCCTCGTTGAACGCCGGGAGGTCGGCCGGCCTCCGGCCGGAGACGAGCGCCCCTGGCCCGTCCCGGCAGACGTGGACCGGTTCGTCGACCCAGAAGGCGCCGGCGTTGACCAGGTCGGTGCGGATGCTCGGCCAGGAGGTGAGGGTGCGGCCGCGCACCGCGTCCGCCTCGATGAGCGTCCACGCACCGTGGCAGATCACCGCGACCGGCCGGCCGGTGGCGGCAAGCTCGTGCACGAAGGCGACGGCCGCCCGGTGCAGCCGCAGCGCGTCGGGATTGGCCACACCGCCCGGCAGGACCAGCGCGTCGTAGCCGGCCGGCTCCGCCACGCCGACCACGTCGTCGACCGGGAAGGTGTCCGCCCGGTCCAGGTGCCGGAACGCCTGGACGCGTCCGGGCCGGGTGGACACCAGCCGCGGCGTGCCGCCCGCCTCGGCGACGGCCTGCCACGAGGAGGTCAGTTCGGCCTGCTCGACGCCCTCGGGCGCGACCAGGAAGGCGACCGTGCGGCCGGTGAGGGCGACGAACTCCACCCGGCTCACCCCCGCCGCCGTCCTCCCCGTCCGGCCTCCGCCACCCGCGCGTAGTGCGCGTCCAGCACGGCCCGGCCCTCCCGCGACAGGCCGTGGACGGCCGGCTCGCGGCCCGCCCGGTCGATGGCGGCGGGCGGCGGCGCCGAGCGCACCCGGGCCCGCGGGCAGTCGAGGTGGACGACCAGCTCCAGGTGGTCGATCCGGGAGACCAGCCCGACCGGCACCAGGACCGGGGCGCCCGGCACCCACGGCCGGGTGTCCACCAGCAGGTGGTCGCCGGCGTCCTGGTCGACGTGGCCCAGCGGGCCGTCGGTCGCCTCGACGTCGTAGCCGACCAGGGTCAGGTCGGCGGCATGGTGGGAGCCCGGGCGGTACTCCCACAGATCGGTGGTCATCACAACTCCGGGTGGTCACATCTCCGGGTGGTCCCACGGCCGTCGCTCGCGGCGGTCCGGACGGTCCCGGCGCTCGTCCCGGCGGCCGTCGCCGTCCGCGGGCTCCCCCGGCCACCCACGGCTCCGCGGCTCCCGGTACCCGCCGTCCAGCAGGTCGTCCGCCGTCTCCGCGCCGCCGCGCCGACGGTGGTGCAGCAGGGCCGAGAGTCCGGCCGCCAGCGCGACGCTGCCGACCCAGACCACGGCGGCCGCGATCGCCATGGTCGCGGTGGGCTTGCGCACCGCGACGCTGAGGCAGATCGCCGACATCACCAGTGCGGTCATCAGCACCCCGACCGGCACCCGGCGGCCGAGGCCGCACAACGCGCTCCCCAACCGGCTCGGGCGTTTCGCACCCATGGTGCTCAATCGCCGGTCGAGCCGGGTGTCCCGACGCAGTTCACCCTCGATCTCGGCCAGGAGCCGACGCTCCCGTCCGCTCAGCGCGGGTCCGTCCATCTCGGTCACCTCCGGCACTTCCGGTGACGACGTCCTCCCGTCCGGGCGAGTGCCCGGCGGGGTGCGGGCTAGCCGCTCCGGCCCGCGGAGGCGGTCGAAGCGGTCGGACGGCGGTCACCGAACGCCCGGGGCCGGGCGAGCAGGCTGTCGTCCAACGCGCGCAACAGGGCCGCGGCGTCGCGGTGCACCTCGACGGCGCCCGCCGCCCGCAGCTCGGGTGCGGTGGCACCGGCGCCGAGCACGGCGACGCAGGCCACCCCGGCCCGGCACGCGGCCCGGACCTCGGACGCGCTCCCGGCGACGAACACCGCGTGCGCGGGCTCGCCGTCCACCAGGTCGAGCGCGGCCCGGACCGGGTCGTGGCCGGGATCGGTCACAACGAGCGCGGGCGCCTCGGCCGGCCCGGGGGCGGTCAGCACCACGGTCCACCCGCGGGCGGCGCACTCGCGCGGCAACTCGGCGGAACCGTGTGACGTTCCACGCCAATCGGCCCCGAAGAGTGCCGCCGAGATGACCGTCATGGCCCACCGTTCCCGTTCCGCACCACGCACCGGGCGCGCCCTTCCAGGTTAGGCCCGCACCCCTCACCCCGCCCCCTGCCCACCCGGGGCGGGGGCGCGGACACGCCGGGACCGCGCGGCCCCAGCCACCGGAACTGCCCGCCGGGACCGGTGTGCTCAGGCGTCGGGCCCGGTGGGCCAGGGGTCGGTGGCGAGGCGGGCGTGGAGGTGTTCGTCGTGGTGGAGGCCGTCACCGAAGCGGAAGGAGGCCCGGAGGGTGCCTTCGAGGGGGAAGCCGCAGCGTTCGGCGACGCGGCAGGAGGCGGGGTTGTCGACCGCGTGCGCGAGTTCGATCCGGCGGGCACCGGCGGTGTCGAAGCCCCAGCGGGTGATCGCCCGGGTGGCCCGGGTGACGATGCCGCGGCCGCGGGCGGACGGGAGCAGCCAGTAGCCGACCATGGCGAGGCCGTCGGCGCGGTCGGTCCACCGCAGGGCGATGGTGCCGAGCAGTTCGGCGTCGGCGGCGTCCAGGATCGCGAAGTAGCCGAGGCTGCCGTTCTCCCAGCCCGCGGCCCAGCGGTCGATGGACGCCTGCGCCTGGACCAGGTCCGAGGCGCGCAGCGGGTTCCAGAGGGCGATCTCCGGATCGGCGGCCGCCTCGGTGAGCCGTGCCACCGCGCCGCCCCGCACCTCCAGTCCGGGCCCCCACGGACGCAGCACGAAGTCGCCCAGGTCGAGCGTGGCCGGGACGAAGGCGCGGCTGTCGGCGGGCGGTTCGGTGACCGGGGCGGTGACCGGTGTGGTGACCGGTGCAGTGACCGGGGTGGTGGCAGGTGCGGTGACCGGGGTGGTGGCAGGTGCGGTGCTCATACGATCTTCCTACCTCCCGCTGTCCTCACCGGCAACGGATTTGTCGTCGCCGGAGGACCGGTGCGGCCGCGGGCCCGGCGCGACGGCGGCACCGGGTGGCCGGGGCCCGGGGCCGCCGCCGCACCGGGGGCGTCAGATCCGGGCGAGGTAGCCGTTGTCCACGAGCCAGAGCACGTTCAGCCGGTCCGGGCCGTTGGGGACGAGGGCGGCGTCCAGCTGGTACTGCAGGCCGTAGCCGGGCTGGCCGAACCAGGGCGCGATCGGGCCCGCGTGCACCCGGAGGGGCTTCAGCACCTTGTAGTCGTGGTAGTTGCAGGTCGCGGCCGGGTTGCTGTCCAGGCTCTGCGGCGGGATCGAGCGGCTGGCGTAGGGCAGGCCCTCGGGGGCGAGGAAGGAGCCGTACTCGCTGCCGTAGCGGTCGATCCGCTGGTTCGGGTAGAGGGTGATCTCGAACTCGACCGGGGTGCCGTCGGGCAGGGTGACGTAGCCGTTGGCGGGCGGGTAGATCCAGCCCGGGCTGCCGTTGTTGGCGGTGGGGCTGTGGTAGGTGGCGAGGAACTTGTCCTCGGCGAGGCCACCGGTGCGGTGGTAGCCGATCAGCTCGCGGCCGACCGTGCCGGTGGTCGGCAGGTCGGCGGGGCCGAGGCGGGGGTCGCCGTGGAAGTCCGCCGTCGAGCACTCGCCGGACGGGGTGGCGGCCGCCCCGGCGGCGAGGGCCGGGGTGGTCGGGGCGAGCAGGGCGACGACCGCGGCGAGCGGCACGGCGAGCAGGCGAAGGCGCACGTCTTCTCCGTCGTGAGGTGATGGCGATGGGGGGCGGGCCGGAGCGCGATCCGTCACCCTCCGCGTCCGGGCCGACACCAGGCAAGCGGATCATCTGACCGTGCGTCAACCACAGGAGCCCACAACGGATCCGGATCCCCCGGTTTCGGCCAACCGCGCACGCCAGGCTCCGGGGGCGCGCACACTGGAGGGTCGCGCCCCCAGCCTCGGACCCGGCGCAGCCGCCGCAACCAGCGGCGGACCGTGCCGGAGCCGCCGGACAACGCATCAGTTCCATTGACAGCCGCCCGGGCCGGCCCGATCCTCGCCGATACGGCCCGGCCACCGGCCACGGCCGCTCGACGACCGGGGGTGGTCAGCGATGACGGACCAGTGCGCCGCGCGGCGGATGCCGACGTCGATCCGGCGGGCGGTCGTGTGCGTGTGGATCCACGCCGCGCTCAGCGGCTGCTCGGGCCTGCTGCTGCTCGGGGCCCTCGGCCGGAACCAGGGCGACGAGGTCGCGCTGGTGCGCTTCGTCGCGATGACCTCCGTGCTGCTCGCCCTGCTGCTCGGCACCTGCGCGGGCCTCGCCTCGCGCCGGGCCGCCTGGACCAGGACGACGGTGGCCGTGATCGAGGCGCTGTCCGTCGCCGCCGGGGTGCTCCTGGTGGTGACCGGCTCGTTCGCCGCGCTGGCCGGCATCGCCCTCGGCGGCTTCGTGCTGCGGGCGTTCCTGTCCGCCGACGGACGCGCCTGGTTCAGCGACTAGGGAGAGCCCGACGGTTCGCACCGGACAGGCGTGCGACGGAGACCGCACGGCGGGCCCCCGTTCCGCGACGAAACCTTCCACGCGCCCGAACCCGCTGCGGCCCGGGCGAGGAGTCCGGACTGCTCGGTCAATCCTCCGGCCGAAGCTGCTGACGAGCGGCCCCAGGCCGCTGGTCACGGTCGGGCGCGAACAACTCTGGACGTGACTCGTGAGCTGAACACCCGGGGGCACCCCCGGCCGGCGGGCGTCGGGCGGGGGCGCGCGGAACGGTCCCCCTGCGGCGCGGGGTCAGCCCCGGCTGCTGGGGGCCAGGCGGCCGAGGAGGTGCAGCAGGCGGTCGAGCGCGTCGCGGGAGTTGGGCTCCGTCAGGTTGACCATCAGCCGGAACGCCGCCCGCAGCAGGGCCGGGCTGCTCAGTCCGGCCGCCCCGGCGGCGCCCACCAGACGCGGGCGGCTCAGCGCCGCGGCGGCGAGCCGGCCGAGCGCGAAGTAGCCGTCGTAGGCGGCGCGCAGCGCCTGCGGGTAGGCGCGCAGGGCGAGGTCGCGGCCGCGGTCGGTGCGCCGGGCGAGGGCCTGGACGATCGCCTCGGCGGCGTACCGGCCGGACTCCATCGCGTAGGCGATGCCCTCCCCGGTCGCCGGGCTGACCGTGCCGCCGGCGTCCCCGACCAGCAACAGGCCGTCGGCGTAGTGCGGTCGGCGGTTCAGCCCCATCGGGAGGGCCGAGCCGCGGATCGGCTCGGTGACGGCCTCGGGGTGGTAGCCGTACTCGGCCGGCAGGTCCTCGCACCAGCGCCGGAGCAGGTGCCGCCAGTCCACGTCGCGGGGCACCGCGCCGGTGTCCACGACGCCCAGGCCAACGTTGGCGGTGCCGTCGCCCATGCCGAACACCCAGGCGTAGCCGGGCAGCAGCCGGCGGGCCGGATCGGCGAGGTCACGCAGGTCGAGCCAGGCCTCCAGGTAGCGGTCCTCGTGGCGCGGGGTGGTGAAGTAGGTGCGGTAGGCGACGCCCATCGCACGGTCGGTGCGCCGGTAGCGCTGCATCGCCAGGGAGAGCCGGGTGGAGTTGCCGTCGGCGGCGACCACCAGGGGTGCCCGGTAGACGACGGGCCGGCGTTCCTCGCCGAGCCGGGCGGTGACGCCGGTGATCCGGCCGGTCCGTTCGTCGAGCACCGGGCCCGCGACGTTGGCCCGCTCCACCAGGCGGGCGCCGGCCGCGGCGGCGCGGCGGGCGAGCAGTTCGTCGAAGTCGGCGCGGCGCCGGACCAGCCCGAAGCCCGGGAAGGCGGACAGCTTCGGCCAGTCGAGTTCCACCCGGCGCCCGCCGGCGACGATCCGCAGGCCTCGGTTGTGCAGCCAGCCGGCGGACTCCGAGACGTCGATGCCGAGGTCGATCAGCTGCCGGACGGCGCGGGGGGTCAGGCCGTCGCCGCAGACCTTCTCGCGGGGGAAGGCGGACTTCTCCAGCAGCAGGACGTCCAGGCCGGTGCGGGCCAGGTGGTAGGCGGCGGTGGAACCGGCCGGGCCCGCGCCGACCACGATCACATCGGCCGCCTCCGCACCGTTCCCGGCCGCGTCGGCCGCGTCGGCCGCCTCGGCCGCCTCGGCGACGGCGGCGGCGGGGGCGGGGGCCTCGGCGCTGCCGGGCGCGGCGGCGGCCTCCGGCTGGGCGGGACGGGGGGTGGACGGCTGCTGTGCTGGGCCGGGCATGCGGCGCTCCCACGGGTGTCGGTCCTGCGGCGGACTCGGTGGATTCGGCGGATTCAGCGGACACAGACGATATGGACCGCGAACGCCCCGTCGAACCCGACACGCGGGCATCGGACGCCCCGCCCGGCTCCACCGGCCCGATCCGGCACACCGGTCCCTCACATCCGGGTGACCGAATCGTTGCGTTGGACTTGTCGGACAATCGGCTCCGCTCCGTCGCAATTCGGCCAAACCTTCCTTGCGGGGCCGGACCCGCTGCGGGATTTTGATGCGTCTCGTCCGCCGACCGCCGTCGGCTGAGGGCTCCCACCTCCCCGCGCGGTCCCTCGGGACCGCCGACTCCCGTTGGACACAGCCATGCGCATTCGCTCCACCGCGGCGAGATCCCTCGTCGCCGTCCCCGCCGTCGCCGCCCTGCTGATCGCCGCCCCCGCCGCCGAGGCCGCCCCCGGTGGCCAGGCCGCGAAGGGCAACAACGGCACCGTCAAGATCCACGACTCCGCCACGGGCGAGGAGTCCACGAACAACGAGCCCAAGGTCTGCACCTTCTACCTGGACTCGTTCGGCTTCGACCCGGGGCAGGACATCGTCTGGACGATCGCCCGGATGCACGGCGACAAGGAGACCGCCGTCGTCTACGGCGACATCCCGGTGGACGGCAAGGGCCACGTCCGCACCGAGGACATCAACCTGCCGGACGGCCAGTACAAGCTGTACTGGGAGGCGATCGAGCTGGAGCGCGGCAAACTGCCGGCCACGCCGCCGAAGCTCAACCACCCGAAGCAGAAGGTGTTCAAGGTGGACTGCGGGGGCCGCACCCCCACGCCGACCGCGACGCCGACCCCGACGGCCACGCCCACCAAGCCGGCCCCGGTCCCGCCGCTCCCCACTCCCACCGGCCCGGCCACCACCCTGCCGGTGCCGACGTCGAGCACCACCCCGTCGGCGACCCCGAGCACCACGCCGACCGTGACGCCCACGGTGACGCCGAGCGCCACCCCGACCATCACCCCGTCGGCGACCCCGAGCGCCACCCCGACCGTGACGCCCACGGTGACGCCGAGCGCGACTCCCAGCACCACGCCGACCCAGCCGGCCTCCCCGAGCCCGACGGTCCCGGCGACCGTCCCGCCGACCATCACACCGACGGGCTCGCCGACCGCGGTCCCGTCGGCCACGCCGAGCACCGACCCGTCGCCGTCCGCCACCGGCTCGGCGAGCCCGTCGGCGACGCCGTCCACCACTCCGAACCCGGCCGCCACCGGCTCGGCGAGCCCGTCGGCGACGCCGACCGGCCGGGCCACCGCGCCGGCCCCGAGCGGTTCGGCCGCCCGGCCGACCGCGACCGTCCCGGTGCACACCGCCGCGCCCGGCACCGTGATCGACCCGGCCAACCCGCTGATCATGCCGACCGAGGTCAGCGTGCCCACCCCGATCGCCGGAGCCGCCCCGGTCGGCAAGGACCTCGCGTCCACCGGTAGCGACGGCAGCACCCTGCTGATGGCCGGCGCGGGCACCGTCCTGCTGCTCGGCGGCGCCGGCGCCGTCGTGTACACCCGCCGTACCCGCCGCTCCTCCTGATCCGGCGCACCCGGACACGCGGACGGGCCGGTGACCCCGAGGGTCACCGGCCCGTTCGCGTGTCCGCCTCCAGCAGCAGAGCAGCGGGGAGGAGTCTCAGGGCGTGATCGCGAGTTCCACGTAGGCGGCCAGAATGGCCAGGTGCACCGCGCCCTGGAGCGGCGTCGCCCGGCGCGGGATGACCGTCAGCGTGCCGACCACGATGGTCAGCGTGAGCAGCACCAGGTGGGAGGAGTCCAGGCCCAGCACCAGCGGCCCGGAGAGCCAGTACGAGGCGACGGCCACGGCCGGGATGGTCAGGCCGATGCTCGCCAGCGCCGAGCCGAGGGCCAGGTTCAGGCTGGTCTGCACCCGGTTGCGCTTGGCCGCGCGCAGGGCGGCGATGGTCTCCGGCAGCAGGACGAGCAGTGCGATGACCACACCGACCACCGAGTTCGGCAGCCCGGCCGACTCGACCGCCGACTCGATGGTCGGCGACACGCCCTTGGCCAGACCGACCACCGACACCAGGGCCACGCCGAGCAGGGCCAGGCTGACGACGGTGGCCCGCCGGGTCGGCGGCTCGGCGTGGTCGTCCTCCTCGACGACCTTGCCCTCCGGGGTGACCGGCAGGAAGTAGTCCCGGTGACGGAAGGCCAGGGTGGACACGAACAGGCCGTAGAGCACCAGCGAGGCGGTGGCCGCGAAGGCCAGCTGGGCGGGCGAGAACTGCGGGCCGGGCGAGCTGGTCGTGAAGGTCGGCAGGACCAGGCTCAGGGTGGCGAGGGTGCCGATGCAGGCCAGCGCCGCCCCCGTCCCCTCCGCGTTGAAGACCGCCACCCGGTACTTGCTGGCGGCCACCACGATGGACAGGCCGAGGATGCCGTTGCAGGTGATCATCACCGCGGCGAACACGGTGTCCCGGGCGAGCGTCGCCGCCTTGTCGCCACCGTCCAGCATCAGGGTGACGATCAGCGCGACCTCGATCACCGTCACCGCGACCGCGAGCACCAGGGAGCCGAACGGCTCCCCCACCTTGTGGGCGATCACCTCCGCGTGGTGCACGGCGGAGAGCACCGCGCCCGCCAGGAACAGCGACACCACGCCCACCACCCAGCCGGGGAGTTCGCGGTGCCAGGTCAGGGCCAGGACGGCGAAGGCCAGCAGCGGCACGACGACGGTCCACTGCGAGACGACTGGTCGGAGCTTGGTGAACATGCCGCCGAGCATCCCATCCGGAAGCACAGGTTCCGTGGCGACGCCACCGGGGAGGCCACGGATGTGGCCGACCTCATGACCCGGCCACCGTACTCCCGCCGTATTCCGCGAGGTAGGTGAGGACCCTTCCGACGTGCGGTTTCACCCGATCGGGTACGCCGCCGGCGTCGGCGACGGTCTTGTCGCTCGTCCGGTAGCCGGCCGTCACCAGGGCGGGCAGGTCGGCGGAGGGGTAGCCGCGCAGCTTGAAGCGCTGGGCGAGCCAGCAGACGTAGCCGCCCATCGAGGCGATCGCGTCGTCCGGGTCGAGGTAGTCCTTGACGCCGTCGTGGTCGCCGTCCTGCGCCCAGGCGTTGAAGACCGTGGGCGTCCACATCGCCACGCCGTACTCCCCGCTCCGGGTGTCGGCCGCGGCCGGGTCGAACCCGGACTCCGCCTTGATCATCGCGGCCAGCAGCACCGGGGTCACCTCGGGCTCAGGGCAGCGGCGGGACGCGTCCTCGATCGGACCGCGCAGCGCGACGGGGACGTCGGCGTCCGGCGGGATCGCCCCGGCCGGCGCCGCACCGCGCCCCGGCGGGGGCGCCCCGGCCGCCCGCGGCCCGGCGAAGGCGCCGGAGACGGCGGGCACCCGGACGGAGGGCTCCGGCGCGCCGGTCAGCGCGAGCAGGGCCGCCGCCCCGGTGAGCAGCGCCGCCGCGCCGACGGCCGTGCGCCGGGCCCGCCGCGGCCGCGCGGAGGCCGGGGCGGACGACGGCCCCGGGACGGACGCGTCGTCACCGAGCGCGTCCGCGAGCAGCGCCGCCAGGTCCACCTCCGCCCGCCGCCGCCGGTCGGCCGCCAGACAGGCGGTGACCAGCGGCCGCCACCGCCCGGGCAGGGCGGCGTCCAGGCGCAGCGGTGCGCTGCCGCGCGCGTACGCCAGGGCGGCGAGCGAGCGGGCCCGGGCGGTGGCGCCGAGGAACGGGTGCAGGCCGCCGGTGAGCAGCTGGTGGGCGAGGACGCCGAAGGCCCACAGGTCGGCGCTCGGGCGCAGCGCCACGCCGTGGGTGCCGGTCCGCTGGGACCACCACTCGGGCGGCACGTGGTCGGGCGAGCCGAGCGGCGGGGCGTAGGCGTGGGTGCCGTCCAGTTCGGCGGTCAGGCCGAAGTCGGCGAGCTTGGCGGTGCCGTCGGGCATCAGCAGGACGTTGGCGGGCTTGAGGTCGCCGTGCACCCAGCCGGCGGTGTGCATGTGGCGCAGCCCGGCGGCGACCTCGGCGAGGAGCCGGCCGGCGTCCGGGACGGGGTGCGGCGGCCGGGTGGCGGCCAGGACGTCCTGGAGGCTGCGCTCGGCGCGCTCCATCACCAGGGCGAGCGCGCCGTCCAGGGCCGGGTGGGCGGGGTCGGCGAGGGTGACCGCGGCGAGGGTGCGGATCAGGTGGGGGTGGTCGGCGCGCCGGCTGAAGCGCATCTCGCTGCGGGCGAGCTGGAGCATGGTGTCGCGCTGGCCGGGGCTGAGCCGGCCGGGGTGGAGGAACTTGACGGCCACCTCGTCGGGCCCGCCGCCGGCCACCGCGTCCGGGCCGGCGACGGGAACCGCGTCCGGGTCGCGGCGGGCGGCGTGGACGCTGCCCCAGCCGCCGGCCCCGATCCGCTCGCCCACCCGGTAGCCCGCGACCGGGTAGCCGGGCGGCACCTCGAAGGCGGGTCCGCCGTCCGGTGGTCCGGCCGGGTGCGGCCGCGCCGCGCGCGCTGCCACCCTCGGATCACCCGCCGCGCCGGGGCGGGAGCAGCACCAGGTGCTCCTCCCGCACGAGGTCGAACCGCAGGGCCAGCGCCACGAGTTCCTCCCGTTTGCCGCCCGGATCGGCCGGTTCCACCGGGTCGCGCAGCCGGAGTTTGCTGCCGACCAGGTAGTCGATGTGGTAATTGACCGCCGAGCGGCTGAGGTCCCGGCAGGCGGGCAGCTCGCGCAGCCGCGCCACCACCTCGGTCGCGCCGGGGACGACGGCCGCGGAGGGCGAGCGCAGCCTCGGCTCGCAGAGCGCCAGCAGCACGAGGAAGTACTTGGCGGTGGGATCCAGGGCGAACGGGCTGACCGTGCACTCGCCGTCCGACTCGGCCGACCCGGCGTCCAGGTAGGCGTGCTGGGGGGCGAAGACCTTGAACGCCACCGGTTCGCCGTGGGCGGGCAGCAGGATCCGGGAGATCTCGAACGGGACGGGCGCGCCGAGCCGTCCGGGCGCGACCTTGACGTGTTCGCCGGCGCCTTCGAGGTTCTCGACGACGTAGGTGGCGGTGGCGCTGAAGTTGGAGAGCCGCCAGTAGTCCTCGGCGGCGGTGATCTCGCCGGCGCGGCGCGACACGCCCGGGTCGGGGATCGGCACGGCGGGCGGGCGGCCGGGTTCGCCGCGCCCGAACGCGGCCGTGTCGCCCGGCCCGAGGTGCAGCAGGGCCGGACGGCCGGGCGGGGCGCCGCGCGGCGGCCTCGGCAGCCGGGCGAAGCGGCGCTCGGACGGGGCGGTCGGACGGGGATCGGGCAACTGCACGATGACCGTGGTCATCCAGGTCACCTCCGTGGGTCGGCCCGATCGTAGCCGTCCGAACCACCCGTCGGCGCCAGGCCACCCGGACGAGTGAACGGCGCGTCGTGGCGGGCAAGTTGCCGGGGGGCGCCGGACCATCGGGACCGGGGCCGTCCGTACCGGGGCGCCGGACGGCCGACACCTGACGGTAACCGCCACGTCACTGGCGCGATCGCATTGGGTAGTTGAACGGTCACCATGAGTGTGATGCAGCACACATAGGGCATGTCACGGATTTGTGCAAGACTCATCCCACAGAGTGAGATTCCCTTCCATTCCAAGGAGGTTGACATCATGCGCGCTCGGATCGCAGCCCTGATGGTGGCGGCAGCAGGGATCACGGCGGCCACGATACTTCCGGCCACAGCCGCGGCCCCCACGCCCGAGACCGGTGCCGTCGCGTGCGCGACGGTGCTGAACCAGCCCTGCGTCTGGCAGCAGCGGGACGGCGCGGGCGGCGTCGTCGGCATGGCCCAGGTCTCCGCCGACGCCGGCCAGTTGACGGTCGTCAAGGTCGAGGTGCGCACCCAGCGCGCCTGGGGCAGCCCGTGGCTGACGGCCGCCTCCGCGACCACCGTCACCCGGGGCTCCGCCCGGGCCGTGACGCCCCGCGTCGTCACCACGGACCTCATGATGGTCTGCGCCACCGCGGGCCCCGCCCTGGAGGCGGCGCAGCAGGTGACCACCTGTACCGGCCCGTTCTGACACCCCGTCCGATGACGGGGAACTGACGGGCCGGTGCCTCGCGCGCACCGGCCCCGGCCGGCCACCGGGTCCGCAACCGGTGGCCGGCACCGCCCCGGCCACCCCGCCCGCCCCCTCCCGCCATGACCCTGCCCCGCCGCGACCCGGCCCCGGCGGCCCGGCGGCTCAGCGGTGGCGGCCCGCCAGCCAGGCGTCGAAGGCCTCCAGCGCGGGCGCCGGGTCGCGGCGGCCGACGCCGATCCGGAACCGGTCGGCGGGCGCCGGGGTCAGCTCCGAGCGGAACACGGAGGCCGGCAGCAGCAGGACGCCCGCCTCCTCGACCAGCCCGGTGCAGAACGCCTCGACGCCGTCCGCGCCGAGGTAGCGCGGGTAGGCGACGCAGCCGCCGTCCGGAGCGCGCCACTCGAAGAGGTCGGCGTGGCGGGCGAAGAACGCGTCGAAGAGCGGCAGGTTGGCCGCGACGATCGCCCGGTTGCGGGCCAGGATCGTGTCGCGGGCCTTGACCGCGATCCGGGCGAGGACCTCGCCGGGCGCGGAGTTGCAGATCGTGGTGTAGTGCTTGGCGCGCTCCAGGCGGACGCGCAACTCCCGGTCGCGGCAGACGATCCAGCCGATCCGCAGGCCCGGCAGGCCGAGCGACTTGGAGGTGACGTCGAGCGACAGGGCGCGCTCGGAGAGGTCCGCCGCGCGCGGCAGGGCGCGGGCCGGGTCGCGCTCCAGGCCGCGGTAGACCTCGTCGCTGAACAGGTGGATGCCGCGTTCGTCGCAGAGTTCGGCCAGCCGGCGGAAGTCGGCGGCGTCGATCACCTTCCCGGTGGGGTTGTTGGGGAAGTTGACGGACAGCACCCGGGTGGTGGGGCGCAGCGCGGCGACGACGGCGTCGAGGTCGAGCGCCCAGTCGCGGCCCGGGTCGAGGGCGACGCCGGTGACCTCGCAGATCGAGAGCGGAACGGTCTCGGCGGACTGGTAGTTGGGGGTGACGACGACGGCGTGGTCGTCGGGGCCGAGCAGCACCTGCATGGCCAGGTTGAGCCCCTCCTGCGCGCCGCCGAAGCAGATCACGTCCTCGGGGCCGGCCAGCTCGTACATGCCGGCGACCGCCTCCCGCAGGCCCGGGTCCCCGAAGGTCTCGGTGTAGCCGAGGGCGAGGGTCTCCCAGGCCCGCCGGTCCCCGGGGTCCGCGAGGTCGAGCAGTTCGGACATCGCCATGGTCTGCGCGTCGGAGGCGGTGAGGTGGTGGCGGGCGGTGAACTCCCAGCGGGAGAAGTACGTTTCCAGCCGGAAGTCGGGGAGCCTGGTCATGGTGGTTCTCGTTTCTGGGTCGACTCGGCGGGGTCGGTGCTACGGCTGCGCGGGCCCGGGCGGGTCGCGCAGTTCGGCGAGCAGGGTGTAGACGGTGGAGCGGGACACCTTGAGCGCCGTCGCGACGGCCGGGACGGCGCGGCGGACGGCGAGCACCCCGGCCCGGTCGAGTTCGCGGAGCACGGCGAGCCGGTCCTCGCGGCCGAGCCGCTCCAGGGGGCGTCCGTGGGCCCGGACGTAGCCGCCGATCACGTCGTTCATCCGCTCGGTCCAGTCCTGTTCGAAGAGCGGTTCCGGGCGCGGGGCGGTCGGCGCGGCGAAGGCGGCGAGCAGCGCGGAGGCGTGCTCCAGCGGCCCCCGGTCGAGGTTGACGCACAGCACGGCGGCGGGCCGGCCCGCCTCGTCGCGGAGCACGGCGCTGACCGAGGAGAGCCGGCGGCCGTCCGGCAGCAGCTTCGGGTACGGGCCGTAGACGTCGGGTGCGGCCTGGTCGAGCCCGTCGAGTTCGCCGAGCAGCGAGGGGTCGCCCGGCCCGCGGCCGCCCATCGGGTTCCAGATGGCGAGCACCTCGTCACGGACGGCGTCGTGCAGCACCACCTCGGCGTAGGGGCCGAGCAGCAGTGCGACGGCCTGGCAGGCGGGGGCCCAGGCGCGCAGGCGCGGATCGGGGGTCTCGGTGGTCACTTCTGGACTGTACGTCCAGCCTGGACGTTTCGTCCAGCGCCGGTGCGGCGGCGGGCCCGCCCACGGGGTTCGTCCGCCCCGGGAGCGGGCCCGCCGCGCCGGACCGGCTCAGTCGCAGGTGACCGCGAGGAGCGCGACCCTGCACGTGCGGCTCGCCGTGTCGTTCGCCGCGACCGGGTCGGCCGGGGCGCCGGAGGTGCGGGCGGCGGTGACGGTGAACGTCCGGCCGAGGTTGGCCAGCAGGCCCACCTGGAGCGTGAGGTGGCGGGTGGTGCTCGCGCCGGCGGCCAGCGGGGCGGTGAGCGCGCAGGTCAGCCGCCCGGCGGCGACGGTGCAGTCGGTGCTGGTCGCGACGAGCCCGGCGGGCAGGGCGGCCTCGACGGTCGCGGCGGTCACCTCGCCGGGTCCCCGGCCGGTGAGGGTCAGCGTGTAGTCGACGCGTCCGGCGAGCAGGCCGGACCCCGGGGCGGCGGAGAGCGCGACGGCGAGGTCGGCGGCGGGCGCCTGGTAGCCGAACCGGTCGGCGGCCGTGACCGCGCTGGTGCCGCCGGGCGTGGTGACCCGGACGTCGACCGTCCCGGCGGCCGCCGCGGGCGGCGCGGTGGCGGTGCAGGAGGTCGCGGTGCAGGAGAAGGAGGCGGCGTCGCCGGCGGCGCCGAAGCTCACGGCGGTGGCGCCGGCCAGGTCGGTGCCGGTGACGGTGACGACGGTGCCGCCGGCCTGCGGGCCGCTCGCGGGGCTGATCCCGGTGACCGCGGGCACCGGCAGCGGGAAGGCGAGGACGCTCACCGCTCCGCCGTCGAAGTCGGCCAGGTAGCCGCGCCGGGAGTCGGGCGCGAGCGCCAGCGTGAACGGGCTCGCCCCCACCGGGACGGTGGCGGTGACGGTGCCGCTCGCGGCGTCGAGCACGCTGAGCGTGCCGTCGGCGTAGTTGCTCGCGTAGACGGAGCGGCCGTCGGGGGCCGCGGCGACCGCGTACGGGTTGGCGCCGACCGGGACGGTCGCGGTCAGGGCCAGGGTGGCGGTGTCCACCACGCCGACGGTGGAGTCCGCGCCGTTGCCGGTCCAGAGCCGGGAGCCGTCGGGGGCCAGGGCGAGGCCGAAGACGCCGTGGCCGACCGGTATCGAGGCGCTCACGGTGGCGGTGGCGGTGTCGATGACGTCGACCCGCTGCCCGCCGGAGGCCGCCACGTACACCCGCCCGCCGTCGGGGGCCACGGCCAGCCCGTGCGGTTCGGCGCCGACCGGGACGGTGGCGGTGACGGTGCCGCTCGCGGTGTCGAGCACGCTGACCGTGTCGGCGTCCGCGTTGCTCACGTACGCGCGGGCGCCGTCGGGGGCGACCACCACGCCGAAGGCTCCGGCGCCGACCGGGACGGTGGCGGTGACGGCCGAGCTCACGGTGTCCACCACGCTGACCGTGCCGGTGAGGTGGTGGGTGAGGTAGGCGTGCCCGCCGTCGGGCGCGAAGGCCACCGCGTAGGAGCCGGTACCGGCGGTGAACGTGCCGGTGACCGCGCCGGTGGCGGTGGACAGCACGGTCACCGTGCCGCTGCTCTGGCTGGTCACGTAGGCCCGCCCGCCGTCCGGCGCGAGCGCGACGCCCGCCGGGTACGGCGCGACGGCGACGGTGGCCGTCACCGTGGGCGGCACGGTGACGGCAGCGGCGGCGGCGGGCTGGGCCAGCAGCGCGGCGGTGGCCGCGCCGACGGCGGCCACCGCCGTCCAGGAGCGGCGCGGGGAGGGACGTCTGGTCAACGGGGTCTCCAGGCTCGTCGGAGGGACGGGCGGTCCCCCCGGGTCGCCCGAAGCGTAGAGGCGGGCCTGACGGATCATCAGCGGATGACCGGGATTGTCATCAGCCGTTCAAATTCG
The DNA here is from genome assembly GCF_042884635.1 of Kitasatospora sp. NPDC058115. Taxonomy (NCBI): domain Bacteria; kingdom Bacillati; phylum Actinomycetota; class Actinomycetes; order Kitasatosporales; family Streptomycetaceae; genus Kitasatospora; species Kitasatospora sp. NPDC058115. The sequence goes on from NZ_JBHVTL010000010.1 coordinate 67,978, forward strand.
GGCAGATGGTCACCATTCGAACCTTCGTCGGCCACCGGGGGCCGCCGAGGGCCATCGAGGACCGCCGAGGACCGCCGGGCACCGGCCGGGGGAAGCCGAAAACGGGCGGGCGCACAACGCTCGTCCGGACGGCGATCGTTTCCGGCCACTACACTCCTGCGCAGGAGACCCGGTACGCAGGAGACCGGTACGCGGGACGGCGGGAGGAACGGCGACGATGGCCGAGGACGGACGGGCCGAGGTGCCCACCCGCACCCTGGTCGAGGGCATGGTCCGGGCGGACGGCACCATCGACGCCGGCGAGCTGTACGGCGTCGCGGGCGAGCTCGGCATGACCGACCAGCAGGTGCGCCTGTGCATCAAGCGGATGGCGGCCGACGGCCTCCTCGTCCAGGAGGGCCGCGGCCGGCGCGCCGTGCTGCGCGAGACCGACCGGGCCCGCCGCTCCGCCGAGCCGGAGGCCGGGTTCGTCCGCCACATGTACGCCCAGGACGCCGGGCTCGCCCCGTGGGACGGCCGCTGGCACCTGGTCGCCTTCGCCGTCCCCGAGGCCGCCCGCACCGCGCGGGACGCGCTGCGCGAAGCGCTGGTCCGGCTCGGCGGCGCGGCCCTCCAGGGCGGGCTCTACGTCAGCGCCAACACCTGGGAGGCCCTCGTCGAGGCCGAGGCCGCCCACCTCGGCGTCCGGGACTGCGTCACCCTGCTCACCAGCACCGACCTGTGCATCGCGGGCGAGGACGACCCGCCCGCCCTGGCCCGCCGGCTCTGGCCGCTCGACGACCTCGCCGCGGGCCACCGCCGGCTGGCCGCCCTGGCCGCCGCGCGCCTCGCCCGGCTGACCGCCCCGGACCCGGCGGACGCCCCCGCCCGGATCGAGCGGCTCGCGATCGCCGTCGAGCTGGCCGCCGAGTTCACCCGGGCCACCGCCGACGACCCACTGCTCCCGCCCGAGCTGCTTCCCCGGCCCTGGCCCGGCGCCGAGGCCCGGGCGCTCACCGCCGACTGCTGGCGTCTGCTGCGCCGCGGCGGGCGGGACGCCCCCGAGCCCGGCCCCCGGTTCTTCCAGCGGTACGACGAGGTCATGACCGAGATCACCGGCGAGCCCCGGACGGCCTGAACGGCCGCCGGGGCACGGCCGGACGGCCCGGCGCCCGACGACTCGGCGCCCGGCAAGCAGGTGCCCGGCACACAGGTTCCCGACGACTCGGCGCTTGACGACTCAGCGCTTGACGGCCACGCCGCCGTACATCGCGATGTCCTGGTCGCGCACCCGCGCGGCCCCAGGCTCCGGGCGCCAGTGGTGGACCAGCGTGACGCCCGGGTCCAGCAGCTCGTAGCCGTCGAAGAACGCCAGCGTCTCGGCCCGGTCCCGGATCTGCAGCGGAATGCCCCGGGCGTTGTACTCGCGGCCCACCCCGCCGACGCCGACCGGGTCGGTGTCGCCGGTGAAGACGGTCAGGGCGAGGAAGCTGCCGGGCGCCAGGTGGTCCATCAGCCGGCGCACGATGCCCTGCGGGTCGTCCTCGTCGAGGACGAAGTGCACGATGGCGATCAGCGAGAGCGCCACCGGCTGCGTGAGGTCGAGGACCTCGCGCAGCCGCGGCGCGTGCACGATCGAGTCGACGTCGCGCAGGTCGGCGTCCAGGTAGGCGGTGCGGCCCTCCGGCCGGCTGGACATCAGCGCCCGGGCGTGGGTCAGCACGATCGGGTCGTTGTCGACGTACACCACCCGTGAGCTCGGCGCCACCTCCTGGGCGATCTCGTGCACGTTCGGCGCGGCGGGGATGCCCGCGCCGATGTCCAGGAACTGCCGCACGCCGTGCTCCTCGGCGAGGTGGCGGACCACCCGCTCCATGAAGCCCCGGGTGGTCCGCATCGAGGTCGGCAGCGCCGGCCAGGCCTTGACCGAGGCATGCGCGGCGGCCCGGTCCGGCTCGAAGTTGGTCTTGCCGCCGATGAGGTAGTCGTACACACGTGCCGAGTGCGGGACGTCCATCCGGAGGTCCACCCCCGTCCAGCCGTCCTCGCCCCGTCCGCCCGTCCGCTCCCCCGACACCCGGTCAGCGCGCGCCATGCCCACCCCTCCGTACATCCCCGTTGATGTTCCGTCCGTGCTCCGTCGGCGCGCCCGGCCCGCGTCGGCTCCGCAGGCTCCGCGCCTTGGTGCGCATGGTAACCGTAACCCGGGGAAGGGCGGCCCGGCGGGCCCTCAGATCTGCCCGAACAGGGCCGCGAAGGCTGCCTCCAGGCCACTCACCGCCGCGGCGAGCACCGCGACCGTGCGCAGCGCGTCGGACACCGTGCGGACCCGGCGGCGCAGCGGGCCCTCGCGGGGCTCGTCGAGCGCCGCCTCGTCGAGGATCCCGGCGAGCGCGGCGTCGGCGTCCTCGGCGTCCTCCTCCGGTACGGCGCCCGGCTGTTCGGCCCGCAGCCGGGCGAGCGCGGCGCGCAACGCCCTTGCCTCGGACCGCAGTTGCTCCGGTCCGCCGGGCCCCTGGGGATCGCCGGCCCCGGCGCCGATCGACACGGTCGCGCCCCGGCCGCCGGCCACGTGGCCGTGCACGGTGGAGCCGACCACCTGGACTCCGCCGTCGTTGCGGTGGCCCGCCGGCGGCTGCTGTTCCGTCATGTGCCCTTCCCCTTCGGCAGGTTGATCGTCGCCCCGGCTCCGCCCGCGACCGGGCCGTCCACGGTGGAGTTGACCACCTGGACGCCGCCGTTGTTGATGTTGGTGATGCTCTGGCTCTGCTCCTCGAAGGCCGCGTTGTCGTAGCCGCGCGCCCGCAACTCGCCGCCGACGGCGCTGAACACCCGCTGGGTGACGGTGTTGAGGAAGCGCTGGACGTCGTGTTCCTGGAAGAGGTTTTCGTACACCCCGGCGGACCCGAGCTCGCGCGCACTGGTCCGGGGCGCGTAGTCGACCGCGCGGCCGGCCCGGATGCTCGCGGCGTAGTGCTGGCGGTGCCTGGCCCCCCGGCTGTTCGAGGCCTGCACCTCCCACAGCTGGCGGACGGCGGCGCCGACGTCGCGGCTGAGCCGACGGGCGGCCCAGCCGAGCGCGTTCACCGCGTGGCCGAGGTCGGAGCGCTCCCCGAGCAGGTCGACCACGTGGTAGTGGTGCGCGACCGGGCCGAGCACGTGCGGCAGCCACTCCAGGTAGAGCAGTCCGCCCCGGGTGCTGGCGCGGACCAGCACGGTGACGATCACCTCCTCCTGCCAGGAGCCGACCCTGACCGCCAGGTAGTGACGCAGCCGCTCGTGCCCGGTGCGGCTCAGCAGGTCGGCCCAGGCGGGTTCGAGCCGGAAGCCGCCGCCCGCCCGGACGGACATCGCGCCGAGCCAGTCCGCCGGGCGGTCGTCGCGCAGACCGGGCCGGTACACCCGGTCGGTGACGGACAGTCCGCGCAGCGGGTCCTCCGGATAGCGCGGGTCCTCCGCCAGTGCGCGGACCTGCTGGGCGATGGCCCGGTAGAGCACGGCCGCGTCGATCGGGTCGGGTGCCCGCCCCTCGGCCTCGCGTTCGGCGGAGGGCCGCAGTTCGAAGGTCATCCGCCAGGCGCGCCCGGACACGCCGAGGCCGACCAGCGGCGCCTGGCGGCTGTAGAGCAGTTCGGGTCCGCCCTGCTGCTCGCGCAGCCGCTCGTAGAGCCGGGCGGCGACGTCGCCCTGCGGTTCCACCGGGGGCACGGGGGCCGGACCGAGGCCGCCGAGGGCGACCAGCCGGCGGCGGATCCCGTACCGCAGGGCGGCCGCGATCAGGCAGAGCAGCAGCAGTTCGGCGAACACGGGCCCGAGGAAGCCGCCCCAATCCGCGTCGTACGCGGGCAGCTCGTGCGCGACGACGCCGGCGAGCACGACCGCCAGCAGGCATCCGAGAACGAGGCCCTCCGTGCGGGCGACGCGATTGCGGGGACGCGGGGCGGGGAACTCCGTCTCCTCGGCCTCCAGGCCGAGCCGGTGGTCCATCCGGTCCGCGCCGGCGCCGAGGAACAGGACCGGCAGCAGGGCCACCAGCACCGCGACGGAACCGGCCGCGACCCCGAACAGCGGGAAGCCGAAGACGAGGACGATCAGGAGGACGGCGCCGGTCCAGGCCTCCCAGCGGCGGGCGGTGAGGGCCTCGTGCAGCACCCGGACCACGTCGGTGCCGGGCGAGGGCGCGGGGATGCGGACGGAGTGCTCGACGAGTTCCTTGATCAGCGCCCCGCGGAAGTTCCGGTCCAGCCAGGCGGCGGCACACAGGTAGCGGGTGGCGTCACCGGGGACGAGGCCGACCTGCCGGCGCAGGTTCTCGGGCGTGGCCGGCAGCGCGGCCCTGCCCGGCCGGGCAGGCGGCGGCGGAGCCGCAGCGGGCGGACCGGGAGCCGGCGGACCGGGCGCGGGCGGCGGCGGGGCGGCCCACGGCGCGGCGGGCGGTACGGCGCCCGGCGGGGCCGGAGGCGGGGTGGCCGGAGGCGGGGTGGCCGGGGACGGGACGACGGGCGGCGGCCCCGGGTGGACCGGCCCCGGGCGGACCGGCCCGAGCGGGATGGCGCCCCACTGCGGCCCGGCGGACGGCGGCGGCGCGGCCTCCGGCGACGACGGGACGGACTTCTGCGGCGGCGAAGGCTGCGGTTCCTGTGGCGGAGGTGGCGGCTGGGCACCACTGTCCATGACGTCCCCCATCCTCTCGGGTCGCCTTCCGGCGAACGAGCTCGGACAGTAAAGCAGTTGAGGTGTCCACCGGACAGTCTTCCCGACCGCTGCGACACGTAACGGTTCGACTCTGATCCGTGCCCGTGCAAGAAATTGGAGTCCTGGAGTCGCATTCGTTAGCCTTTCGAACGTGAGGCTGACCAAGAGCACCGACATCGCCCTCCGCATCGCCATGCGGCTGGCCGTCCTCGACGAGGAGGCCAACCCGACCACCCGCGAGGTGGCCGAGGCGGTCGGCGTGCCGTACACCCACGCCGCCAAGGTGGTCAGCCGGCTGCAGCACCTCGGCGTGGTGTCGGCGCGGCGCGGTCGCGGTGGGGGCCTGTCCCTCACCACGCCCGGCCGCACCGGATCGCTCGGGCTGCTGCTGCGCGAACTGGAGGGGACGGGCGATGTGGTCGGCTGCGAGGACGAACCACCGTGCCCCCTGCGGTCGGCCTGCCGGCTGCGCGGGATCCTGCGCACCGCGCAGGAGGCGTTCTTCGCCACCCTCGACCCGCTCTCGATCGGCGATCTGGTGACCGCGCCGACCGGACCCGTCCTGCTCGGCCTCACCCCGAGACCGGGCCTCACCCCGGGACCGGGCCTCACCGCGAGGCCCGAACCCGTCGCCGGCCCCACCGGCTGACGCACTCCGGCACACCCCGACGACCCACCGCAGCACCGCAGTTCCCCACCGCACGGCCCCACCGTCGCACCGCTTCCACCTCCCCACGCCGGTCCGCGCATCCGCACGGCCGAAAATACGACTCTCAGATTCCAGTTTGGAGCGCCTCCGATGCTGTCCGCCAAGTCCGCCGAGGTCGTCGAAGCCACCCTGCCCGTCGTGGGCGGTGCGATCGGCGACATCACGCCGCTCTTCTACGACAAGATGTTCGCCGCCCACCCGGAGCTGCTGCGCGACCTGTTCAACCGGGGCAACCAGGCCAACGGCAGCCAGCGCCAGGCGCTCGCCGGCTCGATAGCCGCCTTCGCGACCGCCCTGCTCGCCACCCCGGACAGCCGTCCGGACGCGCTGCTCGCCCGCATCGCCCACAAGCACGTCTCGGTCGGCATCACCGACGACCAGTACAAGATCGTCCACGAGCACCTGTTCGCCGCCATCGTCGAGGTGCTCGGCGAGGCCGTCACCCCCGAGGTCGCGGCCGCCTGGGACGAGGTCTACTGGCTGATGGCCAACGCCCTCATCGCCGTCGAGGGCCGGCTGCGCGACGAGGCCGCCGCCGCCCAGGGCACCGACCCGGACGACCTGTGGCGCCCGTACACCGTGGTGGCCCGCCACCAGGAGACCGACGACGTGACCAGCTACCTGGTCCGCCCGGCCGACGGCAGGCCGCTGCCGCCGGCCAAGCCCGGCCAGTACGTCTCGGTGCGCGCCGAACTCCCGGACGGCGCCCGGCAGATCCGCCAGTACAGCCTCTCCGGCGCCCCGGCCGGCGCGCTCCAGTTCAGCGTGAAGCGCGCCACCGCCGAGATCGCGGGCGGCCCCGAGGGCGAGGTCTCCAACCACCTGCACGCCACCCTGAAGGCCGGCGACGTCCTCGACATCGCCCCGCCGTTCGGCGACGTCGCGCTCGCCGAGGGCGACGGTCCGGTGCTGCTCGCCTCGGCCGGCATCGGCAACACGCCGATGACCGCGATGCTGGCCCACCTCGCCGCCACCGGCTCGGCCCGCCGGGTCGTCACCGTGCACGGCGACCGCGACCAGCTGTCGCACGCGTTCCGTGCCGACCTCGCCCGGCTGACCGCCGAGCTGCCGAACGCCACCACCCACGTCTTCTACGAGCGCCCGCTCGGCGACTGGCCGGCCGACCGCACCGGCCTGGTCGACCTGGCCTCCGTCGAGGTCCCGGCGGGCACCACCGCCTACCTCTGCGGCCCGCTGCCGTTCCTGCGCGCCGTCCGCGGCCAGCTCCTCGCGGCCGGCGTCCCGGCCGCCGACATCCACTACGAGGTGTTCGGCCCGGACCTCTGGCTCGGCCGGGACGCCTGACCCGGCGGCCCCCGGCGGGCCGACGCCGCCGCCCCGGACACCGGTGTCCGGGGCGGCGCGCCCGGCGTGGTGCGCCGCCGTCCGGAGCGGCGGCTCGGTACGATCACCGGCGTGCCGGACCGCTCCGGCACCTCGCACCCCGGGCTCGGGAGGACCCTTGCGCGTCGCGTTGTTCGCCACCTGCGTCAACGACGCGCTGCTGCCGTCCACCGCGATCGCCACCGTCCGGCTGCTGGAACGCCTGGGCGTCGAGGTCGACTTCCCGCCCGCGCAGACCTGCTGCGGCCAGCCGCAGTACAACAGCGGCTACGCGCGGGCCTGCGAACCGCTGGTCCGCCGCACCGTGCAGGCCTTCGCCGGGTACGACCACGTGGTGGCGCCGTCCGGCTCCTGCGTGGCCATGGTGCGCGACGCCCACCCCCGGATCGCCGCCCGGGCCGGCGGCGCACTCGCCTCCGACGTCGCCGCATTGACGCCCCGGGTGCACGAACTGGCCGAGTTCCTCACCGATGTGCTGGGCGTCGAGGACGTCGGCGCGTGGTTCCCGCACACCGTCACCTACCACCCCTCCTGCCACGGCCTGCGGCTGCTCCGCCTCGGCGACCGCCCGCTGCGGCTGCTGCGCGCCGTGCGCGGACTGGAGCTGGTCGACCTGCCCGGCGCGGAGGAGTGCTGCGGCTTCGGGGGCACCTTCGCCGTGAAGAACCCGGCGGTCTCGGCCGCGATGGCCGCCGACAAGACCGCCGACGCCGTGGCCACCGGCGCCGAGGTGCTGTGCGGCGGCGACAACTCCTGTCTGCTGCACCTCGGCGGCACCCTGCGCCGGCAGGGCGCGCCGCTGCGCCCGCTGCACCTCGCCGAGATCCTCGCCAGCACCGAGGCCGAGCCCTGGCGGGCGGCACCGTGAACGGGACCTTCCTCGGCATGCCCGCCTTCCCGCCCGGGGTCTCCCCCGAGGTGCCCTTCCCGCAGGCCGCCGCCGGGGCCGTCCGGGACGAACGGCTGCGCGGAAACCTGCGGCACGCCACCCGCACCATCCGGGAGAAGCGGGCCCGCGCCGTCGCGGAACTCGCCGACTGGGCCCAGCTGCGCGCCGCCGGCAAGGCGGTCAAGGACCGCACTCTGCTGCAACTCGACCGCTACCTGTTGCAGTTGGAGGAGAAGGTGACCGCCGCGGGCGGCACCGTGCACTGGGCCGCCGACGCCGCCGAGGCCAACCGGATCGTCACCGGCCTGGTCCGCGCCACCGGCGAGAACGAGGTGGTCAAGGTCAAGTCCATGGCCACCCAGGAGATCGGGCTCAACGAGGCGCTGGCCGAGGCCGGCATCCGCGCCTACGAGACCGATCTCGCCGAGCTGATCGTCCAGTTGGGCGACGACCGGCCCTCCCACCTGCTCGTCCCGGCGATCCACCGCAACCGCGGCGAGATCCGGGAGATCTTCGCCCGGCGGATGGCCGACTGGGGCCGCCCGGCCCCCGAGGGGCTCACCGACGCGCCCGGCGAACTCGCCGAGGCGGCCCGGCTGCACCTGCGGGAGAAGTTCCTGCGGGCCCGGGTCGCGGTCTCCGGCGCCAACTTCATGATCGCCGAGACCGGCACCCTGGTGGTCGTGGAATCGGAGGGCAACGGACGGATGTGCCTGACCCTCCCGCGCACCCTGATCTCGGTGGTCGGCATCGAGAAGGTGCTGCCCACCTGGCAGGACCTGGAGATCTTCCTGCAACTGCTGCCCCGCTCCTCCACCGCCGAACGGATGAACCCCTACACCTCGCTCTGGACCGGCACCCACGCCGACGGCCCGCACGGCGACGGACCCGAGGAGTTCCACCTGGTGCTGCTCGACAACGGCCGCACCGACGCGCTCGCCGACCAGGTCGGCCGCCAGACGCTGCGCTGCATCCGCTGCTCGGCCTGCCTCAACGTCTGCCCGGTCTACGAGCGGGCCGGCGGACACGCCTACGGCTCGGTCTACCCCGGGCCGATCGGCGCCGTCCTCACCCCCCAACTGCGCGGCACCACCACCCCCTTGGACGCCTCGCTGCCGTTCGCCTCCTCGCTCTGCGGGGCCTGCTACGAGGTCTGTCCGGTGGCCATCGACATCCCCGAGGTGCTGGTCCACCTGCGCGAGCGGGTCGCCGGGCAGCGCGGCCACCGGCTGGAACGCGCCGCGATGGCCGCCGCCGGCTACGTCCTCGACCGCCCCGCCCTGCTGCGGGCCGCCGAACGGGCCGCCGCCCGCACCCGGCGGCTCCACCCGCGCCGCCTGCCCGGCCCCGGCCGGGCCTGGACCGACACCCGGGAGGTGCCGGCCGTCCCCGCCGAACCGTTCCGCGACTGGTGGCGGAGGAACCGCCCGTGAGCGGCCGCCCGACACCCTCCACCGGCTCGCGCGACCTGGTGCTCGCCCGGATCCGCGCCGCGCTGCGCACCCGCGCGCCGCAGGAGGAGCCCGTGCCGCGCGACTACCTGCGCAGCCACGTGCCCGCCGACGACCCCGGCACGCTGCTCGACCTGCTGGAGCACCACCTCGCCGACTACCGCGCCCTGGTCCACCGCTGCACCGCCGACCGGCTGCCGCTGCTGCTCGCCGCCCTGTTCGAGGCCCGCGGCGCCCGGACCGTGGCCGTCCCGCCCGGACTGCCGCCGGAGTGGCTCGCCGTCACCCGGGCCCGCGCGCTCCCGGACGACGGGCCCGAGGGCCCGCTCACCGCCGCCCGCCTGGACACCGTCGACAGCGTGCTCACCGGCTGCGCCCTCGCGATCGCCGAGACCGGCACCCTGGTCCTGGACGCCGGTCCGGCCCAGGGCCGCCGGCTGCTGACGCTCGTCCCCGACCACCACGTCTGCGTGGTCCGCGCGCCCGAGCAGGTGGTCGCCTCGGTCCCGCTCGCCCTCCCGCGCCTCGACCCGGGCCGCCCGCAGACCTGGATCTCCGGCCCCTCGGCGACCAGCGACATCGAACTCGACCGCGTCGAGGGCGTGCACGGCCCCCGCACCCTGGAGGTCGTCCTGGTGACGGACGGCGGCTGAGCTCCGGCACCCCGTGCGGCGCCCGTGCGGCCGGACGGTCCGGCGCGGGGCAGCCCTGCGCGTCAGGCCGGGCGGAGCTCCAGGGTGCAGCACTTGGGACCGCCGCCGCCCTTGAAGAGCTCGGAGAGGTCGACCGGCACCGGCTCGTAGCCGGCGTCGGCCAGTCGCGCGGCCAGGGACTTCGCCGCCTCCGGGAGCAGCACCCGGCGCCCGTCGGAGACCGCGTTCAGGCCGAACGCCTCGGCGTCCTCCCGCTCGGCGAGGATGGCGTCCGGGTAGAGGCTGCGCAGCAGCGCCTGGCTGTCCGGGGTGAAGGCCTGCGGGTAGTACATGACGTGGTCGTCCGCGAGCACCGCCAGCGCGGTGTCCAGGTGGTAGAAGCGCGGGTCCACCAGTTCGAGCCCGAGCACCGGCAGGCCGAACACGGCCCGGGCCTCGGTGTGGGCGGCCGGGTCGGTGCGGAAGCCCGAGCCGGCCAGCACCCGGCGGCCGACCAGCAGGTGATCGCCCTCGCCCTCGTTGACGTGCTCGGCGCGCCGCACCTCGCGGTAGCCGCCGGCCCGGAACCAGGCGTGGTGGGCGTCGGACTCGGCGGCCCGCTCGGCGTACCGGAAGGTCGCCACCAGCACCCGGCCGTCGAGCACGGTCGCGCCGTTGGCCGTGTACACCATGTCCGGCAGGCCGGGCACCGGCTCGATCAGCTCGACGGTGTGGCCGAGCTCCTCGTACAGCGCGCGCAGCCGCTCCCACTGGCGGACGGCGAGCGTGGTGTCGGTCGGCTTCGAGGGGTCCATCCACGGGTTGATCGCGTACTCGACGGTGAAGTACGTCGGACGGCACATGAGGTAGCGCCGCGGCCTCGCGGTGCGCTCCGGGAATCGGTGGGACATGCGGCGACCTCCGCCATCGGGAAGGGACTTCGGGACGGGGCTTCGGAGCGGGCGCGGGCGGCGGCCGTTCCCGGCGTCCCCGGCCCAGAGGGCGGCTGCCCCGGCAGGACCGTTCGCACACCCCTGCCGGACGGCCGGACGGCGCAGTCACCCGGCGCACGGGGGCGCGGAACCGCACGTGGCCGATCTCACGTACCGCAACCGGGCACCTACGGTGGCGTAGGTCACTTCAGACAGTGAACTATCTCTGTCATGCCGAACCTCCAGGAGACTCTTGACCTCGATTCCTACGTCGCCCTCGGCGACAGCTTCACCGAGGGGCTGAACGACCCCGCGGCCGACGGCGCCTTCACCGGCTGGGCCGACCGGCTGGCGGTGCTGCTCGCCGCGGGCCGGCCGCCGGGCGGCTTCCGGTACGCGAACCTCGCGGTGCGCGGCCGGCTGCTGGACCAGATCGTGGCCGAGCAGGTGCCGCAGGTCCGCCGCATCCAGCCGGACCTGGTCACCTTCTGCGCCGGCGGCAACGACATCCTGCGCCCCGGCAGCGACCCGGACGAGGTCGCCGAGCGCTTCGAGGCGGCCGTCACCCAACTCGCCGACTCGGCGGGCACGGTGCTGATCTGCACCGGCTTCGACACCCGCGGCGTGCCGCTGCTCAAGCACCTGCGCGGCAAGATCGCCACCTACAACGGCCACATGCGGGCCGTCGCCGACCGGCACGGCTGCCAGGTGGCCGACCTGTGGTCGCTGCGGGCGGTCCAGGACCGCCGCGCCTGGAGCGAGGACCGGCTGCACCTCTCCCCCGAGGGCCATCAGCGGGTCGCCCTGCTGGCCGCCCGCGCGCTGGGCCTGCGCACCGAGCAGGACCCGGAGGCGCCGTGGCCGGCCGTCCCGGTGCTCTCCCCCGCCGAGCAGCGCCGGGAGAACCTCCAGTGGGCCCGCGAGTACCTGCTGCCGTGGGTCGGCCGCCGGCTGCGCGGCGAGTCCTCCGGCGACCACGTCGAGGCCAAGCGGCCCGAGCTGATGCCGCTCTGACGTTTCGTCAGGTCGTCAGGCGCCGCCGGGCCGCCGACGCACCCAGGTGCGCCAGGGCGGCCGAGGCGGCGCCGGCCAGGTACCAGAGCAGGTCCGGCGGGTTGAAGGTGGAGCCGAGCACCAGCCGGGCGAGCGCGCTGTGCCGGGCGAGGTCGTCGGGGACGCCGGTGAGCTGGAACAGCTCGACCGCCCAGCTCAGCCCGGCGGCCCGGGCGGCCGCCGCCCACGGCCGCAGGCGCGGCGCCACCAGCAGCACGAGCGCGTACAGCAGCACCGTGTAGAGCGCGTCGCCCGCGTACTTGGCGGCGTCACCGCCGGCCACCGCGCGCACCCCGAGCCCCGCCGCCACCGTCAGCCCGGCGGCCACCGCGACCGGGCCCCGGACCGCCCACCACCCCCGAAGATCCTTCACCGTCGCATCGTAGGGCGTGTCCCGTGGACCGGGCCGGGGCGTGCCGGGCCGTACCGTGCCGGGGCACGGCGCCCCGGCCCGCCGGCCGCGAGACGCCCCCGCCGCACGACCCCCGCCGCACCCCCGACCGGCCCGATCCGCAGGACGCGCCCCACCCCCGGAACCGTTGCCGGCCCTCCGGCGTCCCTCCCTGCCGAAAGGCCGCGCGGGCGGCCCGGTAGCCTGCTGGCCGGCCCGTACGCGGCCGGGTCCGCGCCGGTCGCGGGCGGGAACGACTCAGAACAGGGCGGGGCGCAGTGACGCAGCTGACCGAGATGGTGATCGGATCCGGGATACCGGCGGACGCGGCGGGGGCCGGGCGCGGGCCCGGGCGGCGGTTCACGGTCGAGGGCTTCGCGCCGGGCCAGGACGGCGGTGCCCGGGCGCGCGGCAAGGCCCTGCGCGCCCGCAGCCCGCGCGAGGGGCACGCCGAGTTCGCCCCGGCCACCGACCGCCCGACCGCCGTCGAGGCGATCGAGGCCTCCAACGCGGGCCGGCTCGCCGAGCTGGTGCCGATCCGGCTCGGCCGGATGGCCGCCACCCCGTTCGCCTTCCTGCGCGGCTCGGCCGGTCTGATGGCCGCCGACCTCGCTGCCACCCCGACCAGCGGCACCGTGGCCCAGCTGTGCGGCGACGCGCACGCGGCCAACTTCGGCCTGTACGGCGACGCCCGCGGGCGGCTGGTGATGGACATCAACGACTTCGACGAGACCGTGCCCGGCCCGTGGGAGTGGGACCTCAAGCGTCTCGCCGCGAGCCTGGTGCTGGCCGGCCGGGAGGTCGGCGCGGACGAGGACACCGCCCGTCGGGCCGCCTTCGACGCGGCCGGGGCCTACCGCCGCACCATGCGCGCGCTGGCCAAGCTGTCGGCGCTGGACGCCTGGAACGCCGTCGCGGACGAGCAGCTGGTCTCCTTCGCCCAGGCGCACGACCTCGCCGGGGTGCTGGAGAAGGTGGCCGCCAAGGCGCTCGGCAACACCAGCGCGCGCTTCGCCGCCAAGTCCACCGTCCGCACCGAGGAGGGCGGTTGGCGGTTCACCGCGGCGCCCCCGGTGCTCAGCGAGGTGCCGGACGACACCGCCGCGGCGGTGGCCGCCGCGCTCGGCCCGTACGTGCGCACGGTTCCGGCGGAGCTGCACCCGCTGCTCTCCCGCCACCGGGTGCAGGACGTGGCGTTCCGGGTGGTGGGCACCGGCAGCGTCGGCACCCGCTCCTACGTCGTGCTGCTGACCGACCACCGGGAGCAGCCGCTGGTGCTCCAGGTGAAGGAGGCCCGCCCGTCGGTGCTGCTGCCGTACCTGGCCCGGGCCGGCTACCCGGTGACCGCGCCGGACAGCCACGAGGGCCGCCGGGTGGTGCTCGGCCAGAAGCGGATGCAGGTGGTCAGCGACACCCTGCTCGGCTGGACGACGGTGGACGGACTCCCCTACCAGGTGCGGCAGTTCCGCAACCGCAAGGGCAGCGTGGACCCGGCGGCGCTGCTGCCCGCGCAGCTCGACGACTACGCCCGGATCACCGGTGCGCTGCTCGCCCGCGCCCACGCGCACACCGCCGACCCGGGGGTGATCACCGGCTACTGCGGCAAGAACGAGGCGCTGGACGAGGCGCTGGCGTCGTTCGCGGTGGCCTACGCGGACCGCACCGAGGCCGACCACGCCGATCTGGTGGCGGCCATCCGCTCGGGCCGGCTCCCGGCCGAGCACGGCGTCTGATCAAGCCGCCCGGTCGTCACGGCCGGCCGGGTCCAGGAACGGCGCCACCGCCGCGACGAACTCGGCCGGCCGGTCCAGGTGCACCAGGTGCCCGGCCTCGATGGTCACCAGCCGGCAGTCCGCGATCAGCCCGGCCAGCTCGGCCGGTCCGGCCTGCGGGACGTGGCCGGCCGCGCCGCCGGCCACCAGCAGGGTGGGCGCGGTGATCGCGGCCATCCGCTCCAGCCAGCGCGGGTCGGGCCGGTCGATCTGCCCCTTGACCGCCCGGACCGCCGCCCAGTCGAAGTCCACCGGCCCGTCGGGGGCGTCGGCCACCGGGCTCGCCGGGCGCGGGCGCGGGGCGGGGACGTCCTCCAGCACCAGCCGCCCGATCCGCCCGGGCTGCTCCTGGGCGACCAGGTAGGCGACGGCGCCGCCCATGGAGTGGCCGACCAGGTCGGCCCGGGGCAGCCCGAGCGCGTCCAGGAAGGCGAGCACGTCGTCGCGCATCGCCTCCAGGGCGTAGTGGCCGGGGCGGTCGCTGTCGCCGTGGCCGCGCAGATCGAGAGCCAGCACGCGGTGCCGTGGGGCGAGCGCGGGGAGCACCGGCTCCCAGTCGACGGCCCGCTCGCCGAGCGCGTGCAGCAGGACCAGCGGCGGGCCGTCGGCCGGGCCGCTCTCCCGGTAGGCGAGGGTGAGGCCCGGCAGTTCCACCGTCCGATGTTCGGTCATGCCGACCACGGTAGGCCGGGCACCGCGTCCACGGACCCGGCGTTCGCCCACCGCTCAACCGGACGCCGGGGTCCCCTCCCGGACCGGGCCGGGCGCCGGCGCGCCCGGTGCCCCGGCCGCCGCAGCCGCCGCGGCCACCTCCGCGCGCGCCGTCGCCCGGCCCGCCAGCACCGAGGCCAGCACCGCGAGCGCGGCCAGGGCCGCGCAGACGCCGCTCGCCCAGGCGTAGGCCTCCCGGTGCCCGCCGCCCCCGCCGGTCGCCCGCAGATAGACGCCGGAGAGCGCCGAGACGCCGACCGCCGCCGCGATCCGCTGCGCCATCTGCAGGATCGCCCCGCTCACCCCGGCCGCCTCGGCCGGCGCGTGGCGCAGGACGAAGGCCTGGTTGGGCGCCCCCATCAGCCCGATCGAGGCGCCGCCCAGCAGTTGCAGCAGCGCGAGCAGCCAGGGCAGCGCGGCGGCCGGTGCCCGCAGCGCGAGCAGGCCGCCGGCCAGCATCACCAGCGCCGAACCGGTCATGCCCGCCGTGACGGTCCGCCGGCCGAAGCGCTGCACCACCCGCCAGGAGAACGCCGAGGCGAAGCCCATCGCGACCGCCGAGGGCAGCGCCACCAGCGCCGCGCCGAGCGGCGACAGGCCGAGCCCGTCCTGCAGGAACATGGTCAGCACCAGTCCGGCGGCCAGCGAGGAGCCGAACTGGGCCATCGCCACCGCCGTCCCCAGCGCGTACGGCGCCGAGCGGGTCAGCGCCGGGTGGATCAGCGGGTGGCGTCCGGCCCTGGCGTAGCGGCGCTGCCACAGGGCCAGCGTGCCCAGCAGCAGGACCGCGGCGGCGGCGAAGCCGAGCCCGCCCGCCCAGCCGGGCGGCTGGACGAACGGCAGCATCAGCACCAGGGTCAGCGCGGCGACCAGCAGCAGCCCGACCAGGTCGAGGTCGGCGTGCCGGCTGCTGGGGCGCGGGCGCGGCAGGTGGCGGGCCGCCAGCAGCACCGTGGCGAGACCGAAGGGGACGTTGAGCAGGAAGGTCAGCCGCCAGCCGTGCTCCGGCCCGACGGCGGCGAGCACGGCCCCGCCGACCGGCGGTCCGAGGGCGAAGGCGAGGCCGCCGGTGACCGCGTACATCCCGAGCGCCCGGGCCCGCAGCTGGCCCTGGAAGACGTCCTGGAGGGTGCCGATCATCTGGGAGTTCACCAGCCCGGCCCCGGCGCCCTGGAGCAGCCGGGAGGCGACCAGCAGCCACGGCTCGGTGGCGGTCGCGGAGAGCAGGCTGACGACGGTGAACAGGGCGAGGCCGCCGACGAAGAACCACTTGCGGCCCCGGACGTCGCCGAGCCGCCCGCCGGGGATCAGGGCCAGCCCGAAGGCGAGCGAGTAGCCGGCCACGATCCACTGCAGGTGCGCGGGCTGGGCGTGCAGCGACTCGCGCAGCGCCGGGATCGAGGTGTTGAGCACCGACTGGTCGATGAGGGTGGTGAAGCCGCCCGCGACGCAGACCAGCAGCACCCGCCGCCCGGCCGCGTCGAACTTCTCCTTGACGGGGGGCGCCGGTATCGCGCCGGTCGCGCTCACGGCTCGACCACCACCAGCGCGTACCGGGCCCCGTCCGGGCCGGGGCAGCGGAAGCGGGTGGTCCCGGGGACGAACCGCAGGCAGTCGCCGGCCTCCAGCAGTTCCTCGGCGCCGTCGACGGTGAGCGCCAACCGGCCCTCCAGCAGCCACAGGTGGTGCTCCCGGCCGGTGTCGCAGGGCTTGTCGTAGGCGATGTCGCCGCCGGCCGGCAGCCTCCCCTCGATCACCTCGGCACGCAGCGAGCCGTGCGGCGGCGAGACGGAGCGCCGCACGAACCCGGTCGCCTCGTCCCGCCACACCCGCTGGTCCGCGGCCCGCACCAGCCACGCCGGCGCCGCCTCCACCTCGGCGAGCAGCCGCGACATGCTCCGCCCGTACACGGCGCAGAGCCGCCCGAGCAGCGCCGCCGTCGGGCTCACCTCCGCCCGCTCGACCCGCGACAGCGTCGAGCGGCTGACGTCCGCCCGCCGCGCCAGCTCCTCCAGCGTCCACCCGCGCTCGACCCGCAACTCGGCGAGCCGCTCCGCCAGCCGTTCGTCGGCGACCGTGTCCATTCCCATATCCGTGATGCTATCCCGGATACGGGAAGGGCCTTCGGGGCAGCTCCGCCCTCCCGCCGGCGTCGGCCCCGACGGGCGGGACGCGCCATGCCGAGGGTTCCGGCCAGGCGGGCTCGCGATCATATGATGTGCGCGATCACGGGCCCTGGCGGCCCACGCGAAACACCGGGGGAACCACATGTTCGGCATCATCAGACCGTGCCGTCACCGCCTCTCCGAGCGGCTCCAGGCGAGTTGGACGGCGCACCTCTGCGGGCTCTGCCTCGCCCTGCGGGACGACCACGGGCAGTTGGCGCGCACCGCCACCAACTACGACGGGCTGATCGTCTCGGTGCTGGTCGAGGCCCAGGCCACCGCCGACGAGGGCACCGGACGGCGGACCGCCGGGCCGTGCCCGCTGCGCGGCATGCGCACCGCCTCCGTCGCCCGGGGCGAGGGCGCCCGGCTGGCCGCGGCCGTCTCGCTGGCGCTCGCCTCGGTGAAGATCCGCGACCACGTCGAGGACCGGGACGGCGTCTTCGCCCGGCGGTCCGTGGCGGCGGGCGCCCGGGCGGTCACCCGGCGCTGGGACCGCAAGAGCGCCGGCGTCGCCTCGGTGGTCGGCTTCGACACCGCCGTCCTGCTGGACGCGGCCGCCCGGCAGGGCGAGCTGGAGCGCGCGCTGCCCGCCGGCGGGTCGGTGCTGCTGGTCACCGAGCCGACCGAGACCGCCACCGCCGCCGCGTTCGCGCACACCGCCGCGCTGGCCGGCCGGCCCGGGAACGCCGCGCCGCTGGCCGAGGCGGGGCGGCTGTTCGGACGCCTCGCGCACCTGCTGGACGCCGCCGAGGACCAGGAGGCGGACGCCGCGAGCGGCGCCTGGAACCCGCTCACCGCCACCGGCACCGACCGCGCCGAGGCCGAGCGGCTCTGCCGGGACGCCGTGCACGGCATCCGGCTCGCCCTGCGGGACGTCGAACTGGCCGACCGCGCCCTGGTGCACGTCCTGCTCGCGCACGAGACCGAGCGCGCCGTCGAGCGGGTCTTCGGCCGGCCCGGCCACACCGCCTGCCGGGTCGGGGCCGAGCACGACCGCGGCACCCCGCTCGCCGGAAACCCGTACCAGGCGCCGCCGCGGCACGACCCCGGCCAAGCACCGCCGCAGGGCCCCGGTGCGCCGGTGCCGCCCTGGGTCCCGCAGGGTCCCGGCTTCACCCCGCCCGGGGCGCCGCCGCCGAACCGCCGCAACCTGCTGGCCGGTTGCGCGATGTGGGCGCTGCTGGGCTGTACCTGCCAGCTGCTCTGCTGCGAGCACGACCACCCGTTCAGCGGCGAGCGCCGCGAGGGCTTCTGCGCCCGGCACGACTGCTGCGACTGCGGCAACTGCTGCGACGCCTGCCAGTGCTGCGGGGACGGCTCCGACTGCTGCAGCGGCTGCTGCGACTGCGGCGACTGCAGCTGCGGCTGCGACTGCTGAACGACCGCGCACACACCCTGAGGTGGAGCCGGCCCCCGGTCCGACGGCGTTCCGGCGGCCGGGCCGGCTCCCCCTCGCGGCGTAGCGGTGCTCCACCGGCGGAGCGACGTGCCGAGGGCCGCGGCGAACCTAACGTGGCGTCATGTCGAAGAACCGACGGTGGCACTGCGCCGCCCTGACGATCGTGTCCACCACCCTGGTCCTGGCCCTGGCCGGTCCGGCCACCGCCGCGACCGGCGCCACCGGGGAGGGCGCGGCCGGCACCAGCACCAGCACCAGCACCAGCACCACAGCCACGGCCACGGCCGGGCCCCGCGTTCCCGCACCGACCGCGCACCGGCCGGTCGGCACGTCCTCCGCCCGGCTGGTCGACCCGAGCCGGCCCGACCCCTGGCGTCCGGACACCGCGAGCCGCGAGCTGATGGTCACCTTCTGGTACCCGGCGAGCTCGCCCCGCGGCGCCCACGCGCCGTACATATCACCGAAGTTGTCCCGCGCCCTGTACGGCCTGGACGAGCCCGCCACGCTGCGGGCCAACGCCGTGGCCGACGCCCGGCCGGCCCCCGGCCGCCACCCGTTGATCCTGCTCTCCCCCGGCTTCGGCATGAGCCGCACCACGCTCACCGCCCTCGGCGAGGAGTTCGCCGCCCGGGGCTACGCGGTGGCCGCCGTCGACTCCACCTACGAGACCTCGGTGGAGTTCCCCGGCGGCCGCATCGAGTCCTGCCTGGCCTGCGGGCTGGAGGGGACGGACCCGGAGTTCGGCGCGAAGTCCTCCCGCGCCCGGGCCGCCGACCTGCGCTTCGTGCTCGACCGGCTGACCGCCCCCGGCCGCGGCGGCCCGGTCCGCGGGCTGAGCGTGGACCCCTCGCGGATCGGCGCCGCCGGACACTCGCTCGGCGGGGCGGCCGCCCTGGAGGCGATGCGCGAGGACCCGCGGATCAAGGCCGCCGCCGACCTGGACGGCAGCATCTGGATCCCGGCCGGTGACGACACCGGGCGCCCGGCCCTGCTGTTCAGCGCCGGGGTCGGCGCCTCACCGGAGGCCACCCAGAACTGGGAGGACAACTGGAAGCGGTTCACCGGCCCCCGCTACTGGGTGGACCTGCCCACCGCCGGGCACCTGTCGTTCTCCGACGAGCAGTGGATCATCGACGACCTCGGCCTGCGTGACCAACTGCCGCCGGACACCTACCGGGAGAGCTTCGGCACCATCGCCGGGAACCGCGCACTGGCCGCCACCCGCGCCTACCTGGGCGCGTTCTTCGACCGGCACCTGCTCGGCCGCCCGGCCCCGCTGCTCGACCGGCCGTCGCGCGCCTTCCCCGAGGTGCGCTTCGCCAAGTAGCCCGCCGGCCGCGGCACTCCGGCCGGAGTCGCCCGTCCGCGCGCCGCGCTGCCACAGCGGCAGCACCGCGACGCGCGCGGCCGGGCGGCGCTCATCCCTCACGGCCCGGCACCGTCGCGGTGCGGCGGTCGGCCGCCAGCGAGTCCTCCAGCCGGGCCAGCAGCACCCGGAAGCGGTCCGTGTCCTCGGCCGTCATCCGGCCGCCCTCGGCCGGGGCCCGCACGCCCCGGTCCCCCGTCGTTCCCTCGTTCATGCCCCGACGGTAGGACGTGACGATCAACGCCGGATAAACGGAACGCCGTTCACCCGCTACGCGCGCCCGAGCACCCGGTCGACGGTGATCTCGATGACCACCCGGTCCGGGTTCACCCGGGGCTCGCGGTAGCGCTCGGTGTAGCGCCGCTCCGCGTCGGCCACCGCCTCCGGCGCGTCCAGGACCACCGCCACGCCCTCCAGCGTGGACCAGCGCGCCCGGTCCACCTGGCAGACCGCCACCCGCTGCCCGGCCGCACCGGCCGCCAGCACGTTGCGCACCTTGCGGCTGGTGCGGCTGCTGATCACCCGGGCCACCCCGCGTTCCGGCTCGAACGTCACCCCCACCGGCACCACGTGCGGTGACCCGTCCGGCCGCCGGGTGGTCAGGGTGGAGATGTGCCGCTCCCGCCAGAAGGCGAGGAAGGCGTCGTCGAGCGCGCGCGGGTCATGGGCCATGCCCGCGATCGTACGTGCCCGGGCCCGGCGGACGGCCGCCGGGCCCGGGTCGCCTCCCGCGCGGTCAGTGACCGCGGGCGATCCAGTCCGGGAGGGCGGGGGCCTCGGCGCCGATGCTGGTCGGGTCGCCGTGGCCGGTGCGCACCACCGTGTCGGCCGGCAGGGTGAGCAGCCGGTCGCGGATGGAGTCGATGATGGTCGGGAAGTGCGAGAAGGAGCGGCCGGTCGCGCCCGGGCCGCCGTGGAAGAGGGTGTCGCCGGTGAACACCGTGCCGAGGTCCGGGGCGTACAGGCAGACCGCGCCCGGGGCGTGGCCGGGCGTGTGCAGGACGGTCAGCGCGGTGCCGGCGACCTCGATCCGCTGCCCGTCGGCGAGTTCGCCGTCCGGGAGGCGGTCCGGGTGGGTCAGCTTCCACAGCGGCAGGTCGTCCGGGTGGAGCAGCACCGGCGCCCCGGTGCGGGCGGCCAGCTCCGGGGCGGCGTCGATGTGGTCGTTGTGCGCGTGGGTGGAGACGACGGCGAGCAGCCGGCGCCCGGCGAGCGCCGCCTCGATCGCGGCGGCGTCGTGGGCCGCGTCGATCACCACGGCCTCGGTGTCGTCGCCGACGATCCAGACGTTGTTCTCCACCTCCCAGCTGCCGCCGTCGAGGTCGAAGGTCCCGGCGGTGACGAGCCGCTCGACGCGGACGGACCCGGTGCTCACAGGACCACCACCGAACGGAGCACGTCGCCGTGGTGCATGCGCTCGAACGCCTGCTCCACCGCGTCCAGGCCGATCGTCTCGCTGACGAAGGCGCCGAGGTCCAGGCGGTCCTGGAGGTAGAGGTCGATCAGCATCGGGAAGTCCCGGGAGGGCAGGCAGTCGCCGTACCAGGAGGACTTCAGCGCGCCGCCGCGCCCGAACACGTCGAGCAGCGGGAGCTCCAGCTTCATCTCCGGCGTCGGCACGCCGACCAGGACGACGGTGCCGGCCAGGTCGCGGGCGTAGAAGGCCTGCCGGTAGGTCTCCGGGCGGCCGACCGCCTCGACCACGACGTCCGCGCCGTGGCCGCCGGTCAGCTCGCGGATCGCCTCGACGGGGTCGGCGTTCCTGGAGTTGACGGTGTGGGTGGCGCCGAGCTTCTCGGCGGTGGCGAGCTTGCGGTCGTCGATGTCCACCGCGATGATCTTCGACGCGCCGGCCAGCCGCGAGCCCAGCACGGCCGCGCCGCCGACGCCGCCGCAGCCGATCACCGCGACCGTGTCGCCGCGGCCGACGTTGCCGGTGTTGATCGCGGCGCCGATGCCCGCCATCACGCCGCAGCCGAGCAGCCCGGCGACGGCCGGGTCGGCGGCCGGGTCCACCTTGGTGCACTGGCCGGCGGCGACCAGCGTCTTCTCGGCGAACGCGCCGATCCCCAGGGCCGGGGACAGCTCGGTGCCGTCCAGCAGCGTCATCTTCTGCTCGGCGTTGTGGGTGTTGAAGCAGTACTGGGCACGCCCCCGCTTGCAGGCGCGGCACTGGCCGCAGACGGCGCGCCAGTTGAGCACGACGAAGTCGCCCGGCGCGACCTCGGTGACGCCCTCGCCGACCGTCTCCACGATGCCCGCGGCCTCGTGGCCGAGCAGGAACGGGAACTCGTCGTTGATCCCGCCCTCGCGGTAGTGCAGATCGGTGTGGCACACGCCGCAGGCCTGGATCCGCACCACCGCCTCGCCGGGCCCGGGATCGGGCACGACGATCGTCGTCACCTCCACGGGCGCGCCCTTGGCGCGTGCGATCACTGCCTTGACCTGCTGGGCCATCCGTTCCACCTCCGTCGGCCGGTGCCGCTCTGCACCGGCGTGACCTGCGTCGACGCGGTCGGTCGACACGAGTCGGGTGACTCGCCCACGAAGCGTAGCGCCCGCCCGGGGCGGGGGCCGGGGAGCGTCCCGGGTGATCCGGCTCACCGGAGCCGCCGGCCCCCGGGGCGCACCGCGGGGGCGCACGGACCTCGGCGAGCGCCCCCGGCTGCCGCCGTGCCCTCACCGTGCCCGCGGCCCCCGGGCGTTGGCTGGAATCGTCGCTGACTGCGGCCCGTCCCCCACGTACGGTCGAAACGAAACCCGGCCCACCCGGCACACCCGTCGAACGCCCCGCCCGTCCCCCGCGCACCACCCGGATCCACCCCCCGCAGGCCGCCCCCCGTGCGGCCATCGCCCTGGAGTCTGGAGTACGGATGTCCGCCGAGAACAGTGCCACCGGTGCCGGAACCGGTACCGTCCCGAACCCCGGCACGGCCCTGACCGTGCTGCCGCCGCTGCACTGCCTGCGCCTGCTCGAACCCGGCCCGCCCCGGCTGGCCGCCCTGCCCACCGGCACCCCGGTCTGGCTGGTCAGCCGGCACACCGACGTCCGGCAGGTGCTCACCGACCCGCGCCTGGGCCGCGCCCCGCTCTTCGCGCCGGACGCCCCGCAGGTCACCGTCGTCCCCAACCTGCTGGACGACCCCGCCGCCCTGCTCAACATCGACGGCGTCGAGCACCAGCGGCTGCGCCGCACCGTGCAGCGCGCGTTCACCCCGCGCGCGATCGCCCGCTGGCGCCCCTGGGTGGCCTCGGTCGTCGACGGCCTGATCGACGAGCTGCTCGACCGCGGCTCGCCCGCCGACATCGTCACCGGCTACACCCGGCCGTTGCCGGTCGCCGTGATCAGCCGGCTGATGGGCCTGGACCACCTCGACACCGTGCGGCTCGAACGCTGGAGCGACCACGCGCTGGCCACCACCGCGTTCACGGCACAGGAGGTCCGCACGGCGATGCGCGAGTTCGCCGACTTCGGCGCCGAGCTCGTCGCCGAACGCCGCGCCACCCCCGGCGACGACCTGGTCAGCGGCCTGCTCGCGGCCGCCGACGACACCCCCGGGATCACCGAGGAGCAGATCGTCACGCTCGTCATCGGGCTCGTCGTGGCCGGGCACGAGACCACCATGACGGCGCTCGGCAACGCCCTCGTCTACCTGCTCGGCGACGGCCGGGACGCCTGGCAGCGGCTCGCCTCCGACGAGCAGAGCGCGGCCGCCGCCACCGAGCAGCTGCTGCGCGCCGTCCCGCTGGGCGACGCCGACGTGCTGCCCGGACTGCTGCGGCGGGCGGTCGAGGACATCGAGATCGGCGGGGTGCGGATCCCCGCCGGGAGCGTCGTCGCCGCCGACGTCACCGCCGCCAACGGCGACCCCCGGGTGTTCACCGGGGACCTGCTGACCGAGTTGTTCGCCCCGCTCGCCGGGTCCTCGTACACCTTCGGCGCCGGGCCGCACCACTGCCTGGGCGCCTGGCTGGCCCGGATGGAGCTGGAGCTCGCCCTGCACCGGCTGGCCCGGCGGCTGCCCGCGCTGCGGCTGGCCACGGCCGAGGACGCCATCGACTGGCGGCGCGGCATGCTGACCCGCAGCCCGCAGCACCTGCGGGTCTCCTGGTGAGCGGCGACGGCACGGCCGGCACCGCGCCGGAGGTGATCGTCCAGGTCGACCGCGACCGCTGCATCGGCTCGGGCATGTGCGCCCTGACCGCACCCGGCTCGCTGGCCCTCGGCGCCGACGGGCTGGCCCGTCCGCTGCGCGAACAGCCCACCGGCGCGGGCGGGGAACCGCTCACCCCGGAACTGTCCGACGCCGTGGAGTACTGCCCGGTCGAGGCGCTCGCCCTGTACGGCGCCCGCGACGGCCGCCGGATCGAACCGGGCGGCTGAGCCCGCCGCGCCCGGCCGGTCCGGTGGTTCCGGTGGCCGGCCGGGCTGCGGGGCGGCGGTCAGCCGGTCGGGGCGGCGGCGGCCGCGGTGGCCGGCCGGCGGCCGCAGAACGCGGTCGCCAGCAGCTTCTGCGTGCTGCTCCAGCCGAAGTCGGTCTTCCGGTAGCCGTTGGTGGAGAGCGCCACCACCCGGCGGCCGTCCGGGGTGCCGTAGACGGCACTGTTGTGTCCGCGGCCGGTGGCGCCGTTGTTGCCCCAGACCTCGCCGCAGGGCGTGGTCAACCGCCCGATCCCCAGGCCGTACTGGCCGATGCCGCTCGCCGGGGCGACCGTCAGCATCTCGGTGAGCAGCGGCGCGGGGAGCAGCCGCCCGCCGAGCAGGGCCCGGAGGAAGGTGTCGAGGTCCGCGGTGGTCGAGATGCCGGCGCCCGCCGCGTCCATCTCGCTCGGCTCCATCTCGGTGATGTCCACCGGGCCGCCGGGCAGGTCCAGGTAGGTGTGCGCGTGCGGGCCGCGGATCGCCGTGGCGTGCAGCGGCATCGAGGTCCCGGTCAGCCCGAGCCGGTCGATGATCCGGCGCTCCACCTCCCGGCGCCAGTCGTGGCCGGTGACCCGCTCGACGATCATGCCGGCCAGCACGTAGTTGGTGTTCGCGTAGAAGAAGCCCGTGCCGGGCTCGAAGTGCGGCGGGTGGCTGGTGGCGACCGCGAGGAGCTGCTGCGGCGTCCAGCTCCGCCAGCGTCCCTCACGGAGCCAGGTCGCGTCGTCGCGGATGCCGACGGCCGGGTCGTCGAGGTAGTCGAACAGCCCGCTGGTGTGGTTGAGCAGCTGGCGCACGGTGATGGCGCCGCCGCCCGGGACGGCGCCGGGCAGCAGGCTCTCCACGGTGTCGTCCAGCCCGAACCGTCCCTCGCCGACCAGCTGGAGGACGACCGTCGCCACGAAGGTCTTGGTCACGCTGGCGATCCGGAACCGGCCGTTCGCCGGGGGCTCCGCGCCGGTCGAGAAGTCGCCCACGCCCTCCGTGCCCTTCCACACCGTGCGCCCGTACTCGGTCACCCGGACGAGGGAGCTGGACGCCCCGCCGGTCTCGACCACGCCCTCCAGCGCCTCGTCCAGCGCCCGGGCGTCCACGCCGCCCCGGTGCGGTCCGGTGCCGAGGGCGCCGGCCGTCGGGGCGGTCACGCCCACCAGGCCCGCGCCCGCCAGCGCGAGCGCGACGACCCGCGCACCCGGCGCCCTCCGCGACCCGTCCCGGCGCTCCGCTGCCCTCATGGTTCCTCCCGTGTCCGTACCGAGGCTTCACCACACCTGAAAGGTGCGATGAGCTGACACTTTGTCAGGCGGGCACGAACCGGTCGTCCACCCACGGAGGTACGGCGGGTCCCCCCGGGGGTGGACGTTCCGCCGGCGTTTCGGCCCCTCTCACGTCGGAGGCCGACCCCGTGAACTCCAGGGGCGGCGATACGACTTGGGGATGAGCCGGACCGTACGACGAACCATCCCGGCGGACCTTGACACGCCCCGGCCGCCCGCACGGCCCGGGGTGTGAGGACGAGCCCTCAGCCTCGCGCCGCCTCCAGGGCGCGCCGGACCTCCGCCGCCGGGTCGCCCTCGTGGTACGGGCGCTCGCTGTCCTCGATGTGGTCCAGGAACTCCTGGTACCGCAGCGCGTACCCGAGGTGGAACAGCGGCCGCGCCAGCTCCAGCGCCCGCTCCGGCGCGCAGCCCGGCACCCGCTCGCGCCAGGCGTCCGCCCAGACCCCGGCCAGCTGGGCCCACCGCTCCTCGTCGACGAAGGCGCGGGGCCGCAGGCCGTCCATGGCCGGGTGGCCGAGGCAGGCGTCCGCGAAGTCGATGGCCCTTGGCCCGGCGCCGTCGCCGCTGCGCCAGTTGCCGGGGTGGAAGTCGCCGTGCACCGCGGTCTCCGGCAGCCCGCACGCGGCCAGCTCCCCGACCAGGGCGGGCAGGCGCTGCGCCAGCGCCCGGGCCGCGGACAGTTCCCCGGCCGTCAGCTCCGACCCGGCGGCGAGCCGGTCGAGCAGGGCGGGGACGGCGGCGGCGAGGGTGCGCGGGGTGCGGTCGCGCAGCCCGGCCGCGGCGGCCCGGCCGTCGGCGGCGAGCGCCGCCTGCGCGGCGACCAGCCGCGGCACGACGTCCGCCACCTCCGCCTCCGACGGGCCCCAGCAGTCCTCCCCCGGCACCTCGTCGAGCAGCACCCGCCCCTGCTCCGGGTCGGCCGCCAGCACCACCGGCACCAGGGTCGGGTCCGCCGCGCCGAACAGCGCGATCGCCTCCGCCTCACGGGCGTTGAACGCCGGGTTGCTCACCTTCAGCCAGACCGGACCGGCGGCCGTCGGCAGCCGGAACAGCCCGGACAGGTTCCAGGTGCGGACCTGCTCGGCGCCTCCGGTGACCGGCCGTCCGGCCGCCGCCAGCTCCCGCCTCGCCCAGTCCACCGCCGCCCGCAGCCCCTCCGGCGTGGCCCAGGCGGCCCGCCGCTCGGCCGGCCCCAGCAGCGCCCCCGTCCCGACGTCCGGCGCCCGCACCGCCCGCCCGTCCGGGCGCTCCAGCGCCTCGACGTGGTACACCGTGTGCCCGCCGTGGCCGCCCTCCCCGCCGGTCACCCCGACGAGCCGGACGACCATCACCGGGACCCCGGTCTCCGCCGAGACCCGCTCGGTCACCGCCCGCACCGAGGACCACCACGGCTCCCCGAGCTCGAACGGCCCGACCGTTCCGAGGTACCCGCCGTCGTGCGTGAGGTGGACGCCGACGGTCCGCCCGTTCCCTTGATCCATCCGCGCAGCATCCCCCGGCCGCCCCCTCGCCCGCGACCCGTTTTCCGGCCGCCGGCCCGACCCGCGAGACCCGCCCCCCGGCCCCGCCCGACCACCCCGCCGACCTGCGTGATCTGATGACCCGCATGGATCTGCCCCCCGCCCCCGCCGGAACGTGCCCCTGCGTGATCTGCGCCGCCGACGGCCCGCAGCGCTCCCGCGCGCGCTCGGCGCTCCGCCGGGGCGGGGTGCCCGGCGTCTCCGCGCACTGGCGGCGCGAGGCGGAGGACGTCCTGGCCCACGGCCACCACGTGATCGGCATCCCCGGTGAGGGCGCTCTCCCGGACTGGGCCTTCACCGTGGGCCATTGGCACACCGCGCGCCGCCCCGAGCTGGTCATGGCCGGCCTGGACGCGCACGGCCAGATGCACTGGCTCAACGAGGCCGTGGACCGGTTGCGGGAGGGCGCGTGCGCCGAGCCGGACGGCCTGCTCGACGGCGTGATCGAGGACTACCCGGTGCTGCTCAGGCCCGTCGACCCCAGCTGGCACCGGCCGCTGCTCGGCACGGCCGTCGGCTTCTACCGCCGCGTTCCCGTCCCGGTGCTCCAGCTGGTCTGGCCCGACCGCGACCACCGCTGGCCCTGGGACGAGAACGCCTCCCCCGGCTGCCGGGCGCAGCCGCGGCTCTGGCTGCCGGTCGGGGACCACCCGGAGGGCGTCTGGACGCGGGAGGCGGCGGAGGCCGAGGCCTCCGCCTGACACCACCGGACCCTCGGGCCTACGGGATGGCCACCGCCGCGCCCGAGACCCGTACGCGCGGGGCCGCCGTGCGCAGGTCGACGTGGAGCAGGCCCGGACGGCCGAGGTCCTCGCCCTGGTGGAGGGTGAGCGTGGCCGGGGCCCCGGCGGGGTCGAGGTCGCGCAGGTAGGCGCCGAAGGCGGCGGCGGCCGCTCCGGTGGCCGGGTCCTCGACGACCCCGCCGACCGGGAACGGGTCGCGGACGTGGAAGACGTCGGGGGCGGCGCGCCAGACCAGCTGGACGGTGACCAGGTCACGGGCGGTCATGAAGGCGGCGAGGCCGTCGAAGTCGTAGGCGAGGCGCGCCAGGCGCTCGCGGGTCGCGGCGGCCAGCACCAGGTGCCGGGCGCCGGCGTAGGCGTAGCGGGGCGGCAGCGCGGGGTCGAGGTCCTCGGGGGCCCAGCCGAGCAGGGCGAGCGCCTCGGCGACGTCCGCCGCGTCCGGCTCCGTGACGTGCGGCTCGACGCTGGTGAGGGTGGCGCGCAGGGCGCCGTCCGCGCCCTCGGTCACCTCGACCGGCACCTCGCCCGCCGCCGTGCGGTAGAGGAACCGCCCCGGGCCGACCCGCTCGGCGAGCGCCACGGCGGAGGCGACGGTGGCGTGGCCGCAGAACGGCACCTCCGTCAGCGGGCTGAAGTAGCGCACCGCGTAGCCGCCCGCCGGATCGGGGGTGAGGAAGGCGGTCTCCGAGTACCCGAGCTCGGCGGCGATCGCGAGCATCCGCCCGTCGGAGAGGCCGGCCGCGTCGAGCACCACCCCCGCCGGGTTCCCGCCCCCGGGGTCGGTGGCGAAGGCGGCGTAGCGGAGGATGCCGGGTGCGCCGGAAGCGGCGCCGTCACTGGTCATGACGGCTCGAACGAGCCCGGCCGCGCCGGTGTTCCCCCTCATCGCAGCACCGCCTCCAGCAGGTCGGCGCCGAGCCGGGCGCTGCCGGCCAGGTCGAGCTGGTAGAGCATGTACCGCCCGCGCCGGTGGGTGGTGAGCAGTCCGGCCCTGCGCAGCACCGCCAGGTGCCGGGACACCTCGGGCGCGCTGAGCTGCCAGGCGGCGGCGAGCTCGCCGGTGGTGTGCGGGCCGCGGGCGATGGTGCGGGCGAGCCGGAGCCGCACGGGGTGGGCGAGCGCCTCCAGCCGCTGCTGGACCACGGCGAGCGAGACCGGCTCGGGCGTGCCCTCCTCGGCGACGGGGTACTGCACCACGGGCCGCCAGCCCGCGGCGGAGACCACCAGCAGGTGCGGCCGCCCGTACGCGGTCGGGACGAAGGTGACGCCGCCGGCGACGGCGCCGCTGGTGGTGTTGTCCTGGAGCTTGTCGACGACGATCCGCCGCCGCCCCTGCCCGGCGTCCTCCAGCTCGACCGAGGCCGAGACGGCGGCCAGCGCCTCGGCCGCGCCGTGCCGCACCAGCAGGTCGGTCTTGCGGCGGGCGTCGGCGGCCAGTGCGGGCAGCACCCGGCGCCAGGCGTCGGCGAAGAACGCCTCCGCGCAGTCCTCCAGCATCCGCCGCACCAGGGCCCGGACGGCGGGCGGGTCGGCGAGCAGCCGGTCGGCGAACTCGGCCTGCCGGGGCCCCCGGGCCAGGGCCAGTTCCCGGGCCCGCTCCTGCGCGACCGGGTCGGTGAGCGGTGAGGCGACGCGGTTCGCCATCCGGGAGGCGCCGCAGGCCGTCACCAGCGCGGCCCCGACGTACTGCTCGTCGTCGATCCGGTCGACGGCGTCCAGTTCCTCGCCGAGGGTGGCGCCGGGCAGGCCGGGGACGAGGAAGTCGGCGCGCGAGGAGCGCCACAGGAAGTCGGCCTCGGTGAGCCGTTCGGCGAGCGCGGGCGGCACGGCCGCCGTGGTGCTCGCCGCCCAGCCGTGCAGGCTCGGGTGGTGCGCGGGTTCCGCGAGCACGTGCAGCATCGCGCTGAGTTCGGCCAGCGGGGAGGGGGTGAACAGCAGGCGGGTGTCGGGCAGGCCGGTGATGTCGATGGTCAGGCTCACGCTCCCGATCCTGTCACCTGCGACGACGGGCCCCGTTACCGGTTGACGCTCCTCGTCAATCGACGTGCCCGCGGGCCGGGCGCGGGCGGACGGTACCGGCCATGAGCCTGATCCGGAGCCCGAAGCGGCAGCACGACGACCATCCGGCGCCCGACGGCGGCCCGGCGCCCCGCAGCGGCCCGGCCGCGCTGCTCGGCCTGCTCACCGCGGCGGGCGGCCCGCGCTACGCGGCCGCGCTGCTGGTGGACGCCCTGGGGACCGGTCTCCTGCGGCCGTTCCTGCTGCTCTACGGCATCGGCGTGCTCGCGCTGGACGCGGGGACGGCGGGCCTCGCGATGTCCGCCGGGATGGTCGCCGGCCTGCTCGTCCTCCCGCTGACCGGCCGGTGGATCGACCGGGGCGCGCGCAGCCTGCCGGCGGCGGCGACCCTGCTGGTGCGCGCGGCCGGGTCGGTGGTGCTGCTGGCCGACGGCACGGCCGGGTTCGCGGCGGCGGCCGTGCTGCTCGGCGTGGGCGGCCAGTCCTGGCCCGCCACCCACGCCGCCGTGGTCTCGACGCTCACCGAGGGCCGGACCCGGGACGCCGCGCTGGCCGCCGGGCGGACGCTGCGCAACGCCGGGCTGGGCGCGGGCGCGCTGCTGGCGACCCTCGCGGTGGCGGGCGGCACGGGGGCGCTGCGGCTGCTCGCCGCGGTGACCGGGGCGGCCTGCCTGCTCGCGGCGGTGCTGGTGCACTCGCTGCGGGTCACCGCGCCCCAGGCGCCGCCCCCGCCCGCCGGGGCCGAGCGCGCCGAGGGCCCGGCGCTGCGCCGGATCGGCCTGCTCAGCGTGGCGAACCTCCCCTACTCCTTCGCCTTCGACGTCCTGGAGGTGGCGCTGCCCGCCCTGCTGGTGCTGCACCTGCACGCCTCCCCGGCGTGGTCCTCCGGGGTGTTCGTGGGCAACACCGTGCTGGTGATCACGCTCCAGCTGGCCGTGGTGGTCCGTCTCGCCGACCGGGCCCGGCACCTCGTGCTGGCCGCCGGCGGGATCGCGCTCGCCCTGTCCTACCTGGGCTTCTGGGCCGCCGGGGCGCTCGGCGGCACGGCCGGGGCGGCCGGCGTGGCGGCGGTGTCCGTGCTGTTCACGCTCGGCGAGATCCTCTACTCCGGCTCGGGGACGGCCCTGGTGGCGGCGAGTGCCCCGCCGCACCTGCTCGGCCGGGCGCTGGCCCGCTGGGAGCTCTCCTCGGGCGTCGGGCGCGCGCTCGCCCCGGCGGCCCTGACCGCGCTGCTGGCGGTCGGCCCGCACGTGCTGTGGCCCGTCCTCGCCGTCACCACCCTGCTCGCCGCGGCCGCCGTCGCCCGCCTCCGCCCGGTCCGGGGTGCGGCCGGGCCCCGGGTCGCCGAT
The DNA here is from genome assembly GCF_042884635.1 of Kitasatospora sp. NPDC058115. Classification (NCBI taxonomy): domain Bacteria; kingdom Bacillati; phylum Actinomycetota; class Actinomycetes; order Kitasatosporales; family Streptomycetaceae; genus Kitasatospora; species Kitasatospora sp. NPDC058115. The sequence continues at coordinate 98,803 of NZ_JBHVTL010000010.1, forward strand.
CCTGGGCGGCGGGGCACGTGCTCGCACGCGCCCGGCCCCGTCGTGAGGAAGGACACCGCATGAGCGCCCTCGACTTCGAGGTCATCGACAGCCCGGACAGCTCGCTCGACAAGACCTCCGTGCTGGTCACCGGGCCGCAGGACGCGCTGCTGGTGGACGCCGGGTTCACCCGCTCCGACGGCCGGCGGCTCGCGGAGCGGGTGAAGGCCTCCGGAAAGCGGCTGACCACGGTGTTCGTCAGCCACGGCGACCCGGACTTCTACTTCGGCGCCCAGGAGGTGCAGGACGTCTTCCCGCAGGCCCGGTTCCTGGCCACCGCGTCGACCGTCGAGCACATCCAGGAGACCTTCGACGCCAAGCTGCGGTCCTGGGCGCACCTGGGGCCGGAGCTGCCGACCCGGCTGGTGCGCCCGGAGGTGCTGCACGGCGACGAGCTGGTCTTCGAGGGGCACCGCTTCGAACTGCGCGGCGCGGACTTCCACCTGCCGGACCGGCACTACCTGTGGCAGCACCACCACCGCACCGTGCTCGGCGGCGTCCTGCTGTTCCAGGGGCTGCACGTGTGGACGGCGGACACCCCGACGCCGGAGCAGCGGGCCGCCTGGATCGACCTGCTGGACGGCATGGCGGCGCTGGAGCCGGCCTTCGTGGTGGCCGGGCACCGGACGGCCGACGCGCCGACCGACACCTCCGCGATCGACCACACCCGGGACTACCTGCGGGCCTTCGAGACGGAGGTCGGCCGGGCGCCGGACGCGGCGGCGGCGCGCGCCGCGCTGGAGCACCGCTTCCCCGGGCTGGGCATGACACTGGCGGTCGACCTCGGGACCAAGGTCGCCAAGGGCGAGCTGAGCTGGGGCTGAGCGTGATGATCGAGGTTCCGAGGGCCCAGGCCGCGTTCGCCGAGTCGGACGCCCCGGCCGACGTGGTGCGCCGCCTGTACCTGGCGTCGGCGCGCGGTGACCTGGGGGCGCTGCGGGCGACGCTCGCCGACGACGTGGAGTGGACGGAGATGGCCGGCTTCCCGCTGGCCGGCACCTACCGCACGCCCAAGGGCGTCACCGGCGGGGTGATGGAGCGGCTGGCCGCCGACTGGGAGGGCTGGACGGTGCACGACGACCGGTACGTGGTGCAGGGGGAGGACGTGGTGGTGCTCGGCCGGTACACGGCGGTGCACAAGGCGACCCGGCGGCCGCTGGCCGTGCGGGTGGTGCACCACTTCACGGTGCGCGGCGGGCGGATCGTGCGGTTCGAGCAGTTCACCGACACCGCCCTGGTCCGGGACGCGATGACGCCCTGACCGCCGCATCACCCGTTCGGGGGAGCCGTCGCGGCGCGCCGGACGCGCTCTCGACAGCCCCGCCGGGCGGCGGCAGGCTGTCCGTGATTTCCGCCGGAGAGCGAGGAGTTCACCATGAGCACGGACAGCAGCGGCACCGACGACGGCGGGCGCGAGCGCCCCTTCGTGATCGTCGGCGCCTCCCTCGGGGGCGCGAAGGCCGCGCAGGCGCTGCGCGAGGCCGGGTACACCGGGGGCATCGTGCTGATCGGCGACGAGCACGAGCGCCCGTACGAGCGCCCGCCGCTGTCCAAGGGCTATCTCCTCGGCACGTCGGCCCGGGAGAAGATCTACGTCCACCCGCCGCAGTGGTACGCCGAGCACGACGTGACGCTGCGGCTCGGGACCCCGGTGGTCGCGATCGACCCGGCCGCGCACACCGTGACGCTGGCCGACGACGGGCGGGTGGAGTACGCGAAGCTGCTGCTGACCACCGGTTCGTCGCCGCGCCGGCTGCCGGTTCCCGGCGCGGACCAGGAGGGCGTGCACTACCTGCGCCGGGTGGAGGACAGCGAGCGGATCCGCGAGGCGTTCCGCCCGGGCGCCCGGGTGGTGGTGGTCGGCGCGGGCTGGATCGGCCTGGAGACGGCGGCCGCGGCGCGGGCGGCGGGCGCCGAGGTGACGGTGCTGGAGGTGGCCGAGCTGCCGCTGCTGCGGGTGCTGGGCCGCGAGGTGGCGCAGGTCTTCGCCGATCTGCACCGCGACCACGGGGTGGACCTGCGGTTCGGCGCCCAGGTCGCGGAGCTGACCGGCACGGACGGCCGGGTGAGCGGGGTGCGGCTGGCGGACGGCACGACGGTGCCGGCGGACGCGGTGGTGGTGGGCATCGGCATCGCCCCGGCCACCGCCCTCGCCGAGGCGGCCGGGCTGGAGGTCGACAACGGCGTCAAGACCGACCAGCACCTGCGCACCTCCGACCCCGACATCCACGCGGCGGGCGACGTCGCCAACGCCTACCACCCGCTGTTCGGCCGCCACCTGCGCGTCGAGCACTGGGCGAACGCCCTCAACCAGCCGCAGACCGCCGCCCGCGCGATGCTCGGCGAGGACGCCGTGTACGACCGCGTCCCGTACTTCTTCACCGACCAGTACGACCTGGGCATGGAGTACGTCGGCTGGGTGGAGCCGGGCGGCTACGACCGCGTGGTGTTCCGGGGCGACCCGGCCACCCGCGAGTTCATCGCCTTCTGGACCTCCGGGGGCCGCGTCCTGGCCGGCATGAACGTGAACGTCTGGGACGTCACCGACCCGATCCGCGACCTGGTGCGCTCCGGCCGCGCGGTCGACCTGAAGGCCCTCGCCGACCCGGCCGTCCCCCTCACCGACCTCTGAGCCGGGCGCCCGGGGCGTACCCCCGGCAGGCCGAACGGCCCGCTCGCGGAAGGCTGTTTCCGCGGGCGGGCCGTTCGGGTCTTCAGGTGGTCGAGCCCGGGTGGCCGTGCTCGGTGGCCGTGCTCAGGTGGCCGTGCTCAGGTGGTCGGGAGGTGTCAGGCGACGGGCGGGAAGGCCTCGGCGTCCGGCTTCAGCAGCTGACCGGGGGCGGGGGCCTTCTGGTTCACCAGGTAGTCGGTGACCAGCTTGCCCAGCTCCTTGCTGCGGCCGACGGCGCAGTGCTCGACCACGTCGACCGAGACCAGCACCGCGTTGCCCAGCTGGCGCTGCATGCGCTGGGAGAAGATGTAGTTGGTGGCCGGGTCGTAGAGGTTGCCGACGACCATCACCGGGGTGGCGGTCTTCTTGCCCCACGGGCCGGTGAAGCGCTCGGCGTCACGGGCCGGGGCCGGCCAGGTGGAGCAGGTGGGGCCGTCGAAGGCCTGGTAGCGGCCGAAGGTCGGCGACTCCTTCTCCCACTTCTTCGCCACGTTGACGAAGCTCCACGGGTCGGACGGGTACGGCTTGTCCTGGCAGTTGACGCCGTAGTAGGAGTCGTCGGCCGAGTACGGGGTCTCCGGCAGGGCCTCGCGCAGCGCGTTCGGCACGGTGGTCGCGAGCACCTTGGCGTCCTCGACGGCGGCCGGGTCGACCGTCGCCGGGGCGACCAGGCCCTGGGCGGCGGCCGGCGCCTGGATCACCGAGTAGAGCGCCTGGAGGGACTTCGCCAGCGGCGCCTGACGGCTCTGCGAGTACAGGGCGTTGGCGACCTGGCTGGTGAAGCTGGAGAGGGTGACCTGGGTGCCGTCCGGCAGGGTCACCGGGCTGGTGCGCAGGTGGTCGCGGACGGTGTCGAACTTGGTGCGGGTGTCGCCGTCGCCGAAGGCGCAGCGCGGGGCGCCGGCGGCCTGGCAGCGCTTGAGGTACTCGGCGAGGGAGACCTCGAAGCCGGTGGCGCGCTGGCGGTCGTACTCGACACCGTTGTGCATCCGCAGGTTGGGGTCGACGTTGCCGTCGACGATCAGGGTGCGGACCTTGTCCGGGTACATGCCGGCGTAGGTGGCGCCGATCAGGGTGCCGTAGGAGAAACCGGCGAAGTTGAGCTTGGCGTCGCCGACGGCGCGGCGCATCCGGTCGAGGTCGCGGACCACGTTGATGGTCGACATGTACTCGATGAGCGGGCCGGCGTTGCGCGAGCAGGCGTCGGTGTAGTCCTCGGTGGCGTCGATGGTCCGGGCTATCTCGGCCCTGGTCACCGGGACGCCGGTCATCCGGTCGTTGACGGCGGCGGCCTCCTCGTCGGTGGTGAAGCACTTGAGGGGGTTGCTGCGGGCCACGCCGCGCGGGTCGAAGCCGACCAGGTCGAAGCGGTCCTGGACGTCCTTGCCGAAGCGGGTGGTGGTGGCCCAGAGGTAGCCGCTGCCGCCCGGGCCGCCGGGGTTGAGGAACAGCGAGCCGATCCGCTTGGCCGGGTCGCTCGCCCGGCGGCGCATCATCGCGATGCCGACGGTCTCGCCGTTCGGGTGGTCGTAGTCGAGCGGCACCTGGTAGACGGCGCAGTCGTAGATCTTGGGGTCCGGCTGGGTCGGATCGGGGTTGCACGGCTTCCAGTCGACCGGTGCCACCTTGGCCTCGGCGGCCGGGCCGGGGGCCGGTGCGGCGACGGCCGCGGCGGCCGAGCCGGCGACGAGGGCGAGGGCACTGGTGACCGCCAGTGCCGCGCTGGTGATACGGGACACGAAACCTCCTCCGGTTCTGCAAACCCGGACAGCCTGTCAGGCCGCGATCAACAGGGGAAGACGTGTGCGACCGGAGATTCTTGTGAGATCGGCCCGAAGGGGCGTCAATCCCCCCTCACCGGGGCGGATTGACGGGAAACAGTGCGGCGGGTGGCTGAAGATCATCATTCACCGTATGGTCTGGCAGGCCCGCTGCGCTCCGATGGGCCCCGGCGAGCGTGCCGGTGGTGACCGGGGCCCGCCACGGGCGGTCCCGCTCGGCCCGGCGCACGGCGGGGCCCATCGCGCAGCCGGCGGCCAGGAAGAGCCCGCCGAGCAGCAGCCAGCCCGGGCCGCCGCCGTCCAGCAGCAGGGTGGTCAGCAGCAGCGGGCCGGCAGTGCGGGCCACCGCCACGCCGGTGCCGAAGAAGCCCTGGTACTGCCCGAGCCGGTCGGCCGGGGCGAGGTCGAAGGCGATCTGCCAGGACCCGGCGGACTGCTTCATCTCCCCCGCCACCTGGAGCACCGCGCCGGCCACCAGCAGCGCCCCCGTCACCCGGAGCGGGACGGCCGCGGCGGAGAGCGCGAACACCGCGCAGGAGGCGAGCAGCAGGGCCCCGGCCTGCCGGACGGTGCGGGCGGCCGAGCGCAGGCCGGTGACCGCGCGGGCGGTGCGGACCTGGAAGAGCGTCACGCCCAGGGTGTTGAGGACGAACAGCGCCGAGCCGAGCCAGCCGAGCTGCGGGGCCCGGTCGGCGATCCACAGCGGGATCACCAGGCTGAGCAGCGGCATCCGCAGCAGCAGGACGGTGTTGACCAGGGCCACGACCGCATAGCGGCGGTCCGCCAGCACCGCGAAGCCACCGCCGCGGGCCGGGCGGCCGCCCGCCGGTCCGCCGGAGGGCACCGGCGCGGGTGCCGCCGCGGACGTCGTCACGGGTACCGCCGCGGGGGTGACCGCCGGCAGCCGGAGCAGCAGCAGGCCGGTCGCCAGGAATCCCGCGGCGGTCAGCGCGAACGCGGCGAGGAAGGCCGCCCCGGTCCCGACCGTCAGCGCGACGCCGCCGAGCGCGGCCCCGACCGCCAACCCGGCGTTGAGGACGGCCTGCAGCCCGGCGAGCGCCGCCGTCCGCTCCCCCTGCGGGACGAGCCCGCCGACCAGCGCCTGCCGGGCCGCGCCCAGCCCGGACTGGGCGGTGGCGTAGAGACAGGCCGCGGCCAGGAACGGCAGGAAGGAGCGGACCGCCAGGAACGAGGCGACCACCACCGCCGTGCCGAGGGCGAGCGCCGCCGCCGTACCGCGCGGTCCGCGCCGGTCGGCGAGGTGACCGAGCGGCACCCCGGCGAGCGAGCCGACCGCCCAGGCCACCGCCAGGCCGAGGCCGAGCCGGGCGGGCGAGAGGCCGACGATCCGGGTGAAGTACAGCGCCGAGCTGGTGTAGTACGCGCCGTCACCGATCGCGCTCACCAACTGGGCGACGGCGAGGGTGCGTTGGGCCGAGGGGGCGGAGCGGGGGTGGAACGGCACGGTTCTCCCTGGGTGACGGGGTGTCGGGGAACCCCCAGTCTCGGTCGGCGGCGGACCGTTCAACAGGGCCGGTATCAGCCCGTGATCTTGGGCCACTTCGGCCTGCCGAGGCGCCCGGCACCCCGCCGGGCGCCGGCCCGCACCCCTACCCGCCCCCTTCACCGGGCGCGCGCCCCCGGACCCGCCGTCACCCGGACGGCGGTACCCCGTGCCGCGCCCGGCGCCTCCCGCCCCCTCCGTGTCCGTCCCGTCCGACAACCGGTCAACTGTCCGACGGCCTGCCGGAAAGCCGTGTTGACCGGCCAGTAGGGCCCTCCTATGCTCGTCCGCGTTCTCGTTCGCGATCGTGGACACGACCAGCAGCCACGACCGGAAGAGGTGCACGCCCGCGTGCGCCGTCCGGCACCGGGACGGGACCGTCGCGGCTCCCGCCCGGCGGGAGCCGTCACCCGGCGAGAAGGGCTCTCCCCATCAGCACCTCCACCGCGCCCCCGGGCGGCACCGGCCCGGCCGCCGAACAGCGGGCCGGCGCCACGGCCCGCCGCCGCTTCCTGACCTACCTGCTCGCCGCGCCGACCCTCACCGTCGCCGCCCGGGCCGGACTGGACGCCGCGGCCCCCGCCGTCGCCCGGGCCGCCGAGGCCGGTGAAGCGGGCGGGGCCGCCGGGAGTGAGGCCGCCGGGAGCGGGACCGCCGCCGCCTCGCCACTGCTCGGCCTGCCCGGCATCCCCGACATCCTCGACCTCGGCCAGGCCCTCCAGGTCGCCGGGCTGCCCACCGCCCACCTGCTCGTCCTGGAGATCACCGCGGCCGGCCGCGCCGTCCTCCACCTGCCCCGCCTGGAGGTCGGCCAGGGCCTCACCACCACGGTCGCCATGATGGTCGCCGAGGAGCTCGACGCCCGGCTCGCCGACGTCGACGTCCCGCTCTCCGACAGCCGCCCCGACCTGCTGTTCAATCAGCTCACCGGCGCCTCCAACTCGGTGCGCACCCTCTACGACCCGGTGCGCGCGGTGGCCGCCGCCGCCCGCGCCCGGCTGGTCACCGCGGCCGCCCTGCGCTGGTCGCTGCCGGCCGGCACCCTGCGCACCGCCGACTCCGCCGTGCTCGCCCCCGACGGCCGCCGGGCCGGGTACGGCGAACTCGCCGCCGCGGCCGCCACCGTCGCGGCACCCGCCGTCCCCGCCGTCCCGAAACCGGACGGGCAGCGCCGGGTGATCGGCCGCCCGACCGGCCGGATCGACGCCCGCGACATCGTCACCGGCCGCGCCCGGTACACCGGCGACCTGGCCGTGCCCGGCGCGGTGCCGACCGTCGTCGCCCGCCCCACCACCATCAACGGCACCCTGGCCACCCTGGACGCCTCCGCCGCCCGCGCCATGCCCGGGGTGCTCGCCGTGGTGACCGTCCCGAGCGGGGTCGCCGTGCTCGCCGAAACGTTCGACCAGGCGCTCAGGGCCCGCGACGCGCTGCGCACCAGCTGGCACCCCGGCCCGGTCGCCGCGCTCTCCGACGCCGACATCCGCCGGCAGCTGCGCGCCGCGCACGCGCCGTTCCTGGTGCCGCCGCTGCTCACCGAGTACGTGGACGGCGAGTTCGACTTCGCCTTCGTCAACCACGCGCCGATGGAGGTGTTGACGGCGATCGCCGACGTCCGCCCCCACCGCGCCGAGCTCTGGTTCGCCGCGCAGACGCCGGTCGTCGCCCAGCAGGCCGTCGCCGCCGAGCTCGGCCTGCCGCAGGACGCGGTGACCGTCCACGTGGTGCGCGGCGGCGGATCGTTCGGTCGGCGGCTGTTCTACGACGCCGCGCTGGAGGCCGCGCAGATCTCCCGCGCGGCCGGCCGCCCGGTCAAGCTGATGTGGACCCGCAACGACGACATGCGCCACGGCCGGATGCGCCCCGCCACCCACCACCGGATCCGCGCCACCTACGGGCTCGGCCAGGTGCTCAGCTACGAGCACCGCGCCGCCACCGTGCGGACCGACTTCGGCCACGGCCTCGGCGAGGCGCTCACCGCCGCCGGCTTCCGGCTCCAGGTCGCCGGGCTCTCGGTCGCCCAGGCGTTCTTCCTGCTCAGCCAGAACAACCCGTACGAGGTCGGCGTCCCCACCCAGGTGCTCTCCGAGGTCCCGCTGGCGATCCCCACCGGCAGCTGGCGCTCCGTCTACTCCGGCACCGTGCGGGTGGCCGACGAGATCATGACGGACGAGCTGGCCCGCCGCTTCGGCGAGGACCCGGTGGCCTTCCGCCGCGCCCGGCTGCGCGACACGGCCGGGCGGGCCGTCCTGGACACCGTCGCCCGGGCCGGCCGCTGGGGCCGCGCCATGCCGCCCGGCCGGGCCCAGGGCGTCGGCTACCACGCGGAGAACGGCGGCCGCACCGCCTACCTGGTCGAACTCGACGCCTCGGAGCCCACCCAGCCCCGGGTCACCAAGGCCGTGATCGCCGCCGACCTCGGCACGGTGATCAACCCGACCGGGCTGGAGGCCCAGCTGACCGGCGCGCTGATCGACGGCATCTCGGTGATCCTGCAGGCCGGCAACCACATCGACCACGGCGCCGTCCGCGAGGGCAGCTACGGAGACTTCCATTACGCGCGGCAGAAGCACAGCCCGCCGGTGGTCGAGATCCACCTGCTGCCGCCGAGCGGACCGCCCGGCGGCGCCGGCGAACTGGGCGTCCCGGCGGCCTCGGCGGCGGTCGCCAACGCCTACGCCCGGGCGACCGGCACCGCCCCGCGCTCCTTCCCGGTCAACTTCTGACCCCGCCGCACACGAACCCGCCCCACGACGAACCCGCCCCACGACGAACCCGCTCCACGACGACCCCGCCCCACGACGACCCCGAGGAAACGCGCCGCCCATGCCCAGCCACACCTTCGTCCTCAACGGCCGACCGGTCACCGTCGAGGCACCGGACGACATGCCGCTGCTCTGGGTACTGCGCGACAAGCTCGGCGTCACCGGCCCCAAGTACGGCTGCGGGGTCGGCGTCTGCCGCGCCTGCACCAGCCACCTGGACGGCGAGGAGGTCCAGCCCTGCATCGTGCCGGTCAAGGACTGCGCGGACCGCCGGGTCACCACCATCGAGGGCCTCGCCGACGGCGACACCCTGCACCCCGTGCAGGAGGCCTGGCTGGAGTGCGACGTCGCCCAGTGCGGCTTCTGCCAGCCCGGCCAGATCATGACGGCGGTCGCCCTGCTGCGCCGCACCCCGGCGCCCACCGACGCCGACATCGACCAGATCCAGAACATCTGCCGCTGCGGCAGCTACCCGCGGATCCGCGAGGCCGTCAAACGCGCCGCCGCCCGGTCCGCCGCGGGGCGTTAGGGCCGGGTTCGACGCCGGGCGTCAGGACTGGTCCCAGGCGTCGACGGTCAGCAGCGCGTCCGGCGGGCAGGCGGCGATCCGCTCGGGGTGCAGCTCGCGCGGGCAGTGGTCGGCGCCCGCGCCGGTGTCGAAGGCCGAGCCGTCGGTGAGCAGCGGCAGGACGTCACCGGCCCGGGCGGTGTAGCGCAGGGGGTAGCCGTCGAAGCGCAGCTGGTCGGCGCGGCCGGCCGCGGCCAGGCCGGCGATCCAGTCCAGGCCGCCGAGCCCGGTCTCCCACTTGGCGAGGACCTCCCCCTCGGGCTCCCCCTCGGCCGGAGCCGTGACCACGAACCACCATCCGAGCATGCGAGCCTCCCCCCGCGGTGCCCATCGCACCACGGGGGGAGGCTACGCCACAAGGCCGGTCAGGGGGTGAGGACCAGCCGGATCGGGTTGCCCTGCTTCTGCTCCAGGGCCTCGACCGCCTCGGCGGCCCGGGCCAGCGGGAAGGTGCCGCTCACCGAGCGGGAGAAGTCCAGGCGGCCGCCGCGGACCAGGTCGACCAGGTCGACGACGTCCTTGCCCTCCGAGCCGTAGTGGCCGCGGATCTGCTGGCGCAGGTAGCTGACGAGGGTGCCGTTGGTGATGGTCAGCGGCTGGTTGGTCAGGCCGACCAGCACCAGGCGGCCGTGCTCGCCGAGCGCGGCCATCGCCTGCTCGCGCACCGGGGCCACCCCGGCGAAGTCGAACGCGGCGGCCAGCGGGCGGCCGCGGGTCGCGGTGCGCAGCCGGTCGGCGAACTCCGGGTCGCCCGGGTCGAGCGCGGCGTCGGCGCCGAAGGCCAGGGCCCGCTCGCGGGCGGCGGGCAGCGGGTCGACCGCCACGATCGGGTGGGCGCCGATGCTGCGCAGCAGCTGGACGCCGTGGGCGCCGAGCCCGCCCACGCCCCAGACGCCGACGGCCTCGGCCGGGCGGACGGCGCCGGTGCCGGTGATCGCGGCCCAGGGGGTGGAGACCGCGTCCGGGATGAAGCAGGCCTGCTCGAACGGCAGCTCGTCGGGGATCGGCACCAGCGTCTCCACGGTGGCCAGCGCGTACTCGGCCCAGCCGCCGTCGTAGTCGACGCCCCGGGTGAGGACGACACCGTTCCTGCTCTCCCCGGCCTGGAGCAGCACCCGGTCGCCGACCGCGGCGGTGGTAACGCCCTCGCCCAGGGTGTGCACGGTGCCCGCGACCTCGTGGCCGAGGGTGACCTTGTCGCCGCGCAGGTGCAGCGGCTTGAGCATGCCCTCGATCAGGTGAACGTCGGAGAGGCAGACGCCGGCGGCACCGACCTTGATGAGGACCTGGCCCGGCCCCGGCGTGGGCACCGGCACCTCTTCCACGGCGAAGGCGCCCTTCGCGACGTCGAGCCGGCCGGCGAGCATCGTGGCGGTCATCCCGGTTCCCTTCCACAGGGGGTGGCGCGATCGGCGGCCGCACCATCCGAACTTACTTGTTGTTCAACAAGCAAGTTCCACCCTAGCATGGTGGTATGCCCACGCACGATGCCCCGACAGCCCCCTCCCCCGCACCGGCGGAGCACCCCGAGCCGGCGCGCCGCACCCAGGCCGAACGGCGCGCGCGGGCCGAGCGCGCGCTGCTCGCCGCCGCCGCGCGCCTGGTCGCCGAGCACGGGAGCGCCGGGGTGACCCTCGCCCGGGTCGGCGAGGAGGCCGGCTTCAGCCGCGGCCTGGCCTCGCACTACTTCGGTTCCAAGGGCGCCCTGCTGGCCCGGCTCCAGGAGGAGGCGCTCGCCGAGGCGATGGCCGCCGCCGCGCCGGAGCGCAGCGGCGCGGGCGCCGTGCAGGAGTTGTGCGCCTTCGCCCAGGCGTGCCTCGACGGCGTGCGGCACCCGACCGACCTCGGCCGGGCCTTCGTCGTGCTGGGCGCCGAGGCGCTCGCCGGCGCCTCCGAACTCACCGACGCCGTCGCGCGGCTGGACGCCCGGACGCGCGACTGGGCGGCCGAGGTGGTCCGCCAGGGCGTGGCCGACGGCGAGGTGCGGCCGGAGGTCGACCCGGACGTGGCCGCGACGGCGGTGGTCGGCCTGCTCAAGGGCCTGATCGTCCAGGCCGCCACCGCTCCCGGCGTTCTCCCCCTCGACCGCGCCACCGCCGAGGCCCAGCGCTGGATCCGCCTCGCCCTCACCGGCGCCTGATCCGCCGGCCCCCGGAACACACGACGGGCGGCGAGCGACGGGCGACGGGCGACGCTCCGTGAGACGCCCCTGGCCCCGGGGGACGCGCCCGCCTAGGGTGATCCGACGTCACGACCGTTGACCCGAGGGGTGGATGACGATGATCCGGCGCCGTTCGCTGCTGACCGCCGCGGGGTTGGGAGGCATGGCGCTCGCGCTGCCCGCCTCGGCCGCCGGGGCCGCGCCCGGGCCGGGCGGCGCCCCGGCGCCGGTCGACCTCCCGGCACCGACCGCGGGGCGCCCCGTCGGCACGGTGTCGCTGCACCTGGTCGACGAGAGCCGGCAGGACCCGTTCGCCCCCGCACCGCGGCCGCGCGAGCTGATGGTGCAGCTCTGGTACCCCGCGACGGGCGCCGCCGGGCGCCCGCGCGCGCCGTACACCACGGCGCGCGTGGCGGAGGTGATGGAGCAGGACTCCTTCCTCGACCCGGGAACCCTCGCCCGGATGCGCCCCACGGCGCGGACCGGCGCGCCGGCGCTCCCGGGCGCGCTGCCGTTGCTGCTGCTCGGCCACGGTCGCAAGGGCGGGCGCAGCAACTGCACGGCGCTGGCGGAGGACCTGGCGGCGCACGGCTACCTGGTCGCCTCGCTCGACCACACCTACGACGCGTCCGCCGTCGAGTTCCCCGACGGCCGGGTGGTGCGCAGCGTGCTGGAGGACGAGCCGGCCGACTGGGACGCCGCCGAGCAGAAGGAGGTCGCCGCCCGGGTCGCCGACCTCCGCTTCGTCGCCTCGGAGCTGACCACCGGACGCCCGGCGCTCCGGCAGCCGGGACTGCCGTCCGCCGACCCGCGGCGGATCGGCGTGTTCGGGCACTCGATGGGCGGTGCGGCCGCCGCCGAGGCCGTGCGGCAGGACCGCCGGTTCGCGGCCGGGCTCGACATGGACGGCGGTTTCTTCGGCTCGCCGGTGGCGGACGAGGGGCTGGACCGGCCGTTCCTGCTGATCACCTCGCTGGCCGACCACTACACCTGGAAGCGCTGGCGCTCCCACCAGCAGGGCTGGGGGCGGCAGTTGCGCCAGCGCGACTCCGGTCACCTCAGCTTCACCGACCGGCCGTACTCGGCCGGGCCGGGCCACGCCGCCGACCGCATGTCGCCGGAGCTCTACGCCGCGCTGTTCGGCACCATCACCCCGGCCCGTTCCACCGCGCTCGCCCGCGCCTATGTGCGCGCGCACTTCGACCGCTTCCTGCGCGGGCGCCCGTCGCCGCTGCTGAACGCGCCCTCCCCGCGCTACCCGGAGATCTCCTTCGTCTGGAGCCGCGGCTGAGCCGCCCTACCCGGCGGCCCCCGGGTCGCGGCCGAAGAAGGCGGCGAGCCGGTCGTACACCGGCGCGTCCCCGGCGGCCGCGACCTCCGGGCCGAAGGCGTGCCCGTCCTCCTCGCTCCCCCGGTACTCGGGCCGCAGCGCGCCGCGGCCCCAGGCGAGCGAGGCCTCGGCCACCTCGTGGTCCAGCCCGGCCGTCGACTGGCCGGTGGCCCGGGCGAGGTCCCAGGCGTGCACGGCGAACTCGGCGGTCTGCTGGTCCACCGGGAAGCGGGCCGGCAACGCGCGGCCGTCGGGGAGCTCGATGACGCCGTCGAGGTCCCCGGCCTCGCGCCAGGCGGCCACCAGCCGTTCGGCGCCGGCCTCGAAGCGGTGCAGCCAGTCGTCCTCGACCCGCTCGAAGGGCTCCGCCCAGTCGGGCGTGCCGCCCTCCGCCCGGACGGTGAACTGCCGCAGGTCGTGCAGCAGATGGCTGATCAGCCGGCCGACGTCCCAGGACCGGCAGGCCGTCGGGTGGCCGGCCAGTTCGGCGCCGACGCCGTCGACCAGACCGGCCGTCTGGGCGAGGGCACGGGCGAGCAGTTCGATCGGGTCCTGCGGTCCGGTCATGACCCACCTCTCCGTCGTCGGGGCCGCACCGGCCCGCGCTCGGGACCCGTGCGCCGGGGCGCGCCGTCGGCACGCGCCCGCCCACAGGGTCTGACCGGCCGATCGTAGACGGAGGCACCGACAGCCGGCCCGGAGCAACACCCCGGGCCGGCCGCCGGTGCGGCGGGTCAGACGGCGAAGCCGCCGTCCACGGCGATCTCGGCGCCGGTGATGTACCGGCCCTCCTCGCCCGCCAGGTGGGCGACGGTCGCGGCGATGTCGGCCGGACGTCCGTAGCCGCCGAGCGCGGTGAAGCCGGCCTGGAACGCGGCCGACGGGCCGTCCGCCGGGTTCATGTCGGTGTCGATCGGGCCGGGGTGGATCAGGTTGACGGTGATCCCGCGCGGGCCCAGCTCGCGGGCCAGCGCCTTGGTGAGGCCGGTCATCGCGGCCTTGCTGGTGGCGTAGAGGCTGCCGCCGGGGAACGCGGCCCGCTGGGCCATGCAGCTGCCGATGGTCACGATCCGGCCGCCTTCGGTCAGCCGGGGCACGGCGGCCTGGGCGTACAGGTACGGCGCCCGGACGTTGACCTCCAGCACCCGGTCGACGTCCGCCGGACCGGTCTCCTCGATCGGCCCGATGAAGCCCGCCCCGGCGTTGTTGACCAGGATGTCGAGCCGCCCGAACCGCTCGGCGACGGCCTCGACGGCCGCGCGCACCTCCTGCGGGTCCGCGCTGTCGGCCCGGACCGCCCAGCCGCGCCGGCCCGTCGCGGTGATCCTGGCCGCCACCGCCTCGGCCCGTTCGGCGCTGCCCAGGTAGGTCACCGCCACATCGGCGCCCTCCTCGGCGAGCCGCAGCGCCACGGCCTCTCCGATGCCCCGGCTGCCGCCGGTCACCAGGGCCACCTTGCCGTCGAGCTTCGCGAGCGTGGTCGTGGTCGTGGTCATATCGTCAGAACTCCTCAGGTCGTTCGCGGACATGAGTCGATCCTCGACCCGCGGGACCTGCGCTTCCGGCGGTATTCGGACGTCGCGTTCAATGTTCAACTACCGCCGGTCCGGCACGGCTCCGGCGGCTCCGGCCCTCCCGCGACACGCCGCACGGCCGCCCCGGGGGGCGGGGGCGGCCGTGCGGGACCCCGGGCAGGGGGTGCCGGGGAGTGCGGGCCGGCCGGAGGGGCGCTCCGGACGGCGTCAGAAGGACAGGGTCTGGCCCGGGAAGATCAGGTTCGGGTTGGTACCGATCACCTTGAGGTTCTTGGCGTGCAGCCCGGCCGGGCCGAGGCCGAACTTGGCCGCGATGCTGCTCAGCGTGTCACCGCTGCGGACGGTGTAGCTCCCGCCCGTGGCGGGCGCGGACGGCGCGGCGGGCGCGGCGGGCTTGGCGGCACCCTGCGAGGAGCCCTGGGACGGCGCCTGGGCCGGCGCCTTGCGGGCCGTCGGCTTCTGGGCCGGGGCGGCCTTGGCCGGCTGCTGCGCCTGGGGCGCCGGGGCGGGGGCGTCGGCGACGGCGGGCGCGCCGCCCCGGTTGAGGCCGGCCTTGGCCGAGCAGACCGGCCAGGCGCCCGGCCCCTGCTTGGCCAGGACCTTCTCGGCGACCGAGATCTGCTGCTCGCGGCTCGCCTGGTGGGCCTGCGGGGCGTACGCGGTGCCGCCGTACGCCCGCCAGGTGGACGGGGTGAACTGGAGTCCGCCGTAGAAGCCGTTGCCGGTGCTGATGCTCCAGTTGCCGCCGCTCTCGCACCGGGCGACGGCGTCCCAGGAGGAGGTGGGGGCGGCCGAGGCCGAGGTGGCCGTGACGAGGCCGGCCACCGGCAGCGCCGCCACGGCGGCGCCCGCCGCGACAGCCAGCCGGACCCGGTTGCGCCTGGCGGTGCCGTTGGTGCCGGAGGTGGAGCTGTCGACGGTGGTGGAAGCGGCGGTCTCGTGACGGGAATTCATGGAAGTCCTCTCGACAAGCCCCGGGCAGGCGTGCGGAACCAGGCCCCTGCCGGGGCCGGTTGTCGCTCCCTCACTCGATGGGCGGCCGGGCACGTGTCCGACGTGCCGCGCCGCCCCGGCCACCCTCCGCTCGCCGACGGCCTGTTCGAGCCGGTCGCGTCGACGGGCACCGCCCTCGCGCCGGTGGTCAGTCGGCGGGCGGTGCGTCGGGGGTGAACCCGGGTGGTGCTCGTTGCACCGCCAATGAAGCTAAGGGCGGCCGCCGGGCCGCATCAAGCAATTCTTGGACGCCGCAGGTCAGTTGACTGTTACCGGCGGTATTGATCATGTAATCGACCGGGAAACGACCGGCTTTGACCGTATTTCCCGGCCCAAACGGTCGATTTCCGTGCCGTCACTCACACCCGACCGGCCGTCATGCCGGCCCCGTCGTCGACAAATCGCTACGGTCACCTGACGCGCCGTCACCGCGCCGATCGGAGTTCCCGATTCCACCCGCCGTCGATGTGGTGTTCACCACCTCCACTACGCAGCGTGAGCAGTAAATCGCTCAGCGCATGGCACACGACCCGTCCGGGTACGGACCGAACGGGGCCCCCGGACCGCCTCAGCCGGCGCCGTCCAGCCCCGCGTCCCGGGCCAGCAGCGCCGCCTGCACCCGGTTGTCGCACTCCAGCTTGGCCAGGATCCGGCTGACGTAGGTCTTCACCGTCGCCTCGCTCATGTGGATCCGGGCCCCGGCGTCCGCGTTGGACAGACCCTCCCCGAGCAGCGCCAGGACCTCCAGCTCCCGTTCGGTCAGCACCTCCAGCCGCTGCCGGGCCCGCGCCCCGCGGGCCGCGGCCGGCCCGGCCTGCCCGCCCGCCAGCGAGTCCACGATGTGCCGGGTCGCGGCCGGCGACAGGAAGGCGTGCCCGGTGGCCGCCGCCCGGACGGCCTGGATCAGCTCGGCCGGCGCGGTGTCCTTCAACAGGAAGCCCGCGCCCCCGTCGCTCACGGCGCGCAACACGTTCTCGCGCTCTCCGAAGGTGGTGAGGATCAGCGCCCGCGCGCCGGGGGCGGCCCTCGGCAGCTCGGCGAGCGCCGTCAGTCCGTCCATCACCGGCATCTGGATGTCCAGCAGGACGACGTCCGCCCGGTGCGCCCTGGCCAGGTCCAGCGCCTGCCGGCCGTCGGCGGCCTCCGCCACCACGTCGATGTCGTCGGCGGAGGACAGGATCATCCTGATCCCGGCCCGGATGAGCGGCTCGTCGTCGGCGACGAGGACTCGGATCACGGCTGGTCATCCCCTTGCACTGGTCCTGACGGCGCGCCACCGGAGCGGCCGGCGACGCCGGGGACCATCCTCACACCCGCCCCGGTCACTGCTTCACCCGGTAGTGCTGCTTGTCGGCCAGCACGCCGTCCTTGAAGCAGAACCGGACGGCGCTCTCCTCGTCCCAGCTGTCCCCCGTGCCGTCGGAGAGGAAGTAGTGGCAGACCGACCCCTCCGGCGGGGTCGGGCCGGTGCCCCGCAGGTTGTCGGTGAAGAAGGAGCTGCCGGGCGGCAGCCGCCGCTTCACCTCCTCCTCCGGGGTGCCGACCTCGATCTGCTCGTAGACCGACCGCTCCACCGTGGAGTCCTGGGCGGAGCGGACGAACCCGACGACGCCCCAGACGATCAGTCCCAGGACGACCAGCAGCACCGCGACGCCGCCCACCGCGCAGCCGATCGCCGGGCTGCGCCGCTTCGCCGGAGCGGCCCCGGCCGGCGGCACGCCGTCCAGCGCCCAGGCGGGCGCCCCCTCCGCGCTCCACGCGCCGTCCGCGCCGGTGTCCGCCTCCGCGCTCCCGGGGCCGGCCGGACCCTCCGCGCCCTCGTAGGGCAGCACGGCCGCCAGCCGGAACCCGGCCCCCGCCGTCGCACCGGCGTGCACCATGCCGCCGACCAGCCGGGCCCGCTCGCGCAGACCGGTCAGCCCCTGGCCGCCGCTGACCGCCGGCCCCGCGCCGCCGGGGCGCACCCCCACCGGCTCGGGCGCCGCCGGGTTCACCACCTCCACCACCAGCGCGTCCGGCTCGTAGCGCAGGGCGACCGTGATCGGCGCGCCGGGGGCGTGCTTGTGCGCGTTGGTGAGCGCCTCCTGGACGACCCGGTACGCCGCGTGACCGGCGGACGCGGTCAGCGCACGGCGCTCGCCGTCCCGGACCAGCTCGACCACCGTGCCCGCCGCCCGGGAGGAGGCGACCAGCCCCTCGATCCCGTCCACCCCGCCCGTCCCGGCACCCCCGGCGCCGGCCGCGGCCGCCGGCGAACCGGCCCCCGCCGGCACGGCGCCCGGCGCGGACGGCGCCGCCGTCGACTCGTCGTGCAGCACCCCCACCACCTCGCGCAGCTCGCGCATCGCCGCGACCGCCGCCAGCCGCAGCACCCCGACCGCCTCCCGCTGCCGGTCGGTGAGGGTCCGGTCCACCTCCAGCGCCCCGGTGTGCACCGAGATCAGGGCCAGCTGGTGGCCCAGGCTGTCGTGCATGTCCTGGGCGATCCGGTGCCGCTCGCGCAGCCGCGCCTGGTGCGCGACCATCGTGCGCTCGCGCAGCAGCTGCGCGTTGCGCTCGCGCAGCGCGTCCAGCAGCTCCCGGCGCTGCGCGCGGTAGCGGCCCCAGAGCGCGGGCAGCACCGCGAACAGCAGGTAGCCGCCCAGCGAGAACCCGACGATGGCCTTGACCGGCAGCTCACCGGCGTCCTTGGTCACGCCCAGCACCGTCATCAGCAGCCAGCCGACGGCGAAGGAACCGACCAGCACCCCCACCCGGCGCACCCGGGCCCCGGCCGACCAGCCGGCACAGACCATCAGCGGCAGCGGCCCGCCGCCGAACCCGCTGGCCGCCGCGGTCAGCACCAGCACCGACGCGGGCAGCCCGCGGCGCAGCAGGAAGAGGACGGCGACCGCCGCGCCCATCTCCGGCGCCAGGCCGGAGCGGCTGGCCACCTCGATCAGCGCGGCGAGCCCGCCGAGCAG
Source organism: Kitasatospora sp. NPDC058115 (assembly GCF_042884635.1). Taxonomy (NCBI): domain Bacteria; kingdom Bacillati; phylum Actinomycetota; class Actinomycetes; order Kitasatosporales; family Streptomycetaceae; genus Kitasatospora; species Kitasatospora sp. NPDC058115. Next base: position 117,113 of record NZ_JBHVTL010000010.1, read on the forward strand.
CAGCGCGCCCGCCGCCTCGCGGACCACGGTCCCGGACCGCCAGGGCCCGGGCAGCGCCGTCCGTACCGCCTTCGACCAGGCTCTTGCTATGACGTCCACGCGTCGAGGCTAACGAAGCGGCCGCGCCGGCCACCGCCGCCGTTCGTCGCGACCGGGTCCGACGAAAGTCGCTGCGCGGCGGCCCGCGAGGGTCCCGCGGCCGCAGTCACCGGCGGGCGCTCACCGGTAGGCGGTGAGCATCAACGCGATGTCGTCCACCCGGTGCGTCGAGCCCAGCTCGTGCAGCACCCGCTCGGCCAGCCCGTCCGGCCCGTCCGCCGCCGGCCAGCCGGCGGCCGGGCCCGCCAGCGCGGCGCACAGCCGCTCCACCCCCTCGTCGATCGCCGCCGACGGGTCCTCGACCAGCCCGTCCGTGTACAGCGCGAGCACCGAGCCGGGCTCCAGCGTCAGCGGGCTGACCGGGTACGAGGCCGCCGCGTCCACGCCGAGCAGCGGCCCGCCGGGCACCTCCAGCGCCTCCGCCCGCCCGTCCGGGTGGCGCAGCACCGGCGGCACGTGGCCGGCCCGGACGACCAGGGCGGTGCCCGCCCCGGGGGTGAGCCGCACCAGGCAGCAGCTGGCCAGCAGCCCGGGGTCGAGGTCGAGCAGCAGCTGGTTGGTGCGGGCCAGCACCTCGTCCGGCGGGTGGCCGCCGGTGGCGAAGGCGCGCACCGCGCTGCGCAGCTGGCCCATGGTGGCGGCCGCGCCGACGCTGTGGCCCTCGACGTCGCCGATGACCAGGCAGAGGTCGCTGCCGGTGACGATGGCGTCGTACCAGTCGCCGCCGATCTCCATGCCCTGGGTGCCCGGCAGGTAGCGGGCCGCGATCCGGACCTGCTCCACCCGCGGCAGGCGGTGCGGGAGCAGCGCCTGCTGGAGGCCGCGGGCCAGGGTGAACTCGGCGTCGTACAGCCGGGCCCGCTCCAGCGCCTGGGCGATGAAGCCGGCCAGCGCGGTGAGCAGGGCGCGTTCCTCCAGGGTGAAGACCCGGGGCCGGTCGAAGCCCAGGATGCAGCTGCCGACCGGGTGGCCGGAGGCGATCAGCGGCAGGAACGCCCACGCCCCCATGTCGTCCAGGGTGAGTCCGGGATAGGCGGCGGCCAGTTCGTCGACGGATTCGAAGAAGATCGGGGTGCCGCTGCTGATCGTCTCCGCCCCGGGCACCCGGGCACCGGCCGGGATGCCCTCGAAGCGGTCCAGGAAGCCGTCGGGGTAGCCGCTCTCCGAGACCAGGTGCAGCCGCTGGTCCCGCACCGCGTAGATGGCGAGCTCCTGCCCGCCGAGCGCCGGGAGGATCTCGTCGGCCACCGCCCGGAACACCTCGCGGGCGGTGACCGCCTCGCTCAGCGCGCTGGCCAGCTGGAGCAGGTGGTACATCGCGCCGAGGCCGGTCCAGGCGCCGGGCGGGGCGGGTTCGGCGGGCGGGGCGGCGGCGTCCGGCGGCGCTTCGGCGGCGACCACCCGGCCGGTGACGCCGTGCGCGTCGGGGTAGAGGGAGAACGCCAGCCAGCTGTCCGGCGGGCGCAGGGCGAGGAAGGCGGTGGGCTGCTGGGAGAGCAGCGCGGCCCGGTAGCGGTTCTCGTACACCGGGTCGGAGAGCCAGGGCAGCACCTGCCAGGGGTGGTGGCCGAGCAGGTCCTCGCGGCGGGCCCGGAGCAGCAGCTCGACGCTGTGGTTGGCGTAGGTGATCCGGCCGTCCGGGTCGAGCGAGAAGACGCCGTCGCGCAGCCGTTCCACGGCGGCGGCCGCGGCGGTGCCGGTCCGGGTGTCGAGGACGGCGCCGACCAGCCGGCCCCAGGTGTCCGGGCGGTCGTGCGGCACCCGGGCCCAGAGTTCCACGGGATAGGGGTGGCCGTCGCGGTCCAGTACCCGCAGCCGGGCGGCGAGCACCCGGTCGCCGTCGAGGGCGGTGCGCACCGCGGCCCGGAACTCGGGCAGGTCGCCGGGGGCGATCCGGGCGGAGAGGGTGTCGGCGCGGCCGTCGAAGTCGCCGGGGGCGAGACCGAAGATCTCGCAGAACTGGTCGTCGGCGGTGACCACGCCGGCCAGCACGTCCCAGTCGAACAGGCCCACCCGGGTGGTCGGCGCGGACGGCGGGGTGAGCTCCACGACCGTGGTGTCGCCGTTGGGCTCCACCGGGTGGCCGTCCGCCGCCAGCCCGGCCAGGCCGGCGGCCAGCCGGTCGGCCACCGCGCGCAGGTGGCGGCGCGCGCCCTCGGGCACGCCGTCGCCGGAGGCCGGCCACAGCACGCCCAGCACCCCGTAGGTCTCCTCGCCCGCCCGGACCGGGACCCAGGCGGAGGCGAAGTCGTACGGCAGGCCGAGGGCGAACTGCGGGAAGCGCCGCATGGTGTCCTCGGTGTCGGCGAGCAGCACCGTGCGGCCGGTGCGGTAGCCGACCGCGACCGGCAGCGGCCCGGCGGCGGCGATCCGCCGGAACGGGCCGAGGACCGACAGCGGCACGCCCGCGACGGCGCACAGCACCAGTGAGCGGCGGTCGCGGGAGCGCAGGTGGAGGGTGGCGCCGTGGGCGTCCGTGCCGCCGAGCACCGTGCGCACGGCGGAGGTCACCAGGGTGTCCCGGTCACGGACCAGCTGCTCCTCCGGGGACGGCGCGGCGTGCTCGTGCGGGCGGTGCGGGCCGGGTCGCACCGCCCGGGCACCGCCGCCGCTCGGTCGCGGACCGGGCGGGTCCGCGGGCACACCCTCGCGCATCCTCCCTTGCTACGCCGGGCCCCGGGGGCTGTCAAGACGAGCCCCGGCCCGCCCCGGGGTGCCCGTCGGCTCCCGCCGCGCGACCATCGACCCCATGACGCCCCGCTCCTCCGGCCCCGGCCCGACCACCGTGGTCAACCTCAAGGGCCACCGCGACGACCCCGCGTTCGCCGACGTGGTCTACGTCGGCCGGACGATGCACCGCGGCGGCTGGCACCTCGACGCCTCCCCGCTGCACTGCCCCTACCGCCCCGGCCCGGACCTCCCGCGCGAGGAGATGCTGGTCAGGTACCGCGACCACCTGCTCGGCCACCCCGAGCTGCTCGCCCTCGTCCCCGCCCTGCGCGGCCACCGGCTGGGGTGCTGGTGCGCGCCCCTGCCCTGCCACGCCGACGTCCTCGCCGACCTCGCCGACCACGGCCTCCCCGGTGCCCCCGGCCGGCCGGGGGCACCGGGCGACGGCGCGGGAACGGGGCGCTGACTTGGGTATTCTCCCTGGACAGCGCAGCGCAGAACGGCTGCCCCGGGGGAGACGAGTGACGACGTATGGGGACCACACCGTCCGAGGGTCCGGCGGGTGAGGCGTCCTGGCAGTGGGACGGGGACGACGGGGACCGGGCCGCCGGCGCGCCCGGTGACGTGCTGACCGGGGGTGCGGACGGCGACGGCGGCGGGCCGTGGCCCACCCGGCGGCGGCTGCTGACCGGGGCCGGGGTGCTGGCGGCGGCTGCCGCCGTCTGGGGGGTGTCGCGCTCCCTCGGCGGGTCGCAGCCCGCGCCGCCGAAGCCGCAGCCGCTGCCCACCCGGGTCAGCGGGCCGGAGCCGGCGTGGGTCTACCGCGGTCCCGAGCCGATGACGCCGGGCCGGCTGAACGGCCGGCTGTTCGCCCCCGTCTACGTCTCCCGCAGCGGGGTGCGGCTGCTCGACCCGGCGACCGGGGCCGTCACCGCGACCGTCGAGGAGGGCCCGCCGAAGGGGTTCCCGGACGACTCCCCGCTGATCGTCGGCGCGGGCCGGCTGTTCACCGCCTCGCCGGGCCACGTCGACGCCCGGACGCTGGTGGGCCCCACCGCCGGCTGGAGCCTGCCGCTGCCCCCGGAGCTGGGCGACCTGATCACCCTGTTCGGCTGCGACGGCCGGCTGGTGTACGGCTCGGTCGCCCCCAGGGGCACCCTGCGCCGCAGCCTGTTCGCGGTGGACGCCGCCGGCAGCACCCTGGCCTGGTCCCGCCCGGCCGCCGACCGCGGCGAGACCTCGGTCGCCATGCTCGACACCGGCGCCGGCCGGCTGCTCGCCGTGGGCGCCGACCCCTCGGCCGGTGTGTCGCTGCTGGACGGCGCCACCGGCCGCCCGCTCTGGTCCGCGGAGAACACCGGGACCGCCTGGTCCGGTGTCGACCAGCGGCACGTCTACCTCCCGGCCGGCTCGGGGGGCGTGCGGGCGCTGCGGCTGGAGGACGGCACGCCGCGCTGGTCGGTGCTCCCCCCGGCCGGCGAGGAGTGGCGGGCCCTGCCGCCGGTGAGCGACGACTTCCGGCTGTACGTGCTGCGCGACAACGGGCTGGTCACCGCCCACGCGGCGGACAGCGGCGAGGAGGTCTGGCGGCTGCGGCTGCCGTTCCGGCTGGACCGTCGCTGCCGCCCGCTGCTGACCAGCACGACCCTGGTGGTGCCGGGCCCGGCCGACGCGGGCGTGCACTTCGTCGCGACGGAGTCCGGGCGGGCGTTCACCACCTTCACCGACTCCGGTCCCGGGGTCGACGTCTGGTCGGTCGCCAGCGACGGCACCCGGCTGTTCGCGGGCCACGACAGCACGCTCTACTGTCTGGGCGCGCTGCCCGTGCCGTGAATCCCGGGGGCGTTCGACGACGAGCGCCGGCCGCCCCGGTCCGCGCCTCCGCCCCCGGACCCCGCGCCGCCCCGGACCCCTCCGCCGCCCCCGCCGCCGCCCCCGACCGCAGGATGATGCCGTGTCGATCCGCCCGATCTCGCCCGACCGCCTCGTCGAACTGCTCGCCGAGCGGATCACCGCGCTGCCCGGAGCCGGGGACCGGTGGCTGCGGGTGGCCGTGGACGGCGCCGCGGCCGCCCGGCCGGAGGTGCTCGCGGACGCCCTGGTCGAGCCGTTGCGGCTGCGCGGACTGCCGGCACTGCGGGTCTCGGCGGCGGGTTTCCTGCGCCCGGCCTCGGTCCGGCTGGAGTACGGCCGGCACGACGCGGACGCCTTCCACGACCTCTGGCTGGACGACGGCGCGCTGCTGCGCGAGGTGCTGGACCCGCTGGAGCCGGGCGGCTCCGGCCGGGTGCTGCCGTCGCTGTGGGACCCGGTGGCCGACCGCGCCACCCGCGCGGCGTACACCGAGCTGGCGCCCGGCGGGGTGCTGCTGCTGGACGGCGCGCTGCTGCTGGGCCGGTGGCTGCCGCTGGAGCTGACGGTCCACCTGGCGCTCTCCCCCGCGGCGCTGGCCCGGCGGACCGCGCCGCAGGAGCAGTGGACGCTGCCCGCCTTCGCCCGCTACGACGCCGAGACCGGGCCGGCCGAGGTGGCCGACCTCACCGTCCGGCTGGACGACCCGCGCCGTCCGGCCCTGGTCGAACCCTCCTGACCGGGGCACCGGCCGGCCCTCAGCGCCCGCGCCGTCCGGGCGGACCGGGCCGGACCGCCGGGGCGGGGCCGCGCTGGCAGGACGGGCACCAGTAGGCGGGCCGCTCCCGCGGCGCCGTGCCGTGGTCCGCGGTCAGCACCGTGGCGCCGCAGCGCGCACAGGGCCGGCCGGCCCGGCCGTAGACCCACTGCTGGTGGCCGCGCCGGGTGTCACCGGTGGTGACGTGGCCGGAACGCAGCCGGTTGGCGTCCAGCACCTGGTGGGCGCGGGCCACCAGCCGGTCGGCGCTCGTCAGTTCGCCGACCGGCGTCCACGGGGTGACACCGGCCAGGTAGCAGAGCTCGTTGGCGTACACGTTGCCGATGCCGGCCAGGTTGCGCTGGTCGAGGAGGGCCTCGACGACCGGCCTCCCGGGGTGGGCGAGCAGCCGGCGGACCGCCTCGGCCGGGTCCCAGTCGGGCCCGAGCAGGTCCGGCCCGAGGTGGCCGACGGCGCGCTGCTCGTCGGTGGTGCGCAGCAGTTCGACCACGGGCAGCCGGTAGCCGACGGCGGTGCCCCGCTCGGTGCCGAGGACGGCGCGGATCTGGTGCAGCGGCGCGCCGGTCCACCGCTCGCCGGGGCGGAAGACGACCCAGCGGCCGTCCATCCGCAGATGGGTGTGCAGGGTGAGGCCGCCCTCCAGGCGGGCGAGCAGGTGCTTGCCGCGCGGGACGACCTCCAGCACCCGCCGCCCGGCGAGGTCGGCGGTGGCGTGGGCGGGCACCCGCAGCTCGCCGGTGGTCAGCACCTGCCCGGCGAGCGCGGCGTGCAGGCGGGCCGCCGCGCGGTAGACGGAGTCACCTTCTGGCATGCCTCCATCCTCCCCCCGCGCGGCGGCCCGTCGCAGGTGCGCGTTACTCGGCGGCCTCCTCGCCGCCCGCGCCGTGGCGGACCACGACCACCGGGCAGGGGGCGTGCTCGGTGAGGTGGCGGCTGACCGAGCCGAGCAGGGCGCCGGTGAATCCGCCGAGGCCGCGGCTGCCGACCACGACCAGTGCGGCGCCCCGGGCCGCCTCCAGCAGCGCCTGGGCGGCGTTGCCGGGGACCACCGACTCGGTGATCCGCACGTCGGACCGGGCGCCGACGGTCTTGGCGACGGTGTCGGAGAGGGTCTTGCCGGCCAGTTCCTCGGGGTTGAACTCGGGGGCGGGCACGCTCGCCCCGGCCCATCCGTAGAACGCCGGGTACTCCCAGGCCGCGACGGTGTGGACGGTGCCGCCGGTCACCCGGGCGTAGTCGACCGCCCAGCGCAGCGCCCGTTCCGAGGCGGGCGAGCCGTCCACACCGACGACGATCCTGGGGTTCGCGCTGTTGGCCATGCCGCTGCTCCTTGCTCGACGTGCTCCCTTGCCCTCCAAACATAGATCAACAGGGACATTTGTCCGCCAATTGCCGCGCCGATCGGTTCGCACACCTCCGAAACGGGTGCGGCGGGTGCACGGCGTCCTCGCCGCGCACCCGCCGGGTTCCGCCGGATTCCGGATCGCCGCCCGGTGGTCCGTCAGGCGCGGTAGGCGGCCCAGGAGTTGGACATCCGGGCGACCTGGCCGGGGGTGAACTGGGTCATGCAGGAGTCGTAGGTGTAGTCCATGAAGTTGTGGATCGGGTCGACACCGGGGGACGTGCAGGTGTCCCGGCCCGCCGGGCACTGGTAGGCGGCGCTCGCCTCGGCCGGGGTGTCGGCGACGTAGTCGCCCTGGCCGCTGCAGCCGCCCTGGAAGGTGTGGTAGAGCCCGAGCCAGTGGCCGACCTCGTGGGTGGCGGTGTCGCCCTCGTTGTAGTTGGTGGCCGAGCCGCCGGGGAACGAGGAGTCGAGGATCACCACGCCGTCGTCGGTCGGGTTGGACCGGTAGGAGCTCGGGAAGGTCGCCCAGCCGAGCAGCGACTGCCCGAGCTTGGCGCTGTAGAGGTTGAGGGCACTGGCGCCGCCCTTGCGCAGCGCGGTCTTCATCGCCTTCTCGGCGCTGGAGCCCGGGGTCACGCCGTTGTACCAGGTGGCGTTGTCGGTGTAGTCGGTGGCGACCAGCTGGAAGCGGAACTGGCTCGCGGTGTTGCCCGTGCCCTGGCCGCCGTAGGCGGCGTTGAGGACGTCGATCTGACGGGCGATGGTCGTGGCCGACAGCTTGCCGGTGGTGCCGGAGTGCACGACGTGCACGTACACCGGGATGGTCGTCGTGGCGGCCAGCGTGCCGGGGGCCACCAGGGTGTTGCCGCCCTGCGGGGAGTGCGCCAGCTGGCTGAGCCGGGACTGCAGGTCCGCGTCCATGGCCTGGGCCTGGGTCTGGGTGACGGCGTTGGGCTCCTGGGCGCCGGGGCTGCCGGCGGGCTTGCGGGCCGTGGCGTCCTGGGAGGTGTCGCCGGTGCAGGCGGCGGCGGACGGGGCCTGGGCGGGCGCACCGGCGGCGGTCGTCGCGGCGGGAGCCGCGAACTGGGTGAGGCCGAGGGCGGCGACGACGGCCGCGGCGCCGAGGAACTTGTGGGCGGCACGCGAGGGGACACGGGCGGAACGACGCATCTGCGCTCCTGGAGTGTGGTGGGGGACGGCGGTTGAGGGGGGCCGCCGTGCCACAGGCTACGCAGGGTCGCGTGTACGCGTCAGACGTGTTCCGGCCTGGAACTCCTGACGACAAATCGGACATAACCCGGAAGTCCGAGTGGTCCGACCTCGCCGCACATGGAGCATGTCCCGTCGCGCACCTGCGCACAGGACCGGCCCCGGCCTGTCCGAAACGTGACACCCCGTCTGCCCCGCGCAGCGGTGCGGCGGCCGGCGGAACAGGACGAACGGGATGAACCGGGCGCCCGAACCGCCTCGCCGAGACTACGACGCCAGGAAGACGATCTCCCGCAGGGCACGCGCACCGGCCCGGTCGAGTACCACGGCCGACGCACATCCGGCGGGCGGGCTCCCCGTCCCCGCCAGCCGCCGGCGCAGCCGCCGGGCCGCCTCACGGTGCCGGGCGAAGGCGTACGCGGAGACGGCCTGGCCGCGGGCGCGCTGGCCGTCGCGGGCCTCCTCGGCGCTGGCGTCCAGCAGGACCAGGTGCACCCGGCGCCCCTGCCGCTCGGCCATCCGCACCAGCCACTGGCGCACGTACGGCACCGCCCCGCAGTCGTGCACGGCGAGCGGGCCGCCGGCCAGCACGGCGCGCCGCAGCCGCCGGTAGTGCGCGATCCGCACCAGTGGGCGGTACACCGCGTAGGGCAGCCAGGCCGGCAGCCGGGCCGCGTACTCCTCGCGGACCAGCTGCGAGTCGACCAGCCGGGCGCTCACGCAGCGGCGCATCAGGGTGCTCTTCCCGCTGCCCGGCAGTCCGGAGACCACCAGCAGGTCGTCCGCCGGGTAGTGCAGCGCGGCCGGCCGGGCCCGGCCCCGCCCGGCCCGGCGAAGGTCCTGCAGCCCGCGCGGGCGCAGCGCGGCGCCGGCCGGCGCCGCCGCGACGTCCGGGCAGCCGGCCCGGGGCGCCGGCACCGTCCGGTCGAGGACCGTCCTGGAGACCTGCACGTCCGCCATCGAAACCCCCTGCCTCCCCGCAGCCCCGGGCTCTCCCGGACCCGCCTCCCGAAGAGCCTTCCCCCTTCAAGAGAGAGTAAAGACTAGTGGTCAGACCGGGTCCGGGCCGAGCCCTCCACGCCCCGGGTGCGTCACAGAACCGCCCCGGGAGCGTTACAGCGGACCGCGACGGCCGGCCGTCGGGGCCGGCCGTCGCGGCGGAGCGGGGGCCGGACCGCTCAGCCGAGCTGCGGGGCGACCCGGGAGGCGATCAGCTCCAGGTGGTCGAGGTCCTCCAGGTCCAGGACCTGGAGGTAGATCCGCTGGGAGCCGACGGCGGCGAACCGGCCGATCCGCTCCACCACCTCGTCCGGGGTGCCGGCCAGGCCGTTGGCCTTCAGCTCGTCGACCTCGCGGCCGATCACCGCGGCCCGGCGGGCCACCTCGGCGTCGTCCCGGCCGACGCAGACCACCAGGGCGTTGGAGTAGACCAGGTCGTCGGCCCGGCGGCCGGCCTTCTCGGCGGCCTCGCGGACCCGGCCGAACTGGGCGGCGGTCTCGTCGACGGAGACGAACGGCAGGTTGAACTCGTCGGCGAAGCGGGCGGCCAGCGCCGGGGTGCGGGTCGGGCCCTTGCCGCCGACCAGCACCGGGATCTTCGCCTGCGCCGGCTTGGGCAGCGCCGGCGACTCGCTCAGCCGGTAGTACTCGCCCTCGAAGTCGAAGGTCTCGCCCACGGCGGTGCTCCAGAGACCGGTGATGATCTCCAGCTGCTCCTCCAGCCGCCCGAACTTCTCCTTCGGGAAGGGGATGCCGTAGGCGGCGTGCTCCTGCTCGTACCAGCCCGCGCCGAGGCCGAACTCGACCCGGCCGCCGCTCATCGCGTCGACCTGGGCGACCTGGATGGCGAGCACGCCGGGCAGCCGGAAGGTGGCGGCGCTCATCAGGGTGCCGAGGCGGATGGTGCTGGTCTCGCGGGCCAGGCCGGCCAGGGTGATCCAGGCGTCGGTCGGGCCGGGCAGGCCGCTGACGTCGCCCATCCTGAGGTAGTGGTCGGAGCGGAAGAAGGCGCTGAAGACCCCGAGCTCCTCGGTGGTCCGGGCCACCCGCAGGAGGGTGTCGTAGCTCGCACCCTGCTGGGGTTCGGTGAAGATACGCAGATCCATACCGGCCATTCTGGTACGGACCGCCCCGCTCCCACCGCGGATCCCCCGAACCCGCACCGAAGGTTCCGCTCCGGTCCGCCGGCCGGCCGGGCGGAGGTGACGGCGGCGTGGCCAAGGTCTCAGCCCGGAACCGCCCCGGGCGGCCGGAGCCGCTCCCGCGCTCGCCTACCGTGGACGGATGCCCGTCACGCCCGACGAGTCGCACCGGGGCTCCCCCGACGACTCCCCAGACCCGCGCAACCGCCCGGCCGGCTGTCCGCTGCCCGGGATCGTCGCCGCCTTCACGCCCCGGCTCGCCGAGTTCGCCTTCGAGCCCGGCTTCACCGCGGCGGTCGACCAGCACGCCGCCGAACTGCGCGAGCTGCTGTACGCGCAGGGGCCGGAGCTGCTGCCCCGGCCCCTGGACCGCGAGGAGCTGTCGGACTACGCCCTGGGCTTCCTCGACGCGCTCACCGAGATCGGCTGGCGCGAACCGGTCGGGTACGACTACGCGGTGCACCGGCTGACCGCGATCTGCTGGCTGGTCCGGCAGGACGGCCTGCTCGCGGCCTGAGCCCGGCGGGCGGCCGGCCGCCCGCTCAGCCCGGCTGCTCGCCGGGCCGGCCGGGGTCGATGCCCGGGGCCGGCGGCGGGGTGGCCGGGGTGGTCGGCCGGGCCGGCTGGTTGGTCAGCGCGTCCGAGCGTCCCGCCTGGTAGGCACTGCCGCGCAGCTTGGCGGTCTCCTGCTCGGCACTGGCCAGCCAGCGCTCCCAGCGCTGACGCATCGGGATGATCAGACCGCCGCCGACGCCGACGATCAGGACGCCCGCGATCGAGGCCAGCACCGCGACCAGCACCGGTCCGGTGATCGCGGTGGCGATCCCGGCCTGCCCCAGCGCCGCCACCACGCCCAGCAGGACGATGAACGCCCAGGCGATGGTGGCCACCGTCCGCCCGTACGCCGCGCCGGACAGCGCGCTGCGCACGATGTCGCGCACGGCGTTCGCGATGGCCATCGCCACGACCACGATGACGACCGCCACGATGCCCTTCGGCAGCCAGGCGACGATGCCGTTGATCATCACGCTGATCGGGTTCGGGCCGAAGACGCCGAACGCCAGCTGGAGGGCCATCAGCAGGATCGCGTAGTAGACGATCTTGGCGACGATCCCGGTCAGGTCGTACTTCGAGCCCTCCAGGTGCCGGGCGATCCCGGACCGCTCGGCCACCCTCTCGGAGCCGACCCGGCGCAGCACGCGGTCGAGGATCCGGGCGATGGCCTTGGCCACGAACCAGCCGATGACCAGGATCGCCAGGAAGGCGATGAACTGCGGAATGAACTTGGCGACCTTCGACCAGGCCTCGGTGAAGCCGGAGCCGAAGTCGACGGACAGTGCGAGCTGCTGAGCCACGGGAGTCCTCCACTCGGCGACACCGCGCCGGGAGCGGCGCGGGGACCCCCCACCCTTCGTGGATAGCAGGGTCCCCGGACGCCCGCACGCCCCGGCGGCCCGCACTGGCCTCCGCGGGTGAACCCGCCGCTGCCGCCGGGGCGCCCCCGCCGCGTACAGTGGCGGTCCGGGAACACGGACGACGGGCGGGAACGGGGCGGACCTTGGGCGACAACGGCGGGGGCGGTCACCGGGCGCTGGTCTGGCACGGGCGGCCGCAGCGGCCGGGCGCCGCGGTCCTGGTCCTGCACGGCGGACAGGAGCACAACCTCTCCCGGCCCGGGCCGCTCAACCTGGCCGGTCTGCGGATGACCGGCTTCGTGCGCGCGCTGCGCCGGGAGACCGCGGGCGCGGACATCGCGGTCGGCAGCGTCCGCTACCGGCACCGGGGCTGGAACGGCGAGCGGGCCGACGCCGCCCGGGACGCCGTCGCCGCGCTCGACGACCTCGCCGAGGAGCTGGGCCCGGTGCCGACCGTCCTGGTCGGCCACTCGATGGGCGGCCGGGCGGCGCTGCGGGCGGCCGGCCACCCCACGGTCACCGGCGTCGTCGCGCTCGCCCCGTGGTGCCCGGCCGAGGACCCGTGCGAGCAGCTGGCCGGGCGCGACGTCCTGATGCTGCACGGCGACCTCGACCGGATCACCTCCCCCGCCGACACCCGCGCCTTCGCCGCCCGGGGCCGCGCGGCCGGCGCGCGGGTCTGCGGCTACACCGTCGCCGGGACCGGCCACACCCTGATGCGGCGGATCGGCGACTGGCACCGGGCCACCGCCCGGCTCTCCTCCGGCCTGCTCGGGCTGCGCGACCTGCCGCCGGAGGCCGCCGCCGCACTCGCCCTCCCGCCCGGCTCCGACGCCTCCCTCGGCCTGCCGCTGCCCGCCCACCCCCGCAGCGCCCCGCCCCGCTCCCCGTCCCGCCCGCTGCCCACCGACGCCTGAGGCCGCCTGCGGCCGGGGCCGGGCCGGGGGAGTTTCCCGCCGGGGCCGAAGCGGGCTCCCCGGCCTGCCGGGGCGGGTATTCTGAGGGACCGTCGGAACCAGATCTTCCAAAGGGGCGGGGCCCGTGACCGAAACCGTGACGATCGACCTCGGGGACGGCACGACCGTCCGCGCCGAGGTGATCGGTGAGGTGAACTTCCAGCAGCAGGACGGAAGTTCACCCAAGCGGGAGCCCTTCGGCGACGCCCGGCTCGGCGGCGGGGCCCGCCGGGCGACCGAACAGCTGGGCGAGGCCGTCGCCCTGACGCTGGACCAGGTGCGGTCGACCGTCCAGGGGGTGGGCCGCTGGGCGGCCGAGAGCATCGCCCAGGACGCGGCGGGCTCACCGGACGCCTTCGAGGTCGAGTTCGGCCTCAAACTGGCGGTCAAGTCCGGCCAGTTGCTCGGGGTCATCGCCGAGGCCGGCGGCGAGGCCGGGCTCACCGTCCGGCTCTCCTGGGACCTCGCCGAACGCCGCCGGCGGACCGCGCAGCAGCCGTCCCCGCTCCCGGGCGCGGCCGACGCCGAGTGACCACCACGGCGGCGCCCGGCCGTGCGGGCCCCGATCCCCTGCGGTCCTGTGCGGTCATGGTCGAGGTCGCCGGTGACTTCGCCGGCTGCGGGTTCCTGGTGGCGCCCGGCCTGGCCGTCACCGCCGCGCACGTCCTCGTGGGAGCCCGGCGGGAGGCCGCCCCGGTGACCCTGCGGCACGGTCCGGACGTGCACCCCGTCGCCGCCCAGGCCCTCCGGCTGTTCCCGGAGACCGGCACCGGCGGCCCGTTCCACCCGTTCCCCGACCTCGCGCTGCTGGCCGTTCCCGGCTGGAGCGGCCACCCGGTGGCCCCGCTGGGGGCCGGGGAGCTCGCGACGGGCACCCGGCTGACGGCGCTCGGCTTCTCCACCCACACCCCGGACCTGGGCACCGCCCGGCCGGACACCCTCGCCCTGCGGGTCGTCGGCCCCGCGGGCGACTTCGTCCGGGTGAGCGGCGACGGCGTGCGGGACGGCCACAGCGGCAGCATGCTCGTCGGCGCGGACGGGCTGGTCCACGGGGTGCTCAAGGGCAGCCGCTCCTACGAACTGGACCACGGCGGCTGGTTCACCCCGGCCGCCGCCCTGGACGCCCTGCTCGGGACGGCGCGGCCCGCGGCGCCCGGCCCGCCCGCGCCGCCGCCGGGCGACGACGAACTGGTCGCCGCCCTGATGGCCTTCCGGCTGCTGCGGCGCTCCGACGGCCGGTTCCTGCTGCTGGACGCGATGGGCCGGGAACTCGGCCTGCCCTACGGCTTCGAGGCGGACGAACTGCCCGACCGCCGCCTGCACCTGCACGCCGTCGTGGCGGGCTGCCGGAGCTTCCGCGACGGCCGGGTCGCCCTGCGGGCCCTGGTCACCGCGCTGGCCGGGCTGGCCCCGGAGGACGGGGCGCTCGACGACCTGCGCCGGCTGGTCGGACGGGCGGTCGGCGAGCGGGAGACCGGATGAGCGGAGCGGCGCCGACGCCGCCCCCGAGACCGTGGAGCGGGGCGGCGGACCTCCTGCTGACCGACGTCCTCCTCGGCTGCCCCAGGATGCTCCGGCACGACTTCCGGCAACAACTCGTCGCCGCCATGGGGCGATCCGCCGCGACCCCCGGCATCGACGCCGACATCACCGAGCACGGCCGGCCGAGCACCCACGTCCGCAACCTGGTCGAGGCCGTCGCGGCCCGCGCCGATCCCCGGACCGCGCTGGAGTCCCTGTGCGACGCGCTGCGCGCCCTGGCCCCGGACGACGCCGCCCTGCCCTGGCTGGACCTCACCGCGCTGCTGCTGACCCGCGACCCCGAACCGCACACCGGCGAACTGCCGTCAGTGGTGGCCGAGTTGTTCCGCCTCCCGGCGCTCCCCGGGCTCCACCGCCATGTCCCCGGGAACACCTCCGGACTGCGGAACCTCACCGGCGAGGAGAGCCTGCCCGAACTCCTGGGCCGTCTCGTCGACCGGCGCGACCCCGACGTCCTCGGCCCGCTCACCGGCTTCCTGCGCGCACTCGGCGCCGACCCGCGTGTCACCCGGCACGCCGAACTGCCCGCGCTGCGGCGCTTCGTGGACGCCTTCGGCGGCCCGGCACCCGCGGCCGCGCCCCAGGTGCGGCTGATCATCCAGATCCGGCTGGACGAGGAGACCCCGGAGCACACGGGCGACACCCGGTACCGTCTGCGGCTGTCCTACTACCGCCAGCCGCTCGCCGGAGGCCCGTTCGAGCGCGCCGACCGCCTCCCGGTCATCGCCTCGCTCACCCGGAGCGAACTGGCCGCCGCCGGCGCCGCCGCGCTGGTCCACTGGCCGGCGCTGGAGCGGGAGATCCGCGGCAAGGCCGTGCGGATCGAGTTCCTGCTCCCCCGGTCGATGCTGAGCCACGCGGCCGAGCTGTGGTCCTCCGGCTCCACCGGGCGCCCGATCGGCCAGCACCATCCGGTGGTGGTCCGCTCGCTGGAGCGCTACACCGACAAGTTCGTCAACTTCGAGGCCTGGCACGCCCGGTGGGATCAGCTCGGCGGACTGGTGGCCGGGGACGGCCGGGCCGACCCGCTCGACCGGATCGGCTGGCCCCCGCTCGACCCGGCGCGCGTCGCCGACCTGCCGGACTGGCTCGCCGCGCGCCCCGCGCTCGCCTGCCTGGGCCTCGACGTGCCGTACGACCAGCTCCACGCCGACGTGCGGTACGCCGTGGACGACGCCATGTACCTCGACGGCCTGCCCGGGCTGCTCTGGCGGCGGGTGGCCGGTGACGCGGACGTCCTCGTCGAGGCGCTGCGCGAGCACCGGCCGGCCCGTCTGGCCGACCTGCCCGACACCGTCCACCGGTACCGCCGGAAGCTCCGCGCCCGCACCCGGGACCCCCGGCACGACGTCACGCTGCTCTGGGAGGACCCGGACTGCGTGGACCCGGACCAGGACAGCCCGTTCCCGGGGATGGCCGGATGAGCGGCACACCCCGCGGGCCGGGGACCACACGCAGCGAGACAGGAGCGGACATGGCCGAGGACTGGTGGATCTACCGGGGCACCGGCGTCCCCCACGACGAGATCGCCCGGCTCCCCGAGGCCCCGGCCTGGCGCGCCTTCGGCGAGCCGGGCGAGGCGGTGCAGGAGCTGCCCCCGGAGGAGTCCGGGGCCGTGACGGCCCGCCGGCTCGGCCGGGCCCGGCAGGCCGCCGCCCACCGGGCCGACGAACGGGAGGTGCAGCTGGTCAACCTCGCCCTGCACCTGCGCCGTCCGCTGCTGATCACCGGCAAACCCGGTGTCGGCAAGTCGACACTCGCGTACGCCGTCGCCCATGAGCTGGGCCTCGGCCCGGTGCTGCGCTGGCCGGTCACCAGCCGCTCCGCCCTGCGCGACGGGCTGTACAGCTACGACGCGATCGGCCGGCTGCACGAGGCCGGGCTGCGGCGGGAGGCGGCGGACCGGCGACCCGCCCAGCACCTCCGGGTGGACCGGGAATCCGGGGAGCCCGGCATCGGCGGCTTCCTGCGGCTCGGCCCGCTCGGCACGGCGCTGCTGCCCTGGCGCAGGCCCCGGGTGCTGCTGATCGACGAGATCGACAAGAGCGACCTCGACCTGCCCAACGACCTGCTGAACGTCTTCGAGGAGGGCGAGTTCGAGATCCCGGAGCTGGTGCGGCTCGGCCCCGGCGAGCACACCGTCGGCACCGCCGACCACGGCGGGACGACGGTCGTCCGCGGCGGGATCGTGCGCTGCGCGCAGTTCCCGCTGGTCGTGCTCACCAGCAACGGCGAACGCGAGTTCCCGAGCGCCCTGCTGCGGCGCTGCGTGCGGCTGGAGATCCAGCCGCCGGGCGCGGAGCGGCTCGCCGCGATGGTCGCCGCCCACCTGGGCGAAGAGACGGCGGCCGCCGGGTCGACCAGGGCGCTGATCGCCGAGTTCCTCCGCCGCCAGCGGGAGGAGGGGGCGGAGCTGGCCAACGACCAGCTGCTCAACGCCCTGCTGATGGCCGGACGCGGCCTCGGGGACGGCGAGCGCGGCCACGACGTCCTGCACGACGTCCTGCTGCGCCCGCTCAACGAGAGCTGAGCGGGCGAGTGGACCGGTCCTCGGAGGTGCCGCCGGGCCAGGCGGAGCAGGACGCGTCGGCGGATCCGCTGAGGGAGGCGCTCGGCGCCCTGCTCACCCCGGGCGACGGCGGGCCGGTGACGGCCGGCGACCTCGCGGACGTCCTGTGGATCGCCCGGCTCTCCGGACTGGGCCCGCCGCCGGCCCCGCCCGCGGCACCGGGGTCCGACGGCGACGGCCGGCCCGGGCCCGCGGCCACCGGCGAGGCGCCGACGGACCCGCCCCCGGCCGGCCTCCCGCCGTGGCCGGCCCGCCGGCGGGAGGCCGCCGGCCCCCGGGCCGTGCTGCACTCCCGCGCCGGCTCCCCCGGCCCGGGCGGCGCCGCCGCGCCCGGCGGGCGGACCGTCCGGGTCACCCGCCCCCGCGCGCTCGACGGCTCGCTGGACCTCGCCCGGGCGCTGCGCCCGCTGAGGCGGCCGGCCGACGCCCCCGGGCGGGCCGCCCTCGACGAGGAGGCGACCGCCGAGGCCACCGCCGAGACCGGCATCCTGCTCCCGGCCTGGCGGCCCGCCCGGGAGCCGTACTTCTCGGTCGACCTGCTGGTCGACACCGGCGCCACGATGGCCGTCTGGCACCGGCTCGCCGATGAGCTGGGCACCCTGCTGGAGCGGCACGGCGCCTTCGCCGACGTCCGCCGCTGGTCGCTGCGGACGGACCTGGACGCCCCCGCGCTCGCCCCGCTCCGCCGCCACCGCCCGGCCGTTCCCCCCGTCCCCCGCTCCGGCTGGTTCCGCCCGCTCCTGGACCCGACCGGCCGCCGGATCCTGCTCGTCCTCACCGACGGCGTCGGCCCGGCCTGGTACGGGGAGGAGCTGCCCGGCTTCCTGGCCGCCACCGCGGCCACCCGTCCGGCCGCGGCGCTGCAGGTGCTGCCCCGGCGGCTGTGGCACCGCACCGCGCTGCGCACCGCCCCGGTGGAGGCGCGCGCCTCCGACACGGGCCGGCCGGTCCCGGTGTTCCGCTCGGAGGCCGCGCTGCCCGGCATCCCGCGCGGCGCCCGGGGCGCCGCCGAACGGGCCCGGGTGCGCTGGCTGCCGGTCCTGGAGGTCGACGCCGACTGGCTCGCCCCGTGGGCCCGGCTCACCGCCGGCCGTGCCTGCGGCTGGACGCCGATGCTGGCCGCCCCGCTCGGCGGCGTGCCGCGCCCGCAGCGGCCGGCCGGCCCCGCCGAGGGCCCGGCCACGCCCGCCGAGCGCGTCGCCCGCTTCCGGGCCGGCAGCTCCCCGACGGCCTACCGGCTCGCCTGCCACCTGGCGGCGGCGCCGCTGAGCCTGCCGGTGATGCGGCTGGTCCAGCAGGCCGCCGTCCCCGAGTCCGGGCAGACGGACCTCGCGGAACTGTTCGTCTCCGGCCTGCTCGAACCGCCCGGCGCGGCCGCCGGGGACCCGGACGAGCAGATCTACGCCTTCCGGAGCGGCGTGCGGGCGGAGCTGCTCACCGAGCTGAGCCGTACCGAGTCGGTGGACGTGCTGGCGCTCCTCGCCAAGGTGTCCGGCCGGGTCGCCGCGACCTTCGGCGGGACGCTCGACTTCCGCGCCCTGGCCACGGTCGGCGGGGACGGTGCGCCGCCGTCGGCGCTGTCGGAGCGGAGCCGGGTCTTCGCGGAGGTCGCGGTGGAGGTCCTGGCGGGCGCCGGTGGCCGGCACGCGGAGGACGCCGCGCGACTGACCTCGGCGCTGGAGCGGTCGGCGCGGGACGGCGCGGCGGCCCGTACGGCGCCCACGGTCCCGGCGGCCGCACCGGCCGCACCGGCCGCTCCGACCAGCCCCGCCCTCAGACCCGACCGGCTGGTCCCGGTGCCGCCCGTCCAGAGCCCGCCCGATCCCCCGGTCATGATCGGCCGGCGCGGCGCACTGGCGGAGCTGGCGGAGGCCTTCTCCCCCACCCGGACGGTAACCCGGCCGGGCCTCCCCGACCTGGTGATCCTCACCGGCGCCCTCGGGACGGGACGCCGGCGGCTCGTCCAGGAGTACGTCGGCGCCTTCGGCGGATCGCATCCGTTCGTCCACTGGATCGACGCCCGCCGGCCCGGCACGCTGCGGACGGGACTGTCGCGGCTCTGGCAGGCCGTCGGCCCGGCCGGCGCCCTGTTCGACGAATCCTCCCTCGCTCCGCTGTGGCGGCAGCTGGCACGGCATCAGGACTGGCTCGTCGTCCTCGACGACGTCCCCCGGGGCGCCTGGGCCAGCGACAGCGAGCTACCGTTCTTCCTCCCCCGGCACGGCCGGGGATGCGTCGTCGTCACGACCGAATCCATCGGCTCCTGGCGGCCCCCGACGGGGGCCCGGGTCGTCCGGCTCGGAGCGCTCGACACCGACGAGGTGGTGGACGAGCTGCGGAGGTGGCTGGGCCCGGAGCACGACGCGGCGGACCCCGCGGTGGAACGGGCCCTGCGGCGACTGGCCCGGCGGCTGCCGCGTGTGCCGGTCCAGCTGGCCGCCCGCAACCTCGCCGCGGACGTGGCGGAGGCCCTCGCCGCGCCCTGGCTGCGGAACGGCATCGCCGAGGAGGAAGCCCTCGTCCAGACCGGAATCATCAGGATCCCGCCGTCGCGACGCATCCCCCTGCAGACCCTCCCGGCCGCGTCCCGCGCGTTCACCGGTCGTGCGGAGGAAATCGGCGAACTGATCAGCTTCCTGACGCCCGCCGAGCCCGGCACCGACGCCACCCGTGCGGCCGTGGTCTCCGGCCTTCCGGGCGTCGGAAAGACGGAGCTCGTCCTCCAGGCCGCCGAACGGGTCCTGGCGTTCGGGTGGTATCCCGGCGGAGTCCTGTACCTCGACCTGGCGGGCAACCGGAGCGGTGAGGCGCTCACCACCGAGAAGGCCGTGGAGATCCTCCTCCGCTCCCTCGACACCAACCAGGACGCCATCCCGGCCGACCACCAGTACCGGCTCCTCGTCCACCGGGCCGCCCTTGCCCGGTACACCCGGGAGTTCGGGCCCGTCCTCATGGTCCTCGACAACGCGGCGAGCGCCGCCCAGGTGGCACCGCTGCTCCCGACCGACGGCGCCGTCAGCGTCCTCGTCAGCTCGCGGAGCGTCCTGTCGCTCGATGCCCGGCTGTTCGAGGTGGGGGTGCTGACCGCCGAGGCCTCGGTCCGGCTCCTGGAGAACCGCCTCCGGAAGCGTCTGGGCCACGACACCCGGATCGCCGACGCCCCCGACCAGGCCCGGGCGCTGGCGGAGCTGTGCGGCAGGCTGCCGCTGGCGCTGACCCTCTGCGCCGGACAGCTGGCCCAGACCCCCTCCCGCCCGGTGGCATCGCTGGTCGAGCAGCTGACCGATCCCCGGCGGCGGCTCGACCTGATCCGCCGCGACGAACAGAGCGTGCGAACGGCGTTCGACATCTCGTACCGACAGCTCCCGGGCGACCAGGCGCGACTCTTCCGGCTGCTCTCGGTCTTCCCCCACCCTGATCTGACCACGGAGGCCGCGGCCCGCCTCGCCGACCTCGACGCCAGGGAGACCGGGATCCTCCTGTCGGCCCTGGCCGACACCCACCTCGTCGGCTACGGCTCGGCCTGGGGCCGCTGGTCGGTCCACTCACTGCTCACCCTGTACGCCGTGGGCCTCCGCGAGGATCACGCCGACAACCGCGACCAGGCCCTCGAACGGCTCCTGACGCACTACCGCTCCGCGGTGGAGAGCGCCGTCCAGCACCTCGACCACGGGTTCACCGACCGCTTCCGCTCACCCGCGGAGGTCCGCACCTGGGTGGACTTCGAGCGGCCCGTCCTGCTCCCGCTGGTCCGCTACGCCGCCTTCACCCTCGCGACACCGCTCACGGCGCTGCTGGTCCGCGTACGCGGCTTCGACGACCTGGCCACGGTGGTGGACACCGTGCTCGCCGCCCTCCGCCGGGACGACAACCGCGAGGACGAGGCGGGATTCCTTGAGCGCCTCCGGCTGGAACTCGACGGCCGGCCGCCCGGTGAGGAGGTTCCGGAGGATCAACGCACGGCTTTCGAGCAACTGTCCCGGCTCACCGGCGACTCGTCGGACCGAAAGGCGGTCCACCTGCTCTTCCAGCTGAGCGGCGCGGACGTCCGCACCGCGAAGTCCGTCGTGACGGAGATCCTGGTCGACCTCGTGGCCGACCCCGAGGTCGACGGCACGGTGCTCGACCTCGACACCGCACTCCAGGTGACCCTCACCGGCGAGCGGGATCCGTTGGCGGCCGTCGGGCGCGCGATCGTGCGGGTGTGGCAGGCCGTGTCCGCGCTCCCCGCCGGGGCCGGGCCTCCGCTCGGCCTGGCGGTCTTCACCGGCCCGCACGATTCCCGGGCACCGGGTCGCCAGGCCTTGATGCGGAGGCTCGCGACGGCACCGAGGACCCCGTACAGCCCCATTGCGGCGCTCACCGTCTCCGGGGCCGTCCTGGATCTGGTGAGCGACCGGCTGGGCACCGGTGAGGCCCTGCGCTTCACGCAGGTCGAGGGCGCCCATCTGTACAACGGCGACGCCTACGCACTCGGCGGACAGCTCGCCGATGTCAGTGGCGGCTGATCCACTACCGGTGCACCGGAACCGCCGACGATCAGACAGGAACCACGGGCATGGGCGTACTGACCGACTACTTCCGCGCGGCCGACGACGCCGCCGTCCTCGCCGCGCTCCACGATGCCGAGGGCGGGCCGCCGGTCGGGGGCCCGGGGGCGGTGTTCGACGGGGTCGAGGCCAAGGGGGTGGACCCGGATGTCGTCCTGGGGCAGCTGATCGCCGTCGTGCGGCGGGTGGAGTGGGCGGTCGACCTGGTCGGCGGAACGCCGGTGTGGCCGACCACGCCGCCGCCCGGCCGGGAGGGGCCCGCGGACGAGGACGACCCCTGGGCGACCGGGCCGTGGGTGATGCGGCTCGGCCGGCCGGTGCGGGACACCCTGGCGGAGCTCCCGGAGGCCGGTCTCGCCGAGGTCGCCGCCCGGTGGGCGGCGGCCGCCGAGGAACTGCCCGGCGCGGACGGCGAGGGCCTGCGCCCGCTGGTCCAGGAGCTGTCCGGGCTGGCGCGCCGTGCCCGGGCGGCGGGCGAGGACCTCTACTGCTGGCTCTGCCCGTAGCCCGCAGCCCGGCGGAGGGTGAATGGTTCACCGGCAGAAATATTTACCCGGCCGACGGTGTTGCGCCCTGGAGGTGTGCGGGAAGGACCCGCACGGGCCGGAAGGACGGGAGCAGCGCCGTGCGCGTCGAGATCTGGAGCGACATCAACTGCCCGTGGTGCTACATCGGCAAGGCGCGCTTCGAACGGGCTCTGGAGCGCTTCCCGCACCGCGGGGACGTCGAGGTCGTGCACCGGTCGTTCGAGCTCGACCCCCGGGCGCCGCACCAGGCGCGGCCGGTGGTGCCGCTGCTCGCCGCCAAGTACGGGATGGGCCTGGAGCAGGCGGAGGCGGCCGAGCAGGGGATCGCCGACAACGCGCAGGCCGAGGGGCTGGCGTACGTCCGTGCGGGGCGGGACGCCGCGAACTCCTTCGACATGCACCGGATGCTGCACTTCGCCGCCGAGCACGGGCGGCAGGCGGCGCTGCTGGACCTGCTCTACCGGGCCAACTTCGCCGAGGAGGCGTCCGCGTTCGCGCCGGGGCGGCTGGTGGAGCTGGCCGTCGAGGCGGGGCTGGACGGCGCGCAGGCGGCGCGGGTGCTGGCCGACCGGCAGGCGTACGCGGACGCGGTGCGCGAGGACGAGGCGACGGCGAGCGCGATGGGCGCCACCGGCGTGCCGTTCTTCGTGTTCGACCGCCGGCTCGGGGTCTCGGGCGCGCAGCCGGCCGACACCTTCACGGCGGCGCTGGAGCAGGCCTGGGAGAGCCGCACGGTGCTGACGCCGGTCGACGCGGAGAACGCCGCCGGGGCCTGCGGGCCGGACGGGTGCGAGCTGCCGCAGCGCTGAGCACGGGCGGGTGCGGGATGCTGGGCCCATGAGTACCGCCGTGGTCGTGGGCGGTGGGCCCAACGGGCTCGCCGCCGCCGTCCGGCTGGCCCGGGCCGGGCTGCGGGTGACCGTGCTGGAGGCCGCCGGGGAGGCGGGCGGCGGGGCGCGCAGCGGCGAGGCGATCGTGCCCGGGCTGCTGCACGACCACTGCTCGGCCGTCCACCCGATGACCGTCGGCTCGCCGTTCCTGCGCGGTCTGGGGCTGGAGCGGTTCGGACTGGAGTTCCGGCTGCCGGAGGTCGACTGCGCGCACCCGCTGGACGACGGCACGGCCGGGGCCCTGTACCGGTCGGTCGCCGACACCGCCGACGCGCTGGGCGGCGTCGACGGCCGGCGGTGGCGGCAGCTGTTCGGGCGGCCGGTCGCGGAGTACGACCGGCTCGCCCCCGCCCTCATGGGCCCGCTGCTGCGCCTCCCCCGTCACCCGGTGCTGCTCTCCCGGTTCGGGCTGCCCGCGCTGCTCCCGGCCTCGGCCCTGGCCCGGGTGTTCTCCGGCGAGCGGGCGCGGGCGCTGTTCGGCGGGGCGGCGGCGCACGCGTTCCAGCCGCTGCACCGGCCGCTGAGCGCCGCGATCGGGCTCGGGCTGCTGACCTCCGGGCACCGGTACGGCTGGGCGGTGGCCGCCGGGGGCTCGGGGGCGATCACCCGGGCGCTGGTCGCGCTGCTCACCGAGCTGGGCGGCACGGTCGAGACCGGGGTGCGGGTCCGCTCGGCCGACCGGATCCCGCCCGCCGACCTCGTCCTGTACGACCTCGCCCCCGGCGCGGTCGCCGATCTCCTCGGCGACCGGCTGCCGGCCCGGACCGCCCGCGCCTACCGCCGCTTCCGCCACGGACCCGGGGCGTTCAAGGTCGACTTCGCCGTCGAGGGCGGCGTGCCCTGGACGGCCGAAGCCGCCCGCCGCGCCGGCACCGTCCACCTCGGCGGGGGCTTCGCCGAGCTCGCGGCCGCCGAGCGCGCCGTCGCCGCCGGGCGGATGCCGCGGCGGCCGTTCGTCCTGGTCGGCCAGCAGTACCTGGCGGACCCGCAGCGCTCCGTCGGCGACGTCCACCCGGTGTGGAGCTACGCCCATGTGCCGCACGGCTACGCCGGGGACGCCACCGGGGCGGTCATCGCGCAGATCGAACGCTTCGCCCCCGGCTTCCGCGAGCGGATCATCGGCCTGGCCGTGCGCCGTCCCGCCGACTTCGCCGCCGGCAACCCCAACTTCGTCGGCGGCGACATCATGACCGGAGCCAAGGACGCCGCCCAGCTCCTCCTCGGCCCGCGCCCCACCCTGCACCCCTACGCGACCGGCCTGCCCGGCCACTACCTCTGCTCCGCCGCCACCCCGCCCGGCCCGGGCGTCCACGGCATGTGCGGCGCCCACGCCGCCGAGGCGGCCCTGCGGTGGCTGCGGCGCTGACCGCCGGGGCCGGGCCGGGCCGACGCGGGCCGGGCCGACGGTGGGCTGAGTCGACGGCGGGCTGGGCCGACGGCGGGCTGGGCCGAATGCGTGTATCGGTCTCTTGACTGGCGTCACCGAAGCGCGATACTTGGCTCACTCCCGCTCGCCCTACGAGGTGGCCCGCCCATGGAGCTCTCTCCCTCTGCGCACGTGGACACGTTCTGTCGCGACAACCTCCCGCCGCTCGACGAGTGGCCCGAACTCCTCTTCGAATTACCGGAGTTGGCGTATCCGGACCGGCTGAACTGCGCACACGAGCTGCTCGACGCGACGATCGCCCGGTACGGGCCCGACCGGCGGTGCCTGGTCACGCCGGACGCCCAGTGGACGTACGGCGAGCTGCGTGAGCGGGCGGACGCGGTGGCCCGGCTGCTGGCCGGGCGCCTCGGCCTGGTGCCCGGGAACCGGGTGCTCCTGCGGGGCCCCAACGCACCGTGGCTGGTGGCCTGTTGGCTCGGGGTGCTGAAGGCGGGCGGGGTGGCCGTGACCACCATGCCGCTGCTGCGGGCGGGCGAGCTGACCACGCTCTGCGCGATCGCCCGGCCGGTGCTGGCGCTGTGCGACGGACGGTTCCTGGCGGAGCTGGAGCGGGCCGAGACGCCCGGGCTGACGGTGGTGCCCTACGATCGGGCCGGGCCGCAGGGCCTGACCGGCGGCGCGGGGTTCACCGCCGTGCCGACGGCCGCCGATGACGTGGCGCTGATCGCCTTCACCTCCGGCACCACCGGCCGCCCCAAGGCCACCATGCACTTCCACCGGGACGTGCTCGCCAACGCCGACACCTTCTCCCGCCACCTGCTGCGGCCCACCCCCGGGGACCTCTTCGGCGGCACCCCGCCGCTCGCCTTCACCTTCGGGCTCGGCGGGCTGGTGGTCTTCCCGCTGCGGGCCGGCGCCGCCGCGCTGCTGCTGGAACAGGCCGCGCCCGAGCAGCTGGCCGAGCAGGTCCGCCGGCACGGGGTGAGCGTGCTGTTCACCGCGCCGACGGCCTACCGGGCGATCCTCGCCGCCGGGCTGGCCGACCGGCTGGCGGGGGTGCGGCGCTGCGTCTCGGCGGGCGAGCACCTGCCGGCGAGCGTCTGGGAGGCGTTCCGGGCGGCCACCGGGGTGCGGCTGATCGACGGCATCGGGGCGACCGAACTGCTGCACGTGTTCATATCCGCCGCCGACGCCGACATCCGCCCCGGCGCGACCGGCCTGCCGGTGCCCGGCTACCGGGCGGCGATCCTGGACGACCGGGGCCGGCCGGTGCCCGACGGGCAGCCCGGGCGGCTCGCCGTCAAGGGCCCGACCGGCTGCCGCTACCTCGACGACCCGCGCCAGCGCGACTACGTCCGGGACGGCTGGAACCTCACCGGGGACACCTGCGTGCGCGACGCCGACGGCTACTTCTGGTACCAGGCGCGCACTGACGACATGATCGTCTCGGCCGGCTACAACATCGCCGGTCCCGAGGTCGAGCAGGTGCTCGCCGAGCACCCGGACGTCGCCGACTGCGCGGTGGTCGGGGCACCGGACGAGCGGCGCGGCACCGTCGTCAAGGCGTACGTGGTGCTGCGCGCCGGGGTGACGGGAGGACCGGCGACGGTCCGGGCGCTCCAGGAGCACGTGAAGCGGACCGTCGCGCCGTACAAGTACCCGCGCGTGGTGGAGTTCACCGACGCGCTGCCGCGCACCGCGACCGGGAAGCTGGCCCGCGCCGAACTGCGCCGGCGGGCGGCCGCCGGGGCCGCCGGGGCACCGGCGAGCGTGACCACCGAGCGCCGGGTCGAGTGGTCGGACACCGACGCGGCCGGGCACTACCACTTCTCGGCCGTCCAGCGCTGGGCCGAGGCCGCCGAGGCGACCCTGCTGCGCCGGCTGGGGCTGGACGGGTTGTTCGGGCGGATCCCCCGGGTGCACTTCGAGGCGGACTACCGCGAGCGGCTCTGGTTCGGTGACGTGGTCCGCACCGAGCTGCGGGTCGAACGCGTCGGCGGCTCCTCGCTGCACTACGCGTTCGAGGTGCACGGGCCGCACGGGCTGGCCGCCAGCGGGCGGATGTCGGTGGTGCACGCCGCGCCGCACGCCGAGGGCAGCGAGCCGTGGCCGGACCAGGTGCGCCACGCGCTGGCCGCAGCCGGGCGCCAGGAGCCGGAGGTGATCCGGTGACCGCCGGCGCCGGCCGCATCGCGGTGATCGGCGCCGGCCCGGGCGGGCTCTACTTCGCCGCCCTGGCCCGGAGGACGGCGCCCGGGCGGGAGATCACCGTCTTCGAACGGGACGGCCGTGACGACGCGTTCGGCTTCGGCGTGGTCTTCTCCGACGAGACGCTGGACGGCATCGCCCGGGCCGACCCGGAGGTGTTCGCCGCGATGAGCGCGGAGTTCGCCCGCTGGAGCGACATCGACGTCCGCCGCGCCGGCCAGGTGCGCACCTGCGGCGGGCACGGCTTCGCGGCGCTGGACCGCAACCGGCTGCGCGCGATCCTGCAACGCCGCTGCGCGGAACTGGCGGTGGACGTGCGCTACCGCACGCCCGCCCCGCCGATCGGGCGGCTCGCCGCGGAGTACGACCTGGTGGTCGCGGCGGACGGGATCAACTCCTCGACCAGGGCGGCGTATCCGCAGGCCTTCCGCCCGGAGCTGGACGAACGGCGCAGCCGCTACATGTGGCTCGCCACCGACAAGGTCTTCGAGGCCTTCACCTTCATCGTCGAGCGCTTCGACTTCGGCGTGCTGCAGGTCCACGCCTACCCGTACAGCGCCGAGCGGTCCACGTTCATCGTCGAGCTGGCCGAGGAGCCCTGGCGGCGGGCGGGCTTCGAGGCCCTGGCGGCCCGGGAGTTCGCACGCGGGGAGAGCGACACCGCGAGCGTCCGGCGGTGCACGGAGCTGCTCGCCGGGCACCTGGACGGACACCGGCTGATCCCCAACGCCTCCCGCTGGATCCGGTTCACCACCGTGCGCAACGCCGCCTGGCGGCACCGGAACGTGGTGCTGCTCGGCGACGCGGCGCACACGGCCCACTTCTCGATCGGCTCGGGCACCAAACTCGCCCTGGAGGACGCCCTGGCACTCGCCGCGAGCCTGCGCGAACAGCCCACGCCGGCGGACGCGCTGGCCGCGTACGAGGCGGAGCGGCGGCCGGTGGTGGAGTCCGCCCAGCGGGCCGCGCAGGCGAGCCTGGAGTGGTTCGAGACGATCGGGCGGCGCACCGGGCAGGGGGCGGACCAGTTCGCGTTCAACCTGCTCACCCGCAGCCGCCGGGTCACCTACGGGAGCCTGCGGGCACGGGATCCCGGGTTCGTCGCGGCGGTGGACCGGGCCGTCCGGGGAGCGCCGGACGTCGGCGACACCCGCGACACCCGGGACACCCGCGACGCCCGCGACGCCCGCGACGCCCCGCCGATGTTCCGCCCGCTGAAGCTGGGCGCCCTGGAACTGCGCAACCGGGTGGTGGTGCCGCCGCTGGCCACCTTCACCGCCGTCGACGCCCTGCCGAGCGCCTTCGACCGGGCACAGCTGACCGCGCACGCGCTCGGCGGCGCCGGGCTGGTGATCGCCGGGATGACCGCCGTCACCCCGGAGGGCCGGGCCACCGACCGCTGCCCGGGCCTGTGGAACGACCGGCAGGAGCAGGCCTGGCGCGAACTGCTCACCGGTATCCGGGAGGTGAGCGGCACGCCCGTGGGGATCCAGCTGACCCACGCCGGGCGCCGGGCCTCCCGGGCGGTGCCGGGCCCGGACGGCACCGGGCCGCCGCTCACCGGGGGCGGCTGGCCGGTGCTGGCCGCCTCACCGCTGCCGTGGGACGCCGACTCGCCGCTTCCGCACGAGGCCAACGCCGTCCAACTCGCCGCGGTGACGGCGGACTTCGCCGCCGCGGCGGAGCGCGCGGCGCGGGCCGGGTTCGACGCGCTGGAGCTCCAGTTCGGCCACGGCCACCTGCTCTCCGGCTTCCTGTCCCCGCTCACCAACCGGCGCACCGACGGCTACGGCGGCCCGCTCGCGCAGCGGCTGCGGCTGCCGCTGGAGGTGCTGGCGGCGGTCCGCGCGGTGTGGCCGGCCGGGCGGCCGCTGCTGGTGCGGATCTCGGCGAGCGACTGGGCGCCGGGCGGCACCAGTGCGGCGGAGGCCGTCGCGATCGGCCGCGCGCTCGCGGACGGCGGGGCGGACGCGCTGGACGTCTCCACCGGCGAGGTGGTGGCGCACCAGCGGCCGCCGTACGGGCGCGGCTACCAGACGCCGTTCGCCGAACTGGTGCGCTCCGCCACCGGCGTGCCGACCGTCGCGGTCGGCGCGATCTCCCACCACGACGACGCCGACTCGGTGCTGCTGGCCGGGCGGGCGGACCTGGTCGCGGTCGGCCGGGCCCAGCTCCACGACCCGCTGTGGACGCTGCACGCCGCCGCCGAGCAGGGCTACGCGGGCCCCGGGGCGTGCTGGCCCGGCCCGTGGGCGGCGGGCAGCCGCCGGCCGCCGGGGCCGGGGGCGGACCGGGTGGCGCCCCGGCTGCGGCTCGTGCGCGAGCCGGCCGCGCCGGTGCACCTCCGCTGGCACCCCGAGCCGCCCTCGCACCCCTCGCCCCCCGCGCACCCCGCGCACCCCGACCCGACCGAGCGCCCCGAGGAGGAGCGATGACCGAGCCCGTGGCCGCCGCGCTGCGACTGCCCCGTTTCACCGCCGCCGCCGTCCAGGCCTCGCCCGTCTACCTGGACACCGCCGCCACCGTCGACAAGGCGGTCGCGCTGATCCACGAGGCGGCCGGCCACGGCGCCTCCCTGGTGGTCTTCCCCGAGGTGTTCGTCCCCGGCTACCCGTACTGGAACTGGACGATGAACCCGGTGCAGGGCTCGCCCTGGTACGAGCGCCTCTACCGCGCGTCGGTGGACGTGCCCGGCCCGCACGTCGACACCCTGCGCGCCGCCGCCCGGCGGGCCGGCGTGGTGCTGGTGATCGGTGTCAACGAACGCGGCCCGCACAGCCTCGGGGTGCTCCACAACACCCTGCTGGTCATCGACGCCGACGGCGAACTGCTCAGCGTGCACCGCAAGTTGGTGCCGACCTGGGCCGAGAAGCTGACCTGGACGCCCGGCGACGGCAGCACCCTGCGCGTCCACCGCACGGCCGTCGGCCCGCTCGGCGCGCTCGCCTGCGGCGAGAACACCAACCCGCTCGCCCGCTTCACCCTCCTCGCCCAGGGCGAACTCGTCCACGCCGCCGCCTACATCGCCCTGCCGGTCGCCCCCGAGGACTACGACATGGCGGAGGCGATCGCGCTGCGCGCCGCCGCGCACTGCTTCGAGGGCAAGGTCTTCACCGTGGTCTCCTGCTCCACCCTCTCGCCGGGGATCGTCGAGGCGATCGCCGGCGAGGACCACCGGCTGCGCGAGCAACTCGCCCGCCCGCGCAGCGCGTTGTCGGGCATCTTCGGCCCCGACGGACGCGCGGTGACCGAACCGCTGGTGGACGAGGAGGGCATCGTCTACGCCGAGATCGACCTCGGCCGCTGCGTGCAGCCCAAGCAGATGCACGACATCGTCGGCCACTACAACCGCTTCGACGTCTTCCGGCTGCACGTGGACCACCGCCCGCTGCGGCCGCTCACGCTCGACCAGGCATCCCCGAAGGAGCAGGCATGAACGGCACGCCGGACCACGACGACGACCGGATCGGCCGGGCCCGGGTCACCGGGAACCCGGAACTCACGGCCTACTACGAGGAACTGGCGAAGGCCGACGCGGGCGCGCTGTGGACCGTGGCCAACGAGATCGAGCCCTGGTACCCGCAGCCGAAGTCGGTGCCGGTGCTCTGGCGCTACGCCGATCTGCGCCCGCTGGTGCACAAGGCGCTGCCGCTGGTCAGGGCGGACGACGCCGGCCGCCGGGTGGTCATGCTGGTCAACCCCGGCCGCCGCGAACTCAGCGCCGCCGTCGGTCTGCTGTACACCGGCCTGCAGATCATGGGCCCCGGCGAGGCGATGACCGCGCACCGCCACCAGGCCTCCGCGCTGCGCTTCGTCCACGAGGGCACCGGTGCCTGGACGATCGTCGACGGCCAGAAGCTCAGGGTCGGCCCGCGCGACTTCGCCATCACGCCCAACGGCACCTGGCACGAGCACGGCAACGAGTCCGACGAGGCCCCGGTGATCTGGCAGGACGGCCTGGACATCCCGCTGGTCAACATGCTCGACGCCAACTTCTACGAGGTCCACCCGGAGCTGTACCAGCGGCCCGGCGAGGTGGTGAACTCCTCGCTGCTGACGTACGGCGGCAACCTGCTGCCGTACGGCGTCGAGAAGTGGACCCGCCCGCACTCGCCGCTGCTCGGCTGGCCCTGGGAGCCCAGCTACCACGCGCTCACCCGGCTCGCCCGCGCCACCGCGGGATCGCCCTACGACGGGGTGATCATGGAGTACACCAACCCGGTCACCGGTGGCCCGGTGATGCCCACCATGGGCGCCCACCTCCAGCTGCTGCGCCCCGGCCAGGCCACCCGCGCCCACCGGCACACCGGCTCCGTGGTGTACACGGCCGCCAAGGGCCGCGGCGTCTCGGTGATCGCCGGGCAGCGCTTCGCCTGGCAGCAGGGCGACATCTTCGTCGTGCCGTCCTGGGCCTGGCACGAGCACGCGAACACCGACCCCGGCGAGGACGCCTGCCTGTTCTCCTTCAACGACTTCCCGGTGATGCACTCGCTCGGCCTGTACCGCGAGGAGGCCCACCCGGAGCACGACGGGCACCAGCCCACCGCCACCCCGTGACCAGGAGCCCGTACCCATGCGCCTGTTGACCTTCCGCCCCCGCGCAACCCCCGGCACGTCCGACCCCGACGGCAGCCACGGCACCCACGGCATCCACGGCACCCGCGGCACCGACGGCGCCGGCGGCCCGCGCCTCGGCGCCCTGCTCGCCGGCGACCGGGTCGCCGACCTGACGGCGCTCGCCGCGGCCGCCGGCGCGGACCTGCCCCCCGACCTCCCGGCCCTGATCCGCGCCGGGGAACCGGCCCTGGCCACCGCCCGGGCCCTGGCCGACCGCGCGGCCGCGGACCCGGCGTCCCTGCCCGTGCTCGCCGACGTCGCCCTGGACGCGCCGCTGCGCCCCGGCAAGATCGTCGGCGTCGGCCTCAACTACGTCGAGCACGTCGCCGAGTCGCACCGCACCCTGGACACCGGCCGCGAACTGCCCGACCGTCCGGTGCTGTTCAGCAAACCCTCGACCGCCGTCACCGGCCCCGGCGGACCGATCCGGCACAACGCCGACCTCACCGAGCAGCTCGACTGGGAGTGCGAACTCGCCGTCGTCATCGGCGCCCCCGCCTTCCGGGTGGCCGAGGCCGACGCCTGGCGGCACGTCTTCGGCTACAGCATCGTCAACGACATCAGCGCCCGCGACCAGCGCCGGTCCGGTCAGTGGTTCTTCTCCAAGGGCCAGGACAGCTACGCGCCGTTCGGCCCGGTCGTGGTGACCGCCGACGAGATCCCCGACCCGCAGCGCCTCGACCTGTCGCTGCGCGTCAACGGCGAACTGCGGCAGTCCTCCAACACCCGCCACATGCTCTTCGGCGTCGCCCGCCTGATCGCCGACATCTCCTCCGGCGTCACCCTGGAGCCCGGGGACGTCATCGCCACCGGCTCGCCGTCCGGCGTCGGGGCCGCGATGGTGCCGCCGCGCTTCCTGCGGCCCGGTGACGTCGTCGAGGCGACCATCGAGGGCATCGGCACCCTCGCCAACCCGGTGATCGACGCCCGCTGAGCGCCCGCCGAGCGCGAACCCGGGCCCCGCGAAAGCCCCGCGCAGGCCCCGCGCAGGCCCCGTCGGGAGCCACCCCACCACGGAAGGACCGTCCCCGCCATGGCCACCACCTACCGGATCGGCCAGATCGTCCCCAGCTCCAACGTCACCATGGAAACCGAAGTGCCCGCCCTGCTGCGGGCCCGCGAACGGGTCGCGCCCGAACGGTTCACCTTCCACTCCAGCCGGATGCGGATGACCAGGGTGACGCCCGAGCAACTGCGCGGCATGGACGCCGAGTCCGACCGGTGCGCCGCCGAACTCGCCGACGCCCGGGTCGACGTGCTCGGCTACGCCTGCCTGGTCGCCGTGATGAGCGCCGGCACCGGCTACCACCGGGAGGCCGAACGGCGGCTGCACCGGCGCACCGTGGAGAACGGCGCGCCCGCGCCGGTCGTCACCAGCGCCGGGGCCCTGGTCGCCGGGCTGCACGCGCTCGGCGCGCGCCGGGTCGCCCTGGTCACCCCCTACCTGCGGCCGCTGGCCCGCACCGTCGTCGACTACCTGGGCCACGAGGGCATCGAGGTGGTCGACCACACGGCCCTGGAGATCGCCGACAACCTGGACGTCGCCGCCCACGACCCGGCGAAGCTCCCGGCGATCGCCGCCGGGCTCGACCACGCCCGGGCCGACGCGGTGGTGCTGTCGGCGTGCGTGCAGCTGCCCTCCCTGTCGGTGATCGAGGAGGCCGAGCAGCGGCTCGGCAAGCCGGTCGTCTCCGCGGCGGTCTGCACCACCCACCAACTGCTGCGCGCCCTCGGCCTGCCGGCCCACGCCCCCGGCGCGGGCCACCTGCTCTCCGGGGCCTTCGCACAGGCCTGACCGGACCGGCCCGGCCGGGGCCCGGGGAGCGCGCGGCGCCGCTATGATCACCACCAGCTGCCGGGGAGGAGGCCCGTCATGACGGAGAGCACGCCCCGGCCGAGCTCGCTGATCCACACCGTCTACGGCGAGTTCGTCCGCCGCCTCGGCGGCTGGATATCGATCGCCGACCTGATCGCCCTGATGGCCGAGCTGGACGTCGAGGCCCCCGCCGTCCGCTCCGCCATCTCCCGTCTGAAGAAGGCCGGCACCCTCCTCCAGGAGCGTCGCGACGGCACCGGCTACCGGCTCTCCCCCGCGATGGACCCGGTGTTCGAGGAGGGCGACCGGCGGATCTTCCACAGCCTGGAGCCCGCCGCGCTCGCCGACGGCTGGGTGGTGGCGGTCTTCTCGGTCCCGGAGTCCGAGCGCGCCCACCGCCACACCCTGCGCTCCCGGCTCAGCTGGCTCGGCTTCGGCAACGCCGCCCCCGGCGTCTGGCTGGCCCCCGCCCGGCTGCTGCCGGACGCCCGGCGGCTGCTGGCCAGGCTCGGCCTGGACGGCTACGTGCACCTGTTCCTGTCCGCCGAGTACGCAGGCTTCACCGACCTGCGCACGGCCGTCGCCGCCTGGTGGGACTTCCCCGCCATCGAGGCCCAGTACGCGGCCTTCACCGACGCCTGGCAGCCGGCCGCCTCCGCCCTGCGCACGCGCCGGGCCGGCCCCGACCCGGCCGGGGCGTTCCGCGCGTACGTCCCGATGCTCGACCAGTGGCGCCGGCTGCCCTACCTCGACCCGGGCCTGCCCGAGCCGCTGCTGCCCGCCGACTGGAACGCCGTCGCGGCCCGGGCCGTCTTCACCGAACTGCACGGCCTGCTCTCCGGGCCCGCTCTGGAGTACGTGGAGAAGGTCACCGGCAGGACCGCCGCCCACCCCGGGGAGCCGTGATGATCCGTCCGCCCGCCGACCTGTTGGTGCGCGCCGGCGCCGTGCATACCCTCGTCCCCGGCGAGGCCCCGCGGCGCGCGGTCGCCGTCACCGGCGGCCGGATCACCGCGCTCTCCCCCGACCCGCACGGTCTGGACGCGCTCGCCGGTCCGGCCACCGAGTTCGTCGACGCGCCGCACGGCACCGTGCTGCCCGCCTTCGACGACACCCACACCCATCTGGTCCTGGCCGGCCACAGCGTGTCCGGCGTCCCCGTCCACCGGGCCGCCGACCTCGCCGGATTCCTCGCCCTGATCCGCGAGCGCGCCGCCCGCACCCCGGCCGGCGGATGGATCCTCACCACCGTGAACTGGCAGGAGGTGAACCTCGCCGAGCAGCGGCTGCCCACCACCGGGGAACTGGACGGCGCCACCGCCGACCACCCGGTGCTGGTGCGCCGCGGCGCCTACAACATGGTGCTCAACTCGGCGGCGCTGCGGCTGGCCGGCATCACCGCCGCCACCCCCGACCCGCCCGGCGGCGTGATCGAGCGCGACGCGGCCGGCCGGCTCACCGGGCGGCTGATCGACAAGGCGACCCAGCTCGCCGAACGCGTCCTGCCCCGGCCCGGGCTCGACGAGCGGATCGACGGCCTGCGCGCCGCGTCCGCCGACTACGCCGCCACCGGGATCGGCACCGTCCGCGACTGCCTGGTCCCGGTCGAGGACCTCGACGTGCTGCGTGCCGCCCGCGACCGCGGCGCGCTCGCCGTCCGGGTCCGGGCCCTGGTCTCCGGCTTCGCCGTCCGCACCCCGGCGGAGGTGGACGGGCTGCTGGACCGGGTCGTGGCCTGGCGCGCCGCCGGCCACGAGGACGACCGGCTCTCCGTCTGGGGGGTGAAGTTCGGCATCGACGGCGGCTTCGAGGCGGGCGCGCTGGAGGAGCCGTACCAGGGGCGGCCGTGCTACCACGGGCGGCTGCTCTGGGAGCCCGGGGAGCTGACGGAGGCCGTCGACCGGGTGGCCGGGCGCGGCCTGCGGGTCGGGGTGCACGCCTGGGGCGACCGCGGGCTGCGCGTCCTGCTCGACGTCTACGAGGAGGTGCTCGCGCGCCGCCCCGGCCTGCCCGCCGGCACTCTGGTCGTCGAGCACGCCGGCCTCGCCCGGCCCGACCAGCGCGCCCGGGCCGTTGCCCTCGGCGTCCCGGTGACCGTCCAGCACCCCCTGCTGCACGACGGCGCGCGCACCCAGCAGCGGGCCTGGGGCGCCGAACGCACCGGTGCGCTGTTCCCGCTGCGCGAGTGGCTCGACGAGGGCGCGCAGCTCTCCGCCGGTTCGGACTTCCCGGTCGGCCCGTACGGCGCGATGCTCTCGGTGTGGGGCATGACCACCCGGGCCACCGTGGCCGGGGTGATCGGCGCCGAGCACGCCATCGGGCGCGCCGAGGCGATCGCCCTGCACACCGTCAACGCCGCCCGGCTGACCGGCGAGAGCGACACCCGCGGCACCCTGCGCCCGGGCGCGCTCGCCGATCTGACGCTGTGGCCCGCCGATCCGCTGAGCTGCCCGGTCGAGGAGCTGCGCGACCTGCTGCCCGAGCGCACCGTGATCGGCGGGCGGACGGTGCACCGGCGCCGAGCCGCCGGGCCGGCCCGGCGGCTCAGGCCGGACGCACCTCCTGGAGCAGTCCCCAGGTGAAGTCCGCGGTGCAGGCACACGGCCGGCCGTCGGTGTCCGGCGCGGTGAAGTCCAGCCGGAACCTGGTGGGCGCGCTGCCCTCGCGCGGAACGGCGGGCGGGAACGCGGCGCCCAGGTCGGCCACCACACAGCTCCACGGCGTCAGATCGGCGAGCGTGCGCAGCACCGTCGGCCGGCTGCCCGGCGCCCGCACCAGCCAGGCGTTCAGTTCCGCCCCGCCCGGCGCGAGGAGCACCTCGAAGCGCAGGTCGGGCCAGAGCGGCAGCGCCCACTGCCGTGCGGTGCAGACGAGGTCCCCGACGCGCCGCGGCAGCACCGCCTCCGGCGCGCCGAGCACGGCCGTCCAACGCCGCCCGCCGGACGGGAACCCCGGCGCGCGCACCATCGCCTGCCACCGCTTGTTCGCCTCGCGCATGCCCGCGCGCGTCGCCCCCAGCCGGCGCAGCGCCTCCTCGACCGGCTCCGGCCGGAAGTCCGCCATCCGGCGCAGCAGCACCAGCTGGAACTCCGTCACCCCGAACCCGTGGACCGCCACCCCGGCAGGCTACCCGCCCGCGGCGCCGCGCGGCCCGCACGCCACCGGCGGCGCGGCCGGAAGCGCCTGTCGTGGCGCCGCCACGAGAGCCCCGGGCCCGTGCCGACCCCCGGAAGGGCGGGCGCGCACCGCGGGGTGTGCGCGCCCGCGGCCGCGTCAGCCCGTGAGTTCCCCGCGCAGGCGGCGGGCGGCGGTGACCAGGTTCTCCAGGGAGGCGCGGGTCTCCGGCCAGCCGCGGGTCTTCAGGCCGCAGTCGGGGTTGACCCAGAGCCGCTCGGCGGGGATCGCGGCCAGGCCGGTGCGCAGCAGCCGCTCGGCCTCGTCGGCGCTCGGCACGCGCGGGGAGTGGATGTCCCACACGCCGGGGCCGACCTCGCGCGGGTACCCGGCGGCGGCGAGTTCGCCGGCGACCCGCATGTGGGAGCGGGTGGCCTCCAGGGAGATGACGTCCGCGTCGAGGTCGTCGATGGCCGTCATGATCGCGCCGAACTCGGCGTAGCACATGTGGGTGTGGATCTGGGTGTCGGCGCGGACCCCGGAGGTGGCGAGGCGGAACGCCTCCGTCGCCCAGGCCAGGTAGCCGGGGCGGCCGTCGGCGCGCAGCGGCAGGGTCTCGCGCAGGGCGGGTTCGTCGACCTGGACGACGGCGGCGCCGGCGGCCTCCAGGTCGGCGACCTCGTCGCGCAGGGCCAGGGCGACCTGGCGGGCGGTGTCGGCGAGCGGCTGGTCGTCGCGGACGAAGGACCACGCGAGCCTGGTGACCGGGCCGGTGAGCATGCCCTTGACCGGGCGGTCGGTGAGGCCCTGGGCGTAGCGGAACCAGTCGACCGTCATCGGGCCCGGGCGGGAGACGTCGCCGGCGAGGACCGGCGGGCGGACGTAGCGGGTGCCGTAGGACTGCACCCAGCCGTGCCGGGTGGCGAGGAAGCCGGTGAGCTGTTCGGCGAAGTACTGGACCATGTCGTTGCGTTCGGGCTCGCCGTGCACCAGGACGTCCAGCCCGGCCTTCTCCTGGAAGGCGATCACCTCGCGGACCTCGGCCCGGATCCGCTCGCGGTAGGCGGCGGCGTCGGTCCGCCCGGCGGTGAGGTCGGCGCGGGCGGCCCGCAGTTCGGCGGTCTGTGGGAAGGAGCCGATCGTGGTGGTGGGCAGCAGCGGCAGCCCGAGCCGGGCGCGCTGGGCCCCGGCGCGCCCGGGGTGGGCCGGGGTCCGGCGGGCGTCCTCGGCGGTGACGGCGGCGGTGCGGGCGCGCACGGCGGGGTCGCGGGTGATCGGGGAGGCGGCCCGGGAGGCCAGGTGGGCGCGGTTGGCGGCGAGTTCGGCGGCGATCGCGCCGGTGCCCTCGCGCAGACCGCGCGCGAGCAGCGCGGTCTCCTCGGCCTTCTGCCGGGCGAAGGCGAGCCAGCGGGCGAGCTGCGGGTCGAGGTCCCGCTCGGCGGTGGCGTCGACCGGCACGTGCAGCAGGGAGCAGGACGGCGCCACGTCCACGTGGCCGGCCAGGCCGAGCAGGGTGGCCAGGGTGGCGAGCGAGGCCTCCAGGTCGTTGATCCAGATGTTGCGGCCGTCGACGACGCCCGCCACCAGGCGCTTGCCGGGCAGTCCGCCGACGGCGGCGAGGTCGTCCAGATTGGCGGCGGCCGGCCCGGTGAAGTCCAGTGCCAGCCCCTCCACGGGCGCCGCGGCCAGCACCGGAAGCGCCTCGCCGAGGCGGTCGAAGTAGCTCGCGACCAGCAGCTTCGGCCGGTCGGTGCGGGCGCCGAGCTCGCGGTAGGCGCGGGCGACGGCGTTCAGTTCGGCCGGGGTGCGGTCCTGGACGAGCGCGGGCTCGTCCAGCTGCACCCAGTCCGCGCCGGCCGCGTGCAGGTCGGCGAGGAGTTCGGCGTAGACGGGCAGCAGCCGGTCCAGCAGGGTGAGCGGCCGGAAGTCCTCCGCGACGCCGGGGGCGGGCTCGGCCAGCAGCAGGTAGGTGACCGGGCCCACCAGCACCGGGCGGGCCTCGTGGCCGGCGGCGAGCGCCTCGGCGAGTTCGCCGACCGCCTTGCCGGAGTTGGCGGTGAAGGCGGTGTCCGGCCCCAGTTCGGGGACGAGGTAGTGGTAGTTGGTGTCGAACCACTTGGTCATCTCCAGCGGCGCGGCGTCCTGGGTGCCGCGCGCCATGGCGAAGTAGCCGTCGAGCGGGTCGGCGTCGACGGCGGCCCGGTGGCGGGCGGGGACGGCGCCGACGGCGACGGTGGTGTCGAGCACGTGGTCGTAGAGCGAGAAGTCGCCGGTGGGGAGTTCGCGCACGCCCGCCCCGGCGAGCTGCGTCCAGTTCTCCCGGCGCAGTCGGGCGGCGGTGGCGTGCAGGGCGTCGGCGGTGACGGTGCCCTTCCAGTAGCCCTCGACCGCCTTCTTGAGCTCCCGGTTCCGGCCCTGCCGGGGGTAGCCGTGGACGGTGGCCAGGGTGGCCGCGGCTGCGGACTTCGCTGTCAAGGGACTCTCCTTCGCGAGTCTTGATCCTCGGTGCCCGGTGACGGGACGAGGGCGCGAAGGGATGACGTACCGGACGGAGGCGCGTTCGCGGCTCCGTGTGCACGCCGACCCGCCCACGAGGTCACCGGGATGGCCGCGCGCGATCGGTCGCGCGCGGACAGCGGGCAGGTCTTCGGACTCGCGGGCACGCCCGCCCCCGAAAGGGCGGACACCTACTGGCCGTCGCTTCCCGGGCCGCTCGGGCCCAGTGCGTATGACGGCGGTCGTTCCCGCTCACCGCTGCGGGGCAGTCCCGGACTGGCCAGTCGAAAGGCGTCACCGGGTTCCCTCTTACGACGCGCCTGCCTGGCGGGCAGGGCGAACCAGCTGCACGGTCAGCGTAGACGCAGGACGGCGGCCCCGTCACGGAATTCCGTGACGCCCCCCCGGTACCGCGTCCGGGGCGTCCGGAGCCGGCCGGGACGGGCGAACGCGTGGTGCCCGGCCCTCGGGGGCGGCGCCCCCGGGCGCGCGGCACGGTGACAAGCGCCCTTCCGCCGCCGCCCGGTCGGTCGTACGGTCACCATCGGCCGACCGTTTCCGACCGCCGCTCCCCTTCCAGGAGGGCCCATGGAACCCCGCTGCCCCTACACCCACGTCCTCGACACCCGCGGCACCGCCCTGCACACCGAGGCCGCCCATCTGCGCTCCCACGGCCCGGCCGTCCGGGTCGAGCTCCCCGGCCGCGTCCTGGCCTGGTCGGTGACCCGGGCCGACGTCGCCCGGAAGCTGCTCACCGACCCCCGGCTCGCCAAGAACGCCCGCCACCACTGGCCCGACTGGATCGACGGCCGGGTCGGCCCCGACTGGCCGCTGGCCAGCTGGGTCGCGGTGGAGTCGATGTTCACCAGCGACGGCGCGGACCACCTCCGGCTGCGCACCCTCACCGCGCCCTCGTTCGGCCCGCGCCGGGTGGAGGCGCTGCGGCCCCGGGTGCGGGCGATCGCCGCCGCCCTGGTCGACGCGCTGCGCGGCGCCGCGCCCGGCGCGACCGTCGACCTGCACACCGGCCTCTCCTACCCGTTGCCGACCACGCTGATCTGCGACCTGTTCGGCGTCCCCGAGGAGCAGCGGGCGGAGGTGCGCCGGGTGGTGGACGGCGTCCTGGCGACCGACGCCACCCCCGAGCACGCCAAGGGCGTCCTCGACGACCTGTTCGCCGCCATGGCCCGCCTCGCCGCCACCAAGCGGGCGGCGCCGGGCGACGACATGACCAGCGAGCTGATCGCCACCCGTGACGCCCAGGGGTCCCGGCTCAGCGAGTCGGAGCTGGTCTCCACCCTGATCCTGATGATCGGCGCCGGGTCGGAGACCACCGTCAACCTCATCGACCACACGGTGGCGCTGCTGCTCTCGCACCCCGGGCAGCTGGCGCTGATCCGCTCCGGCGCGGCGACCTGGCGCGACGCCATCGAGGAGTCGCTGCGCCTGGAGGCGCCGGTGATGCACCTGCCGATGTACTTCGCCGCCGCGGACATCGACCTCGGCGAGGGCGTGCTGATCCGGGCCGGCGAGCCGGTCCTGTTCGCCTTCGGCGCGGCCGGGCGGGATCCGGCCCTGCACCCCGACCGGCCGGAGGAGTTCGACCTCACCCGGTCCGACAAGACCCATCTGGCCTTCGGCCACGGCCGGCACTACTGCCTGGGCGCGGTGCTCGGCACGATGGAGGCCGAGGAGGCGCTGAGCGCCCTGTTCGGCGCCTTCCCCGACGTCGAACTCGCGCTGCCGCCGGAGGGGCTGCTCCCGCAGGAGTCGTTCATCGTGAACGCCCTGCGGTCCCTGCCGGTCCGGCTCGGCCCGGCCGCCGGCTAGGCCCCGCCCCGTCCCGTCCCCGCAGGCGGTTGTCGGTGGGGCGGTTGTCGGTGGGGCCGTCTACCGTACGCCCATGGACGATCACGTCACCGCCGTACGCCTGGAGCCCTGGTCCGAGGCGGACGCGGCGCTGCTGTCCGCCCTCAACGCGCCGGAGTTGATGGCCCACCTCGGCGGCCCGGAGAGCGGGGAGCAGGTGGCCCGCCGTCACCGTCGCTACGTCGACCTCAGTGCCCGGCCCGCCGCCGCGGGGCGGATGTTCCGGATCGTGCTGCCGGACGGCGCGGCGGCGGGCAGCATCGGGTTCTGGGAGCGCACGGGGGAGGGCGGGCCGGTGTACGAGACCGGTTGGACGGTGCTGCCGGCCTTCCAGGGCCGGGGCGTGGCGAAGGCCGCCACCCGTGCGGTGGTGGCCGAGGCCCGGGCCGCCGGGCTCCACCGGTACCTGCACGCCTTCCCCTCGGTGGACAACGCCGCGTCCAACGCGGTCTGCCGGGGCACGGGCTTCGAGCTGCTGGGCGTGCGGGAGTTCGAGTACCCGCCGGGCCGGCCGATGCGCGGCAACGACTGGCGCTTCGACCTCCGTCCGGCCTGACGGAGGAGGCCGGGAGGCAGGCGGGGAAGGAGGCCGGGGTGCCCCGGTCCGGGGCACCCCGGCGGGGATCAGCCGGTGGTGGTGCGGCGGCGCAGCAGGAAGACCCCGGCGGCGGTGGCCAGGGCCGCGGCTCCGCCGACGGCGGCGACCTGGGGGTTGATCATCGGCACGGCCTCGGCGGGCGCGGCGCCGCCGCACTCGGCGTGGCCGATGACCAGGTCGGCGGCGTTGAGGATCGGCAGCAGGCTGATCCGCACGGCGTTGGCGCTGAGTATGCCGTTGGCGTCGGTGCGCTGCTCGTTGAGGAGGATGGTGCCGACCCCGGGGATGTCGATCCCGGTGTTGGGCCCGGCGCCGGCCTGCAGGTTGATCGCGGGCAGGAGCGGGAGCTTGACGCTGCCCCCCGCGATGACGCCGGAGCCGGTGGCGCCGGCCGGGGTCGCGGTGCAGGTCGCGTTGACGCCGGTGAGCGAGACGGTGGCGACGCCCAGGTCGACGCCGAGCGAGTCGATCGTGGCGGAGGCGCCCGAGGTGCCGGCCTGCGGGTCGCCCGAGGTGGTGGAGGTGAGCAGCGCGTTGCTGGCGAAGGGGCCGACGCTGATGCCGGCCAGGGTGCTGGTGCCGCCCGAGG
This sequence comes from Kitasatospora sp. NPDC058115, assembly GCF_042884635.1. NCBI lineage: Bacteria > Bacillati > Actinomycetota > Actinomycetes > Kitasatosporales > Streptomycetaceae > Kitasatospora > Kitasatospora sp. NPDC058115. The sequence goes on from NZ_JBHVTL010000010.1 coordinate 158,349, forward strand.
GGTAGGCGGAGGCGGGCGTCGGGGCGACGGCCACCATCCCGGCGACGGCGTCGGCGGAGACGACGAAGGCCTTGGCCTCGGGGGCGGGGAGGGCGGCCCAGGCCGGGCCGGCGGTGCAGACCAGCGCGGCGGTGGCGGCGGCGCCCGCGAGCAGGCGGGTGCGGGTCCGGGTGCGACGAGAGGTCATGGTGGTGGTGCCTTTCGGGGGACGGGAGAGGGGGACGGCCGAGGACGCTCGGGAACGGTCCGGCAGGCAGGACCGGGTGCGGTCGTCGGGTGGGGCGGGGCGGGGGCCGGGGGCGGAGCGCGGGCCGGGCGCCGGACGCTCATGCCGCCGGCTCGCCGACGACGGCCGGGGCGGGGGCAGCGGCCGGGGCCGGGGTGACGGCCGGGGTGGGCGCGGTGGCGACCCGGGCGGTCTTGTGCCAGGAGTTGCGCCGGCACAGCACCCGCCAGGCCGCGCGGACGGCGACCAGATAGGTGGTGGCGGCGTACAGGGCCAGCGCGAGCCCGTACCCGAGCGCGGCGCGCCGTCCGACGCCCGGCTCGCAGCGCCGCCGGTACAGCGGCCCCCAGACGGCGAACTCGCCGATGCCCAGCAGCAGGTAGAGGGCCAGCAGCAGCGCGCCGCCCTGCTGCAGGAAGGTGAGCACGAACTCCGGGTAGAGCACCAGGTTGTAGCCGAAGGCCGCGATCGGCACGGTGTAGACCACCAGGCCGACGAGTTGCAGCCACGGCTGGCTCATGAAGTACAGCACCTCCAGGAAGCCGGCCGTGCCGAACGCCCGCGAGCCCCAGATCTCCCGGAGGTAGCGGGTGCACTGCATCGAGCCCTGTGCCCAGCGCACCCGCTGGGTGAGCAGGTGCCGCACGCTCCACAGTGCCTCCTGGTCGACCCAGGCGTCGGTGGTGTAGCCGTTGCGCCAGCCGGCCAGCATCAGCCGCAGGCCCAGCTCGTAGTCCTCCAGCAGCGCCCTGCCCCACGGCCGCCCGCCGCCGCCGTCCACCGCGCGCAGGGCGGAGAGCCGGGTGAACTGGCCGTTGCCGCCGACGTTGACGGTGCCGGTGCGGCGCCGGGTGATCTGCATGGCGGATATCGGTCCGCGGAACTCGATGTCCTGGAGGCGGGCGAGCAGCCGGGCCCGCCGGTTGGCGAACGCGCCCCGGCCGGGCAGCGGCCGGGGCACGTCGCGGTTGGACATCCGCACCTCGACCTGGACGGCCCCGATCCCGGGGTCGCCGAAGAGCGCCGGTCCGGCGCAGACCGCGAGCGCGCCGGGCGAGGGGCGGCCGTCGGCGTCGAGCACGCAGACCACGACCCGCGCGGGGTCGGTGCCCTCGGGCAGCGCGGCCTCCAGCGCCCGGTAACCCGCGTTCAGCGCGTCGCCCTTGCCGGTCCGCGCCGTGGGCAGCCGGCGGGAGACCAGGTGGACGGTGAGCCGGTCGGAGGTGGCGGGCCAGGCGCGGACGAGCTCGGCCGTGCGGTCCGCGGAGTCGTCGTCGACGACCCAGACGGTGGCGCCGGTGAAGTGCTCGGCGAGGTAGTCCAGGGTGGTGGCGATCACCGCCTCCTCGTCCCGGCAGGGAATCAGGAAGTGCCAGCGGTAGGCGTCCGGGTCGCCGGCCGGCCCGGGCCGGTCCCGCAGGTAGCCGCGCACGATCACCACGACGTAGGCGAGGAAGCCGACGCCCAGGACGAAGGAGAGCGAGACGGAGGTGTCCAGCAGCGTCACGGCGTCCCCTCCCCGGCCGGGCGACCGGACGCGGTCGCGGCGGAGGCGCCGCGGGGCAGCAGCCACAGGAAGAGGAGGGCCGCGACGAGCGCGGCGGCCATCATCAGCACGGAGCCCAGCAGGACGTGCGCCCAGCCGAACCCCTCGGATCCGTACCGGTGTTGCATCACCAGGACCAGGGTGAGCCGGCCGAGGTTGGTGGCCAGCACCAGCCCGGCGGCGACGACGAAGGCCAGCAGGACCCGGCCGGCCCGGCGGTTGCCGAAGAGCAGCAGCAGGGCCGTCACCAGGGCGAGCGGGGCGATCAGCAGCGCGCTGCTGCACCCCGTGGTCAGGGCGACGCCCCGGTCCAGGCCGGTGTGGTCACCGGCGTACAGGACGGGGGCGGTCGGCCCTTCGAGCAGCAGGGTGCGCATCCCCAGGAGGTGCTCGACCAGCCACGCCGTGCCGCGGCTCTCCTGGGAACGGTAGGCGCGTTCGCCGGCCACCAGCGAGCCGCACACACCGAGCAGCACGGCGCCGCACAGCATCCCGAGCGGGGAGCGCCCGGCCCGGCCCGCGGCGCGCGGGCGGGGCGCGAACGGGTGCGACAGGGATTCCGTCATGGCGTGGCTCAGTCCTCGCCCGGTCCGTCGCCACGGCGCAGCCTGCTGCGCCGCAGCAGGCCGAGGCCGAGCAGGACCAGGGCCACCGCGGCCGTCGCCGTGACGCCTATGCCCACCGATCCGGTGGCGGCCAGGGCGCCGCCACCGGCTGCCGGCGGCAGTCCGCCGGCCACAGGTCCGTACATGGGGGAATTCCTCTCGTCGGAGAACGGGGGGATCACGAGGGGGGGTTGCCGCGCAGCACGAAAGTGAGGGCGGCTTCGGCGAGGCCCCGGGGAAAGGGGGGGCGGTGCCGGGCACATCGGAACGGCCCGGGGCGGGGACGAACGTTACGCGACCCCGCCACGGATCGAACTCCCGTGCTGCTGGCACATCATGGACTGAAAATCGGATGTTTGATTGTCCGTGTTCATACGATGCCGTCCCCACCTGGCCCTATCGGCGTGGCGTCGGCGCGTCGACGGCGTGGCGCAGCGCCCGGCCGTACCGCCATTCGGGGGACATTGATCACCACCGGTTGCCGCAGCTCACCCCCGGCGGCCATGTTGTGACGCGTAGTTCGAACACCCCGATCGATCGATCGGATGCACCGTCAAAGGGAGCCCGAATGCCCTCCGCCGACATCGCCGTGGTCCTCGGAACCCGACCGGAAATCGTCAAACTCGCGGGAGTGGTGCGACTCCTGGAGAACTCCGCCCGGATCGTCTGGACCGGCCAGCACTGGGATCCCGGCCTCACCACCGCCTTCTTCCGGCAGTACGCGCTCCCCGACCCGCACATCACGCTCAGCGGGGTCGCCGGCGAGGCCCGCGGCCGGCAGATCGGCCGGATGGTCAGCGCGCTCAGCGACCACTTCGCCGCCCACCCGCCCGCCGCCGTCGTCGTCCAGGGCGACACCAACTCCGCCGCCGCCGGAGCACTGGCCGCCCACTGCGCGGGCGCGCCCGTCGTCCATGTCGAGGCCGGACTGCGCTCCTTCGACCCGGACATGCCCGAGGAGGCCAACCGCCGCCTCATCGCCCCGCTCGCCGACCTGCACTGCGCGCCGACCGCCACCGCCGCCGCCCACCTGCTGCGCGAGGGGATCGGGGCGGACCAGGTGGTGGTCACCGGCAACACCGTCGTCGAGGCCACCCTGGAGTCGCTGCCCGGAGCGGTCGAGGCCCGCGCGGTGCTGGCCGGCTACGGGCTGCGCCCCGACCGCTACCTGCTGGCCACCCTGCACCGCCCCGAGAACACCGACGACCCCGCCCGGCTCGGCCGGATCCTCGGCCAACTCGCGGCACTGGACCTGCCGGTGGTGCTGCCACTGCACCCGCGCACCCGGGCGGCGATCGAGCGGTTCGGGCTCTCCGGCGCGCTCGCCGGGCTGCGCCCGGTGCCCCCGGTCGACCACCGCACCTTCCTCGCCCTGGCGGCCGGCTGCCGGCTGCTGGTCTCGGACTCCGGCGGGGTCCAGGAGGAGTGCACGGTGCTCAAGCGGCCGCTCATCGTGGTCCGCAACTCCACCGAACGGCCCGAGGCGGTCCGGGCCGGCTTCGCCCGGCTGGTCCGGCCCGGCGCCCAACTGGACGTCGCCCTGCGGGAACTGCTCGCCGACCCGGACGCCGTCGGCTCCCTGGCCGGGCGCCCCTCGCCGTACGGCAGCGGTACCGCGAGCGCCGAGATCGTCGCCGCCGTCCGCTCCCGCTACCTCGCCGAGGACCGCGCCCGCCTGCTCTGCGCCGGCTGAACCCGCCCGGGGGCCGGCGCCCCGGCCCCGCCGGATGCGCTCCGGCGGGGCCGGGGCGCCGGTCGTGGCCGGACCCGTCCGCCCGACCGACCGCCCACCCGCTCGCCGGCTCGCTGCCCGCGCTGTTCGGCGGCGGTGTCCGGCGGCGGTGTTTGGCGACGGCGTCGCCGGACAGACGCCGGGCGACGAGGGTGTCCCCGAGCGGAGGAGGGAACGGCCGATGCACGGCGGAAACGACCTGGCCGGACGGACGGCGCTGGTGACCGGCTCCTCGCGCGGACTCGGCCTGCTGATCGCGGGCGAGCTCGCCGACCGGGGCTGCCGGGTGATGCTCTGCGGCCGCGACGAACTCGCGCTCGAACGCGCCCTGCGGACGCTGCGCGGCCGCCCCGGCGAGGTGGCCGCCACCGCGTGCGACCTGACCGCCGCCGACACCCCGGCCCGGCTGCTCGGCGCGGTGCGCGAGCGCTTCGGCGCCGAGGTGGACCTGCTGGTCAACAACGCCGGCCTGATCCAGGTCGGCCCGCTCGCCGCCATGCAGGAGCAGGACTTCCGGCGGGCCCACGAGCTGATGGTGATGGCGCCGCTGCGGCTGGTCCAGGCGGTGCTGCCGACGATGCGGGCGCGCGGCGCGGGCTCGATCGTCATGATCGGCTCGATCGGCGGCAAGGTCCCGGCCCCGCACCTGCTGCCGTACGTCACCGCCAAGTTCGCGCTCACCGGCCTCTCCGAGGGGCTGGCGGCGGAGCTGGCGCCGTACGGGATCAGGGTCACCACCGTCGTCCCGGGCCTGATGCGCACCGGTTCGCAGACCGCCGCCGAGTTCACCGGCCAGGCCGGACGCGAGTTCGCCTGGTTCGCTTCCGCGGCCTCGCTGCCGCTGCTGTCGATGGACGCGCGACGGGCGGCCCGCCGGATCGTCCGGGCGGTCGCGACCGGCCGCCGGGAGCTGGTGCTCACCCCGCTCGCCAAGGCCGCGGCACGCGCCCACGGCCTCGCGCCGGCCACCACCGGCCGGCTGCTCACCCTCACCGCGCGGCTGCTGCCGTCCACCGGGTCCGCCCCGGAGCACGGCGTGCCCGGCGTCCGGGCGGCGGCCCGGCACCGGCGCGGCGGACCGGTCGACCGGCTCACCGCCCTCGGCCGGCGGGCCGCCCGGTCCCACAACGAACCGACGGCGTCCTGAGCCCCGCCCCGGCGGTGTCGGACCCGTCCCAGCGAGGAGCACACCGGAGGAGCACACCATGAGAGCCGTGACCTGGCACGGGCGCCGCGACATCCGCGTCGACTCCGTCGCCGACCCGGTCCTGCAGGAGCCCACCGACGTCCTGGTCGAGGTCACCACCACCGGGCTCTGCGGATCGGACCTGCACCTGTACGAGGTCCTCGGCGCCTTCCTCGACGAGGGCGACATCCTCGGCCACGAGGCGATGGGCGTGGTGCGCGAGACCGGCAGCGCCGTGCACGCCGTCGAGGCCGGCGACCGCGTGGTGGTGCCGTTCAACATCTCCTGCGGCACCTGCTTCATGTGCGTGAAGGGCCTGCACTCCCAGTGCGAGACCACCCAGGTGCGCGCCTACGGGACCGGCGCGGCACTGTTCGGCTACACCAAGCTGTACGGGCAGGTGCCCGGCGGCCAGGCCGAACTGCTGCGGGTGCCGTTCGGCAACACCCTGCCCGTGGTCGTCCCGCACGGGCCTCCCGACGACCGCTACGTGCTGCTGTCCGACGTGCTGCCGACCGCCTGGCAGGCGGTGGAGTACGCCGAGGTGCCGCCCGGCGGCAGCGTCGCCGTGCTCGGCCTCGGGCCGATCGGCGACATGTGCGCCCGGATCGCCCGGCACCGCGGCGCGTCCACCGTGATCGGGGTGGACCTGGTGCCCGAGCGGCTGGAACGCGCCCGCGAGCGCGGCGTCGAGGTGCTCGACCTGGCCCGGCTCGGCTCCCGGGTGGCCGACGCCGCCCGGGACCTCACCGACGGACGCGGCCCCCACGCCGTGATCGACGCCGTCGGCATGGAGGCGCACGGCTCCCCCGCCGCCACCGCGGCGCAGCGGATGACCTCGCTGCTGCCGGACGCGCTGGCCGCCCGGCTGATGACCCGGGTGGGCCTGGACCGGCTGCACGCCCTGCACCTGGCGGTGGACATGGTGCGCCGCGGCGGCACCGTCTCGCTGTCCGGCGTGTACGGCGGCATGACGGACCCGCTGCCGATGCTGACCATGTTCGACAAGCAGCTGCGGCTGCGGATGGGCCAGGCCAACGTGCTGCGCTGGACGGACGAGCTGCTGCCGCTGCTGGGCGACGGCGACCCGCTCGGCGTGGACGGCTTCGCGACCCACCACCTGCCGCTGGCGGAGGCACCGGCCGCGTACGACCTGTTCCAACGCAAGCAGGACGGTGTGGTCAAGGTGCTGTTCCGGCCTTGAGCGGCGCGCCATGACCGCGGGACACGGGCGCCCCCGGCGCTCCGCCGGGCCCGGTCCGGCCCCTCGCGCCGGGCCGGACCGGGCCTCCGGGCGTGCCTCCGGGCGGGGCACCAGGCGGGGCTCCGCCCGGAGCTCCGGGCGTGTCTCCGGGCGTGTCTCCGGGCGGGCGGCCGGCAGAGGCGGCGGCCCGGCCGGGCGCGGCGGCGAGCGGGTGCCGCCCGGGCTGCGGACCGCCGCCGGGTACGCCTGGCGGCTGGTCGCGCTGGGCGTGGCCGCCTATCTGGCCGTCACCGTCCTCACCCGGCTCCAGCTGCCGGTGATCGCGCTGTTCCTGGCCCTGGTCATCACCTCCGTGCTGCGCCCGCCGGTCGACCTGATGGCCCGGGTGCTGCCCCGTTCGCTCGCCGTGCTGCTCGCCCTCCTCGGCTCCGTCGCCCTCGTCGGCGGGGTCCTCGCCCTGGTCGGCACGACCGTCGCCGCCGAGTGGGGCAGCCTGGGCGACGAGTTGCACGGCGGCCTCGGCCGGATCGACCGCTGGCTCACCGGCGCCCCCTTCCACCTCCACCCCGGCGCGGCCACCGATCTCAGGGCCCGGATCGGCGACTACCTCGCCGGCCACCGCTCCGCGCTGCTCAGCACCGCCCTCAGCGGTGCCGGGCGGGTCGTCGAGCTGCTCACCGGGCTGGCGCTCGCGGTGTTCTGCTCGGTCTTCTTCCTGCACTCCGGCGACCGGATGTGGAGCTGGGCGCAGCACCAGTTCCCGGCCCGCGCCCGCCCGCTGTGGGAACGGGCCGGCCTCGCCGCGTGGCACACCTTCGCCGGCTACACCCGCGGGGTGCTGATCGTCGCGGCGACCAACGCCGTCCTGGTCGGCATCGCCCTCGCGATCCTGCGGGTGCCCCTGGTCCTGCCCCTGATCGTCCTGGAGTTCGTCGCCGCCCTCATCCCGCTGATCGGCTCCCCGATCGCCCTGGCCGTCGCCGCCCTGGTCGCGCTGGCCGCCCGCGGTCCGGTGGTGGCCCTGCTGGTCCTCGGCCTGATCGTGGTGATCGGCCAGATCGAGGGCCACCTCCTGCATCCGCTCGTCCTCGGCTGGTCCGTCCGCATCCACCCGGTCGCCGTCGCCCTCTCCGTCACCGGCGGCGCCGTCCTCGGCGGCGTCCTCGGCGCCCTGGTCGCCGTTCCCGTGGTCTCCGTCGCCTGGGCCGTGCTCAACGCCCTGCGCCACGACGACGCCCCCGGCGGCTGAGGGGGCGTGCGGCCGCCGGGCGCCGGGCGCCGGGATCCCGTAGGGTCGGCCAATGGCGAAGTACTTCGATGTGCATCCAGAATCCCCGCAGCCGCGCACCATCGGCACCGTGGCCGCCAGTCTCAGGGCCGGTGCCCTCATCGCGTACCCGACCGACTCCTGCTTCGCCCTGGGCTGTCAGTTGGACAACCGCGAGGGCCTGGAGCGGATCCGGTCGATCCGGCGGCTCGACGAGCGGCACCACTTCACCCTGATGTGCGAGGACTTCGCGCAGCTGGGGCAGTTCGTCCAGCTCGACAACAACGTCTTCCGCGCCGTCAAGGCGGCCACCCCGGGCAGCTACACGTTCATCCTGCCGGCCACCAAGGAGGTCCCCCGCCGGCTGATGCACCCGAAGAAGAAGACGGTGGGGGTCCGGATCCCCGACCACGCCGTCACCCGGGCGCTGCTCGCCGAACTCGGCGAGCCGCTGGTCTCCAGCACCCTGATCCTTCCGGGCGAGGAGGAGCCGATGACCCAGGGGTGGGAGATCAAGGAGCGCCTCGACCACGTCCTGGACGCGGTGGTGGACTCGGGCGACTGCGGCACGGAGCCGACGACGGTCGTGGACTTCTCCGGGGGCGGACCGGAGATCGTCCGGCGCGGAGCGGGGGACGTCAGCCGCTTCGAGTGAGGGGCGGGGCGACCGGCCGCGCGCGACCCGGGCGGCTCAGGCGGCCCGGGCGGCCCGGGCGGCGACGAGGCCGTCGAGTTCGCGCAGGTCGACGCCGCGGCGCAGGGCGCGCAGATCGGCCTGGAGGTCGGACGGCGGGACGGCGAGGACGGTGCAGCGGGCGCGGGCCAGGCAGTAGCGGCTCACCGAGCCGCCCTGGAACAGCCGGCGCACGGTGGTGCGCAGGGTGCCGTGCCGTCCCGCGCCGACCACCAGCAGGTCGTCCGGGCGGTCGGCCAGCGCGGTCAGCACCGGGCCGACCTCTCCGCGCACCACCAGGGGCTCGACCCGGACGCCGGCCGGCAGGCCGCCGAACGCCTCCTCCAGGGCCTGGTCCAGGCGCGCGTCGGCCAGCGCCTGCCAGGCGCGCAGCAGCGGCGGGCAGGGGCGCAGCCGGTAGTTGTACTCCCCGCCGGCCGGCGTCCAGGCGAGCACCGGCACCAGGACGGCGCCCCGGTCGCGCGCCTCGTCCGCCGCCCGGTGCAGGGCGGTCAGGCTGTGCAACGATCCGCTGACTCCGACGATGACGCGCGCGCCGTCCGACATGGTCCTTCACTTTCCGGTGTTCGATCTGCTGAATGCTTATGGATTATGGTTCCACAGGGTCTTCGAGCCTGCAAATCAAAGGCTTTAACTGTATATGGCCTTGCATCGCAGGATCCCGGCCGGCCTTCGGGCGGGAAACCGGTGGCGACGCCCGCCGGGCCCGGTCCACCCTGGGCGCCGTGACCGTCCCGAACAGCACCGCCCCGAACAGCCCCGCCCCCGACCGCACCGCCCCGGCCGGCGCCCCGCCGGACGACGCGCCCGAGCCGCGGCGCCGGGTCCGCGCCCTCCACACCGGCACCACCGTGACCGTCTACCAGGCGTACCCGCCGGAGATCGGACGGGCCGCGGCCCGCGACGGGCGCTTCCCGGCGCAGTGGAAGCGCGACCGGATGACGTGGATCAAGCCCTCGTTCCTGTGGATGATGTACCGCTGCGGATGGGCCGCCAAGGAGGGGCAGGAGACCGTGCTCGCCGTGGAGATCGACCGGGCCGGCTTCACCTGGGCCCTGGAGCACGCCTGCCCGGCGCACTACGAGCGCGGCCTGCACCCCGACCGGGCGAGCTGGCAGCGCGAGCTGAAGCGGGCGCCCGCCCGGGTGCAGTGGGACCCCGAGCGCGATCTGCACCTGCGTCCGCTGCCGTACCGCTCGCTGCAGCTCGGCCTGGCGGGCGAGGCGGCGCGGCGGTACGCGGACGAGTGGACGGTGTCCGTCACCGACGTCACTCCGCTGGTGCGGCGGATCCACGGCCATCTGCGCGACGGCGAGCCGGAGGCCGCCCGGCTGCTGCTGCCGGACGAGCGGCCCTACCCGCTGCCGGAGGGCCTGTCGGCGCGCCTCGGCGGGTGACCGGCGGGCGGCGGCGGCCTACGATCATGGGGTGTCCAAGCTTCGTGATCGCTCGTCAGCGGCCGCCACGTCGGCCTGCTCGTCCGCCCGGGCGGCGTGTTCCTCCCGGAACTCCGTCCTGTCCATCGGCTCCGTGGGGTCGGTGCTGTCCATCGGCTCGGCGGCCTCGGTGCTGTCGATCGGGTCGGCCGGCAGCTTCCTGTCGATCGGCTCGGCCGGGTCGGCGCTGTCCGTGCTGTCCGCCGGGTCGTGGCTGAGCGTCGGCTCGGTGCTCTCCGCGAACGCGCGCTGGTCGGCGCTGTCCCGGTCCCGCTGCTCCCGGGGCGGGCTGCTGGCCGCCGGTGCGGTGGCGCTCACCGCGGGAACGGTGCTCGCCGGCGGGGCGCGCCGGCGCCGCGGCCGGTAGGGCCGGGGGTGCTGCCACGGCCGGACCCGCGGCGGTTGCTCCCGCTGCTGCGCGATCCGGCGTTCTGGTACGTGGGCGCGCTGGCCGCGATGTGGCCGGTGCTGCGGCTGCTGCCGCCCGAACGGGTGCGGGCGCTGCGCGCGTGGGCGTCGACCGACCTGGACAACCTGCGGCCCTGGCCGGACGGTCACCCGGTCGGCTCGCTGGCGGTGTCGGCGTTCGTCCCGCAGGACACCGTGTGGATCTGGCCGGTGTTCGCCCTCTCCGTCTTCGCGGTGGTCGGGGCGCTCGGCGGCCGGCGGGCGGTGGCGGTGCTGGCGCTGGTGCACGTGGCGGCGACCGCGTTGACCGAGGGCCTGGTGTGGTGGCGGATCGAGCACGGCGCGCTGCCGCCCGAGGCCGCGCACGCGCTGGACACCGGCCCGTCCTACGTGGTGGTCGCGGCACTGGCGGTGGCGGCCTGCCGGGCCCGGCCGGTGTGGTCGCGCGCGGTGTGGCTGGCGATGCTCGCGGTGGCGGCGCCCAATCTGCTCGGCGGAGTGGCGGACGGCGAGGTCGCCGCCGTGGGGCACCTGGTCTCGCTGCTCGCGGGGCTCGCCGTCGCGGCCGCGCACCGGCTGGGGCTGCCGCCGGTGGCCCGGCGCACCGCACCGGCGGCCTCGCGTCAGGCGGAGCGGGTCCCGTCCAGGTAGGCGAGGACGGCCAGCACCCGGCGGTTGTCGTCGTCGGAGGCGCCGAGGCCCAGCTTCGCGAAGATGCTGGAGGTGTGCTTGCTGACCGCGCCCTCGCTGAAGTGCAGCCGCTGGGCGATCGCCGCGTTGGAGCGCCCCTCGGCCATCATCGCCAGCACCTCGCGCTCGCGCGGGGTGAGCAGCGCGAGCGGACGGTCGTCGGCGTTGCGGGCGAGCAGGCGGGTGATCACCTGCGGGTCCATCACGGTGCCGCCGGAGGCGACGGTGCGCAGGGCGTCCATGAACTGCCCGGCGTTGGAGACCCGGTCCTTGAGCAGGTAGCCGACCGCCCCGGCGCCGTCGGCGATCAGCTCCCGCGCGTACAGCTGCTCGACGTGCTGGGAGAGCACCAGGACGGGCAGGCCGGGCCGGGAACGGCGGGCCGCCAGGGCGACCTGGAGGCCCTCGTCGGTGAAGGTGGGCGGCAGCCGGACGTCCACCACCGCGACGTCCGGCCGGTGCTCGGCGAGCGCGGCGGCGAGTTCGGGGCCGCTGCCCACCGCCGCGACGATCTCGTGCCCGTGGGCGGAGAGGAGGAGGGACAGACCGTCCCTCAGGAGGTAGAGGTCCTCGGCGAGGACAACGCGCACGGAAGCTCCATGGTCAGCCGGGTCGGGCCCCCCGGGGGGCTGATCAGCGTGAGCGTACCGTCGAACGCGGCCAGCCTGCGCTGGATGCCCCGCAGGCCGGTGCCCCGGCCGGGGTCCGCGCCGCCCCGGCCGTCGTCGGTGACCTCGACGCGCAGCAGACCGTCCGCATGGAGCAGGTCCACGGCGACGTGCCGCGCTCCGGCGTGCTTGACCGCGTTGGTCAGGGCCTCGCTGACCGCGTAGTAGACCGCCGACTCGACCGGGGCCTCGGCCCGGCCGGGCAGCCCGGCCCGCACCTCGACGCGCAGCGGCACGTCCAGGGCCAGGGCGCGCAGCCCCTCGGCCAGGCCGCGCTCGGCGAGCACCGGCGGGTGGATGCCGCGGACCAGGTCGCGCAGCTCCTGGAGGGCCTGGCCGACGTTCTCCTGTGCCTCCGTCACCACCGTCCTGGCCCGCGCCGGGTCGCTGTCGATCAGCGCGGCGACCGCGCCCAGCCGCAGGCTCACCGCGACCAGCCGGGCCTGGGCGCCGTCGTGCAGGTCGCGTTCGATCCGGCGCAGCTCGGCGGCCTGCGCCTCGGTGACGTCCAGGCGGGTCTCGGTGAGCTGCTCGACCCGGTGGGCGAGGCGGGAGCGCTCGGTGGGGCCGAGCAGGGCGTGCGTCCAGCGGCCGTGCAGGCGCAGCGCCGGACGGGCCAGGGCCGGGCCCGCGGCGGCCAGAGCGAGGCCGAGCGCGAGGGCGGGGGCCACCGGGAGACCGCGGTCGCCGCCGGGCAGCGGCAGCGGCAGGGCGGTGCACGCGAGGGCGTAGAGGCCGGCGCCGAGCAGCAGCGGCGGGGTGGCGGCCAGGGCGCCGCCGACCACCGGGTTCAGCAGCACCCAGAGGGCGTCGCGCCAGGTCGCCGGGTCCTTCCAGAGCCAGCGGATGGTGCGGGAGGCACTCGCGAACCAGCGGTTCCTCTGGTAGTCGTGGCCGGTCCAGAACCAGCCGTGCAGGGTGCGTTCGAGCCCGGGGCGCGGCAGGTAGGGCGGCGGCACCGGCACGCCCGACCAGCGGCCGGCGTAGGCCCGGGCGAGACCCGCGGCGGCGCGGGCGAGCCGGGTGGTGGCGGGGAAGAGGACGAAGATCCCGAGGCCGAACCAGAGCACGAAGCTGCCCAGGACGACCGCCTGCAACAGCAGTTCGGCGGGGACGACGGCCGTCAGCACCAGCAGCCGGCCGAGGGCGGCACCTCGGCTGCGCAGCGCGGCCGGGACGGCGTGGGCCGCGGGGTCGGCCTGAGCGGCCGGGACGGCGGGGACGGCCTGAGCGGCGTGGGCGGCGGGGACGGCGGGGACGGCGGGCGGCACGCTGTTCACCGGGCCGGGCCTCCGTTTCGGTGGTGGGTCGTCCTGGGCGGGCACGGGCGGGCACGGGCGGGCCCGGTGACGGCCCGTCGCCCGGTCATGATCCCAGCTCCACCGACGGGGCCGGGTGGTCGGGGACGCCGCGGGGCTCCTCCTGCCGGTCCGGATGGGGCGGGAGGGGCGGACGGGGCGGGTTGTCCAGGCGGTCCAGCCGGCGTGCCGTCCGCAGGCAGAGCGCGCCGAGCACGACGAACGCCACCGCCAGCGGTATCCCCGCCGCCCGGGGCAGGTAGAGCGCCAGGAACCAGCTGCGGGCGGCGGGAGCGAACAGCGCCAGGCCGAGCGCCACCAGGCCCTGGGGGGCGATCAGCAGGATGCCGCCGGTGGTCAGCAGGCCGACCGCCGCCGCGCGGCCGCGCGCGGGCGCGGTCCCAGGCCCCGACGGGCCCTCGCCCCCGGCCCCGTCGCGTTCCGCGGGCCCCGCGGTGCGGACGAGTCCCTTGCGCAGCACGTCCAGCAGCTCCGGGCCGCGCGCCTCCAGCCGCCGCCGGGCGGCCCGGCCCAGCGCCCACGCGTACAGCGCGCCGGTGAGCAGGCCCGCGGGCACCCCGGCCCAGCGCAGCGGTGCACTGGACAGCAGGGTGCCGGCCAGCACCACACCGGCCGCAGGCAGGGCGGCGAGCAGTTGCAGCCAGAACGCCGCCAGGCCCTGGGCGTGGACGTGTTCGGCGCTCTCGTCGGCGAGGTCGTCCAGCGGGCCGCCACCGGGGCGGTCGGGCGACGGGGCGGCGGCGGTCACCGACAGCAGCGGGATCAGCCCGGCCGCCGCGCCGAGGACGGCCGGCAGCACGGCGAACACCCACGGGCGGACGGCGCCCGGGGTGACCGGGAGGGCGGCGCACGTCAGCACCAGGGCCACCGGGGCGGTGACCAGCAACCAGGCGGCCTGCCGGGCCCGGACATCGGCGCGTTCCACCCCCGGCACCACCAGGGTCAGCCAGAGCGCGCCCGCGTCCAGGCCGTACAGGTTGACGCAGAACGCGCCGGCGAACAGCGCGGCCACCACGCCCGCCCACGGCAGCAGCACGTCGAAGCCGTCGAGCAGCGGGAACAGGGCGGTGAACACCCCCGTCCAGAGCGCCGCCCGCAGGAACCGGGCCCGGCGGGGATCCCGCCGCCAGAGCACCAGCTCCTTGCCGAGGACCGCGCCCACCGGGGTGTCGGGAAGCAGCCTGCGCCGGGTCCGGGAGCGGGCGGCGGCCCGGGCCGGGCGTCCGCCGCCGCGCACGAGCTGCCGGGAGAGCAGCGCCGCCCAGGCCGCCAGCAACAGCGCGCAGACGGCCGCCAGCGCGGCCAGCGCGGCGACGGCCACCGGCCAGTCCGCCCGGCGGGCCGCGTCCACCGCGACCACCCCCCAGCCCGAGGGCGGCAGCCGCACCGCGGCGGCGGCCCCGCCCGCCCAGTCGCCGCTGCCGAGCCGGACCAGGAAGCCGATCGCGAACCAGCCGGAGTTGAGGGCGGCCATCACGAGACCGACCAGCAGCGCGGACAGCTCCCGGCCGAGGCGGAAGCGCAGCACACCGCCCAGCACCTGCGGGGTGAACCTCGCCAGCACCACCACGAAGAGCAGTTGGAGCAGCACGGCGGGCACCGCGACCAGCGCCGCCGCCGGCCCCTGGCGGGCGCCGTAGACGGACAGCCCGGCGAAGGCGACCAGCGCGAGCACCGGGGTGACACCGACGAAGCCGGCGCCGAGCAGCCCGAGGGCCAGGGCACGCGGTCGCACCGGCACCATGGCGAACCAGGCCGGCCGCAGGGTGGCATCGCCACCGGTGACCAGCGGGCCGAGCGCCCACCCCAGGCTCCACAGCAACTGCCCCAGCGCCAGGACACCGAACCCGGCCCCGGGGGTGGCGTAGTCCGCCGCACCGAGCAGCGCGGTGCCGACCGCGCCCGCCCCGCCGCAGAGCGCGCCGAGGACCAGCCCGGCGGCCCGGGGGCCGGACATCGACCGCCGCAGCACCGTCACCTTCATGCCGGTGAGCACGGTGACCGCGACCCGGCCGCCCGCCGCCGGCGGGGCCGTCAGGACGCCAGCCACTCCAGCCCCTCCGCTCCCCCGGTCCGGGCGCCGACCAGCTCGACGAACACGTCCTCCAGGGCCCGCCCGCCCCGCACCTCGGCCAGCGTCCCGGCGGCCGCCACCCGGCCCCCGGCGATCACCGCGACGTGGTCGCAGAGGCTCTCGACCAGGGGCATCACATGGCTGGAGAGCACCACCGAGCCGCCGGCCGCGACGAACCGCCCCAGGATCGTCCGCACGGTCGCCGCCGAGACCGGGTCGACCGCCTCGAACGGCTCGTCCAGCACCAGCAGCCAGGGGGCGTGCAGCATCGCGAGGGCCAGGCCGATCTTCTTGCGCATCCCGGTGGAGTAGTCGATCACCGCCGTCCCGGCCGCCTCCGCCAGCTCCAGCACGTGCAGCAGTTCCTCCGCGCGGGAGTCCACCGTCCGCCCGTCCAGGCCGCGCAGCCGCCCCAGGTACCGCAGCAGCTCCAGACCGGTCAGCCGCTCCGGCAGCGCCAGGCCGTCGGGCAGCACGCCCACCAGCGCCTTGGCGGGCAGCGGGTCCGCCCAGACGTCGATGCCGAACACCTCCGCCCGCCCCGCGTCCGGCCGCAGCAGCCCGACCGCCATCGACAGCGACGTCGTCTTGCCCGCGCCGTTCGGCCCCACCAGCCCGTAGAACGAGCCGCTCGGCACGGTCAGCTCCACCCCGTCCACGGCCCGGCGGCCCCCGAACCGCTTGCTCAGCCCCGCCAACCTCAGCGCCGGAACCCGCTCGTCCTCCACCCGCACCGCACCTCCCCGGCTCACCGGCCCGCCCCCACCGGGCGGCCCACAGCAAACGCTAGGACGGACACGATCGAGCCGGAATCCAGCCCGCTACACACTTCACGGTGGGTCCAGCCCCACCCCCGACCTGCACCCCGCCACCCACCGGCGCTCCTCCCCGCCCGGGCGGGGACGGCGGCGCACCCAGCAGGCGCCGGTCCAACCCACCGGACACCGCCCCCCGAACCGGCGCCACGGCCCGGAAACCCCGCCTCCGCCCCAGGCGGCCCACGGGCAGGCCCGCCGGGAGCGTGGGTCCGGCCTCGCCACCGCCTGGACGGGCGGCCGGCGGCCGTACACCCGACACCACAGAGCCGACCGGAAACGCCCGGACCGGCCCCTTCACCACCAACGCCTCCACCCGAGGACAGCCGCTGATCAACCGCCGGCCCCATCAGCCCGACGCCTCGGGGTTCAGGGAACGAGGATCCGGCCTCGTCACCTCCTGGGCGAGCTGCACCGGCAGCCCACCCGACACCACAAGGCCGACCGGGAACAACCGGACCGGCCCCTTCACCACCGACGCCCCCGAGGACAGCCGCTGATCAACCGCCGGCCCCTCAGGTGCCGGGCGGAAGGCCGCGGCGGCCTCAGGAGGCGAGGATCGCCGCCAGGCGGGTCGCCTCCGTACGGACGCGGCGGGGGGCCGTGGGGGCGGTGAGGGGGGCGAGGGCGGGGAGCGGGGTGCGGATCTGCTCGGCGGCCGCGCAGTCGGCGGCGAGGGTGAGCACGTCCGCCAGGCCGCGGCGGGCGGGGTCGGGGGCGAGCTCGGGGAGCATCGCGGTGAGCACGGAGAACACCGCCCGGCCCGCGCCGCTGCGGGCGGCGTCGGCGAGGACGGGCAGGATCCGGTTCGGCTTGGCGACGGACAGCAGCCACAGCGCCGCGAGCCGCTCGCCGAGCGTCTCCGGCCGGAGCCGGCCCCGTGCGGTCAGCGTCAGCAGGGCGTCCAGGGCGGCGGTGCGGTGCTCGGCGCGGGCGGCGGTCATGCCGTAGGCGAGCAGGAGGTGGCTCACCGGCCCGGGCTCGCCCGGGAGGTCGGCGAGCCGGGGCAGCAGGGGGTTGGGGTCGCGGTGGCCCGCCGAGCCCGCCTGGACGGCCAGTTCGGGGAGGCCGTGCGCGGCGACGGTGTCCGGCTTCCAGGGCGCCGTCCAGGGCAGCTGGCCGAGCTGGCCGGCCGACGACCGGAACAGGCCCGCACACCAGCCGGTCCTGGTGGGGTCGGGCAGCGCGTGGAGCAGCCCGGTGACGCCTTCGGACACGACCGCGGCGGGGGCCGGCGGGGCGATGCGCGGGAAGCTGCCGGGCGACCCGTCCGGGACGTGGACGTGGAACCCCACGGGCTCGGGCAGCGGCACGTCGGGCGGCAGTTCACCGCCGAGCCCGGCCGCCGCCGCGCGGACGGCCGGCCGTGCCCGCGGCGGTATGCGGAGCAGCGCCTGGGCCAGATCGGCGGGCCAGGGGCGGGCACCGGCCGCCCGGTGGGCCGCGAGCCGTTCGGTGAGCACGGCCGGGTCGAGGCTGCCGTCGGCGGCGGTGGGGGTGGCGAGCAACACCGGCACCGGCGCGTCGGCGACCTCGCACGCCGCCTCGAAGACCCGCAGCGCGGGGATCATGGCGGGCGTGCGCAGCGGGTACCGCAGGGCGAGCAGTTCGGCCGTGAACGCGGCGGACCGGTGCTCACGGCCGGCCAGGGCGTCGAGCAGGCAGCCCAGCGAGCCCGGGACGGTGCCGATGCCGTCGAACAGGACCTGGCGGTCACCGCGGCGCGCGGCGAGCGGGGCGAGTGCGGCACGCAGGGCGGCCGCGTCACGGTGGTGCTCGGCGATCAGGGCGGCGAGCACCACCTCGAACTCCCCGGGCTCGGGCACCCGGTCGGCCAGCACGGCGGCCAGCCGCTCGGCGAGCTCGAACGGCCCGGTGGGCGCGGGCGGGAGGGCGGGCGCGGGCGGGAGGGCCGGCGCGGACGGGAGGGCGGCCGGCCCCACGGGCTGCGGGGACGGCGCGGGCCCGGCGGTCACGCCCGGGGCGGCCAGCAGCTCGGACGCATCCGCCCGCAGGGCGGGGCCGAGCGCGGTGGCGGCGGCGCGCACCGTCTCGGAGGTCACCGGGTCGGCGGCGCCGGGCAGATGGCGGGCGACCAGCCGCAGGGCGCGTTCCTGGACCGCGGGGCCCGGGTGCCCGAACGCCACCGCGAGCGCGGGCAGCAGGTCGTCGGCCAGGGTCGGATCACGCTGCAGCACCGCGTCGGCCCAGCCCAGCTGGACGGCGGCGAGGGCCTTCTCGGGGCGGGCCAGGACGGCGGACGTGAGCTCGGTGAACAGCGCGCCGGAGAGCAGGGCGTCCGTCGACCGCAGCGCCGCCTGGGCGGCCTTCGCGACGGTCGGCGCGCCGTCGGCGGCCAGCCGGACGTGGTCGCCCGCCCGGGCGGCGACCTCCTGCGGGTCGGGGGCCAGCTCCGCGTACAGCCGGAGGAATCCCCGCAGGTTGCCGGGCCGGTCGCCGCGCAGCAGCCGGCCGAGGCAGAGGTCGAGCAGTTCGGCGCGGTCGAGCAGGCCCTCCCCCGCCAGGGCGACGAGCGCCTTGGCCCACTCGTTGTCCGGCCCGGAGCGGGCGGCGTACGGGTCGGCGAACGCGGAGCCGGCGTCCGGGACCTCGAACAGCCGGCGGACGAACGCGGCGAGCCGGGGCTGGGCGCGCAGCCAGGAGCGCAGCGTGTCGTGGTGCGGCACCGGCGCCCGCAGGCCCCGGTCGGCGAACCACTCGCCGATCTCGCGGTGGTGGTGGCGCATCGACGATCCCTCGCGCAGCCAGCCGATCACATAGCCGTCGGTGGCCGGGACCTCGGTGTCCGACCAGACGGCGAGGCCGTGGGTGATCTGCCAGCGGAAGTGGTCGCCGCGGGCCGGCAGCCACTCGGCGAGCCTGATCGCCAGTTCGCGCCGGAACGCCGCGTCGCGGTGCGGCACGAGCAGGGCCGTCAGCAGGACGCGGGCGTCGGCGCCGGTGGAACCGCCACCGGGCAGCGGCCAACTGAGGGAGAGCAGGCGGCGCGCGGTGAGCCAGTCCAGGGCCTCCGCCGGGGTGGCGGCGGCGTAGAGCCCGGCGAACTGCAGCGCGGCGAGCTGGTCGTAGGCGGCGGCGTAGCGCCGCATGTCGCCCGAGGAGAGCTCGCGCAGCAGCTCGGCGCGGAGCTTGCGCAGCGGGGCGCGCAGCGCGCCGAGCTCGTCGGCGGGCACCGGCGAGAGCCGGTCGACCACCCCCTGCGGAACCCGCGCGGCGATGAGCGCCCGCACCTCGTCCCAGCCGATCGTTCCGCCCGTGGGACCACCCGTGGGACCGCCCATGACACCCCTCCTCCGCCCGCTCCGGTCGATGATCGCGAACCTAGCCGACCCCTCTGACAACCGGGCCGCCGGCCGCCCGCCGGAAAGCGCCCCGGGGCGTGCCGTCCTGCTCAGGCCCGGCGGCGGCGGGCGGCCAGGACGGTGTGGACGAGGAGACCGGCGACGAGGAAGAGCACGCCCTGGTAGACGGCGGCGTAGCCGGCGCCGGCGACCAGCCAGACGGAGAAGGCGAAGGCGCCGAGGGCCAGGGTGAGGTCACGGGCGAGCCGGGCGGGGGCGACCCGGTCGCGGTCGCCGCCCAGCAGCCAGCGGAGCTGGGCGGCGCTGGAGAGGAGGTAGGGAACGGTCGCGGTGAAGGTGGTGACCAGGACCAGGGTGTCGAACGCGGCCTTCGCCCCGGAGGCGAAGTCGAGGACGGTGAGCAGCGAGGCGAGCGTGACGCCGGCCAGCACCCCGACGACGGGCACGCCGCGCCGCTCGGTGGCGAAGACCGCCGGGAAGAGGCCGTCCTTGGCGGCGGCGTAGGGGGCCTGCGCGGAGAGCAGGGTCCAGCCGTTGAGCGCGCCGGTCATCGAGACCAGGGCGGCGACGGCGACGGCCGTGCCGCCCCAGGAGCCGCCGAAGACGGCGTTCACGGAGTCGGAGAACGGCGCGGTCGAGTGGACCAGCCGCTCGTGGGCGACGGTGCCGAAGACGGCGAGCGTGCCGAGCAGGTAGACGACGGCGGCGCCCGCGGTGCCGAGCACGCTGGCCCGGCCGACGTTGCGCTCCGGGTCGCGGACCTGGCCGGCGCTCATCGCGGCGGACTCCACGCCGAGGTAGCTGAAGAGCAGGAGCGCCGCGGCGGCCGTCATCCCGCCGAGCCAGCCGTCGCCGGTCGCGTCGAAGGGGCCGAGGTTGGCCGGGTCGAAGGAGCCGAGGCCGGCCACCGCGACGACCGCCAGCGGGATGAACTTGAGCACGGTGGCGACGAGCTGGACGGCCCCGACGTACCGGGTGCCGGCCAGGTTGGCGAGCGCGGGCAGCCACTGGACGGCCAGCGCGCAGCCGAGGGCGAGCGCGGTGGAGCGGCCGACGGCCGGCCACAGCACGGTGAGGTAGCCGACGGCGGCGACGGCGAGGGCGGCGTTGCTGACCCAGGTGGTGATCCAGTAGGACCAAGCGGCCAGGAAGCCGGCGAAGTCGCCGAAGGCCTCGCGGGCGTAGACGTAGGGGCCGCCGGTGCGCGGGTCGCGGCGGGCGAGCCGGCCGAAGACCAGGGCGAGGGCGATGGCGCCGACGGTGAGCACGGCGAAGGCGAGCAGGCTGACCGTGCCGTACGGGGCGACCGCGGCGGGGATCATGAAGATGCCGCCGCCGATGATGTTGCCCATCACCAGGGCGGTCGCGGTCGGCAGGCCGAAGCGGCGGACGGCCGGGCGGGCCGGTGGTGCCGCGGAGGGGAAAGGCGGCACCGGGGACGGCGGCACCGGGGAAGGCGGCACCGGGGGCGGGGACGGCGGCGACGGCTCGGGGGATGCCTGCCGGGTCGCGGCCGGGCTGGTCTGCATGGGGGTGTGGTGCCTTTCCTGGTCCTGCGCGCTCGGTGGAGCGGAGGCCCATGGTCATGCAGGCGCCACCTTGTACCAAATCGGCGGGATTTGTCCTCCGGACCGGCCCGCCCACCGGAAAACCTCCGGTCCCGCGGCGGGCGGACGGGCGCTCGTCCCGCCCCCGTCCCGTACCCCTCGGCGGGCTGTCCGGGGGCAGTGCCCGGACGGCCGGAGGAGCCGGGGGTGCCGGCGGCCGCCACTCCGGCGCCGGCACCCCCGGCGGCGGTCACTCGGCGACGAAGGTGTTGCCGCTCCACTCGAAGACGTCCAGCGGGACGCCCTCGTGAACGGCGGTCCTGCCGGTGCGCCGGAAGTGCTCGTACCGGTTGCCGGTGAGGACCTTGACCACGCTCTCGCCGGGCCCGACCTCGCGCACGCGCGCGAAGTCCGATCCGGCGGCGCCGCCTTCGAGCAGGATGTTCGCGTTCGGCTCCGTCATCGTGATACCTCCGAGGTGTGGCTTCGCCAGCGGTACCTGACCTGGGCCCGAACCTATGCAGACAACCTGCCGCGGGTGAACCCCCTACTGACCCCTTTCCTGATCTCCGCAGGGCACGGACGGTCGGCGTACCGCCCGGTCCCGGGGGCCATGACGGAACGCCGGCCCCCGCCGCGCACGACCGCGACGGGGGCCGGCGGGTTCCACCGGAGGGGCTGGCGTCAGCCCGTGGTGTGCCGCAGCACCTCCAGGACCTCACCGGCGATCGCGGCCTCGTTCTGCTCGAAGACCGGCCCGGTGAGCTGGTCGGTCTGCTCGGGCAGGCCGGTGAGCACGGGGGTGTGCAGATGGCCGCCGGGCAGGTGCGGGGCGAGTTCCAGGCGCAGCCGGTTGGTGCGGTAGGCGACCTCGTTGGAGAGGTAGCCCCCGCCGCCGCCGGCGACCGCGCGCGAGCCGGGGGTCGGGCCGTCCGCCCGGTCGACCGGGGCGCTCGCCCCGGCGGGGATCTCGGTGACGGTGGTGTTCAGCCTGACCGGGAACGGCTGCTGAACGGCCGTCATCGGCCCGGCGGGCAGGCTGGTGGCGATGAACTCCGCGCCGGGGCCGAGCCCGGGGGCGGTGACGGGGTGTTCGCGGGTGCCGCCGGAGAGCGCGGCGACGTTGTCGGGGTAGGGGTCGGCGGAGCGGGCGCGGCCGGCCCAGGCCTCCAGCGTGAACAGGCCGGGGTAGCCCTGGCTGATGGTGGTGATGAGGTCGGCGGAGCGGTGGCCGGGGGCGAGCCGCGGGCCGAAGGCGCGCTCGACCATGCCGCGGTCGAAGTCGCCGTAGCGGACCGGGAACACCACCGCCTGGACCTCGGCGGGGGTGCCGTCCGCGAGGGTGATCCGCCGTCCGTCGAGCTGCAGGACCGCCGAGCCCGAGGGGTTGGCGCGGCGCAGCTCGGCGTCCAGGCCGAAGGGGTCGAAGCCGCTGACGAAGATCCGGCGCACCCCGTGGCGGGCACCGAACGCGCTGTCGGACAGCCCGCGCGAGGCGTCCTCGAAGCGCTGCCGCAGGGCCGCCGCGTCGACGGTGAAGCCCGGTTGCCAGCGGGCGAGTTGGACGGTCATGGCGACCCTGGTCCAGTACAGCGGGCGGTCGTCGGCGGCCGGCAGGTCGCCGCCGGGGCGGCGGCCCTGGGCGCGGTCGACGCCGGCCCGCCAGAGCGCCTCGCCCCAGGCGTCGACGATCCGGCCGGCCCCGGCGGCGCTCCGTGCGGCGCAGAGCGCGGCGGGGAAGCCGCGGACGAAGCCGCCGAGTCCTCCGCGTTCGGTCAGCGCGGCGGTGCGCGGGTCGGCGGTGCGCGCCTGTTCCCGGTCGAGCGGCGCGGAGCCGACGGTCCGGCAGGACGGGCGGCCCGCCCCGGCGTCGGCTGCGCCGGCGGCGGTGGCGGGGAGGATGGTGGCGGCGAGAGCGCCGATGAGGGTCGCGGTGAGGGCGACCCGGCGCCGGGCGGTCGTCATGGCGTGGACACTACAGTTGCGCCCGGGTGCTTCACCAGAGCGCCGAGCGTTCACCACTGACAGTGACCAGGGCCGGCGCCGACCCTGGAAGATCCGCAGCACAAGGGGGTCCGTCCCCCCTGGCGAGTCACGCCCCGTAGCGGTTTACTGGGAGTGAGCAGGGCAGGAGACGGAGGCCCGGCGATGGAATGTCCTCACCCACCCGGATTCCACGCTGAGGTCCGCGCACACTACGCGGCCGCCGGAGCCGAAACGGCCCGGCTGCTGCGCTCGGTGTCCGAGGACCTCTGGACAGCGCCCACCCCGTGCCGCGACTGGGACGTGCGCGCCTTGGTGAACCATCTGGCGGCCCAGCACCTGTGGGTGTGCCAGGCGGTCGCCGGTTACACCCCGGAGCAGATCGGCCACCGCTTCGAGGGCGACGTGCTCGGCCGCAACCCGCTCGGCGTGTGGGACATGGCCGTGCGCAGCGCCCAGCGCGCACTCGGCCGCCCCGGCGCACCGGACTTCCTGGTCCGGCTGCCGTACGGCCTGCGGGACGTCGGCGGGTACGCCCGGGAGCTGACGGCCGAGACGGTCGTGCACGGCTGGGACCTCTCCCGGGCGCTGGGCGAGCGCGGCCGGATGCCGCCCGGCGCCGCCCGGTACGCGCTCGCCGAGTTCCGCGGCTACCGCGACCTGGCCGGTACCGGACGCTTCGACCCGCCGCGCGACGCGCCGCCGGGCGCCGACGCCGAGGACCTGCTGCTGGCCCTCACCGGCCGCGACCCGGCCTGGTCCGCCGACCGGATCTGAGCCTGCCCGCCGACGGGGACGGCACCGGGGCCGCGCCGCCCGCGCCGTCCCCCCCCTACAGCGACCGGGTGATCAGCACGCCGGTGGGCACCAGGGTCAGCCCTGCGCTCACCGGCCAGTACACCCAGCCGCTCGCGCACCGGCGCCGCAGCCCGGTGTTCGCCAGCCACCACAGCGCGGCGGACGCCAGCACCACCGGGCCGCAGAGCACCAGCCACGGCAGCGGGCCGTCGTTCTCCGTCGGCTCCCCCTCCGTCCACCCCAGCGCCGCCAGCGGCCAGTTGGCGGCGAAGTACCACAGCAGCCAGACCGGCACCACGGCCGGCACCCCCAGGGCCAGGTTCACGGCCACGGCGGCCGGCACGTACGTTCGCATCCGGCCAGTATCGGTTGTCGGAGGCGCCTGGCACGATGCGGTCATGCTCGCCCCCCGTTCCGACCGCCGACCCGACCGGCAGCCCGACCGCGACCCGGCCCTCCCCGACCTCCGGGGAGAGTTCGAGGTGCACCTCACCGTGCGGCCGGGCGCCGCCGAGGCGCTGGCCGGCTGGGCCGCCGACCACGCCCTGAAGTTCACCCACATCCTGCTGGACCGGGGCGCGGCGCCCTCGCAGCCGATGCTCACCCTGCGCGCCACCGGGCCGCTGGACGAGGTCGCCGGGACCGCCGCCGGCACGGCGCGGCGGCTGGCCGGGGCCGGGTTCACCGTGCTGCGCACCAAGATCGAGGCCTCGCCGTGGGCGCTCGGCGTCCCGGCCTCGGACGCGGACGCCGCCGCGCACGGCCCGGCCCGCTACTTCGAGCACCACGTCAAGCTGCTGATTCCCGGGCCCGCGCCGGAGCCCGGGCTCGCCGACCTCGCCGTCCGGCACGGCGCCCACCTGTCGCACAACCCGCGCCGGGTGCGCGAGGACGGCCTGCGCGAGTGGTTCGTCACCCAGCGGTGCCGCCGGGTCGGCCTGGCCACCGCCGGCCACCGCCTGGAGGCCCTGCTCGCCGCCCTCGCCGCCGACGGCCGGCGGATCGCCTCCGTGGAGCGCGAGTTCGTCGCCGTCGACAGTGACGAGACGCTGGACGCGGGGTGGCTCACCGGCCCGGAACGGCTGACCGGGCACGACCGCACCGAAGAAGGAGAGACCCGATGAGCAAGGACCGGCCCCTCGTGTGGGAGGACCTCGACTACGGGCCGTGGCAGGGCCTCTCGCTGCCGGGGCAGCCCCCGTCGGAGGACGTCCGGGAGGAGCGGGACCTGCCCCGCTCCGTCCTGCCGATCGACGACGGGGCGGTGCACCAGCAGCCGGTCTTCGACCCCGCCCTCGCCGGGTACACCCGCGCCCTGCGGCCGAGCGAACCCGCCTTCACCGATCCCGCGCTCGCCGAGCGCTGGCTCGCCGCCCGGCGGGAGGCGCTGAACACCGTCCTGTCCGCCGTCGCCGCCTCGCCGTGGGCGCAGCACCTCGTCCTGCGCGGCAGCGTCCTGCTGCGCGCCTGGTACGGCGAGCAGGCCCGGGAGCCCGGTGACCTGGACTTCGTGGTGCAGCCGACCGACTGGCCGCTGGAGGACGAGCGCACCGGCCGGATGCTCACCGAACTCGCCGCGGGCGCCGAGGCGCTCTCCGGCGCGGTCCGGCTGCACGCCGACCGGGCCGTCGACGACGACATCTGGACGTACGGCCGGGTCCCCGGACGCCGGCTGGTGCTGCCCTGGACGGCTCCGGACCTGCCGGGCGGCACCGTCCAGCTGGACTTCGTCTTCACCGAGCACCTGCCCGCCGCGCCGGAGCCCTGCGAACTGCCGGGGGTCGACGGCCCGTTGCTGGCCGCGACGGCGGAGCTCTCGCTGGCCTGGAAGATCCTCTGGCTGGTCTCGGACAGCCACCCGCAGGGCAAGGACCTCTACGACGCGGTCCTGCTCTCGCGCACCACCGGGGTCTCCTACGCGCTGCTGCGCGAGGTCTTCACCCGCTCCGAGGAGCACTACGCCCGGTGGCCGGTGCTCCCCCGGGACATCGCCGACGCCGAGGTCGACTGGGACGAGTTCGCCAAGGACCACCCCGGCTTCGCCGAACCGGTCGACGACTACCCGGCCGAGCTGCTCGCCGGGCTCGCCACCACCTTCGGCGACCGCGGCGAGTACGCCCTGCGGGCCCAGTGGCTCGCCCCATTGATCGGGGACCTGCGCGAGGTCCTGGCCCGCGAGGGCATGGCCGCCGTCCAGCGCTGGATCACCCGGCACCACATGCCCCCGTCCAACGCCCTGGTGGTCGTCGGCGAACTGCTGGACGGCGACCTCGCCGCCGCCCGCAGGCTCCTGGGGGACCACGGCCACCCGAACCGGCACCTGGACAACCTGGCGGAGGTCGCCGACCGCTACGCCGCCGAACTGGCCGCCGGCCCCACCGGCTGACCCGGCGCCACGCCCGTGGGCACCGCACGAAAGCCGGGAGCCCCGGCCGGAAGGAATTCCGGCCGGGGCTCCCGCTCCGTCGATGCGCTGGGCGCGATCGGGCTAGATGAACGGACCGTCCAGCACCTCGAACGAGCAGCGCTGCGACACGACGTACTGCTTGGAGTAGCTGTTCGCCTCGTCGTGGATCGCCGACGCCGACCACTCGTCCGGCCCCGGGTCCAGGTCGAGCACGAAGAACCCGTCGGCGACGCCGATCTTCAGACCGTCGGAGAGGACCTGCAACGGGTACTGACGGGTCTCGGCGAACCGGTACGCGTCGATGCCGTGCATGGCGATCCTCACCAGCTTCCACCCGAACAGCCGGGCGTTGCGCCCCTCCCCTCCCGGACTCGTCCGGTCCAGGGCCTGGACCTCCACCTCGACCGTCCGGCCGGCGTCGTCCCCCCTCGGGAGGACGACGGAGATCCGGGAGACGACCCCGTCCTCGAAGCCCAGGAACCTCTCCAGGAACTCGGGAACGGACTCCTCCAGGAGTTCGACTCCAGTCACCTTCTCACTCACTTCCGCGGTCGCAGGTTCCAGCCCTTCGGCAGTTCGGCCTCCGGGATGTGGGGGGCACCCGCACCGTGGCCGCCGCCCTTCGTGCCGGGCGGGTCGATCACATGGCCGTGCGGCCCACCGGTCCCGTGGTCCTTGAAGTCGAAGTGGCCGACTGCGGCTCCGTTCTTGTCGTAGATCGTGTTCTGGACGGGAGTGCCGTCCTTGCCCGTCCGGGTGTACACCGAGTCCGGCGTACCGCCGGTCCACGGCGGCCGCTCCGTCCCCGAGGTGTGTCCGCCCTGCGGGGAGCTGCCACCGCCACAGGGGTTGTAGGGGGTGGGCTTCGGATCGTCGTTGTTGTGGACCAGCACCGGCGTGGCGCCTGCCAGCACATAGTACGTGTGGAGGTTCGCCACCGTGAGGTCGTAGGTCCGCTCCGCGCCGACCCGGTGGTCGACCGCGCTCAGCCTCGCGGAGGTCCCGTCGGCCTGCTGGAGGAGTTCACCGGCCCGCAGGTCACGGGCGTCCTCCCAGCGCTGGGTGTCGGCGTTCCAGAACGGGTGGTGAGCGGTCGTCGTGAGGACGGCCGCGCTCTCGGCGGTGGCCGGGCCGCCCTCGGCGGACGCCGCGACGGAGAGGTCGGTGAACTCCTCGTCGTCGTCCGTGACGATGACGGCGGTGACCGTCTCCGGCCTGGTCAGCCCCTGCTGCGGGTCGGAGGAGAGGACCTGGTCCCCCGTCCGGACCTGCTCGATCGGCACCAGCGTGCCGTCCGCCATCAGGACCGGGGTCCCGGCGACGAAGCTGTGGCAGACCAGCCACCAGCCGTTGCCGTAGTCGATGTCGAAGGAGCCCGGGTCGGGGTTGCCGTTCTTCTTGTCGCCGAACGTGCCCTCCTCGCCGGCCAGGAACATCCCGTTGTTCTCGCTCCCGCAGGAGCTGTGGAAGGCGCAGGAGTTGACCAGCAGACCGGAGCGGGCCGCAGGAGCCTCCCACCCGGTGCTGGAGTAGCCGTTGATGACCGAGATGTACTCGATCAGGTCCTCGACCTCGTCCGTGCAGGCCGGGCCGATGGCCTTGCACGCGGCGGCGATGGCACGGTTCTCGTCCTTCACCGTCATGTACTCGGGGTGGTTGATCTTCCCGATCTCGGACGCGTAGGCCTTCTTGAGCTTCTGCGCGAGACCGGAACCGTCGTCCTGCACGGCGACGGTCATCGTGATCGCCACGTAGGTCTTGCGGGTGGAGGTGGCCGTCGCGGTCTGCGACGAGCCGCCACCACCGCCACCACCGCTCGCGGCGGTCCCGCCGCTTCCGCCGTTGCCCGCCGCGGCGGCGGCCTCGGCGGCGGCCTTGGCCGCGGCCCGCTCGTCCTCCTCCTTCTGGGTCGCCTCGGCACAGGCCTGGGTCGCGCACCAGCTGCCGTAGAGGCCGCTGGGGTCGCTGGCGTTGACCGGGTCGTTGTAGGAGTAGGCGTAGGCATTCCACTGACTCGGGTTCGCCGGGTCGAGGATCGGGTCGGTGCTGATGAAGCGGCCCGTCGCCGGGTCGTACTGCCGCGCCCCGAGGCTGGTCAGACCGGTGTTCTCGTCCTTCAGACCGCCGACGAAGCCCTTGGTGCCCGCCCAGGAGGACGCCGCGGGCTGGCTGCCGCGCGGGTTGCCGAAGGGGTCGGTGGGCCGTCGGGTGACGGTCATGGCCGCGTCGGTGCCGATCTGCAGGCCGTTGGTGCCGTGCGGGTCGGCGGCCTGGACGACGACGGTGCCGCCGCCGACCGGTGCCGTGACGCGGGTGAGGGTCAGCCCGCCGCCCGCCGCGAGGGTGCGGGTGTTGGTGGTGCCCTGGGTGGCCGTGTTCAGGGTGAGTTCGTCGGTGCCGACCACGAGCGTGGTCTTCCCCGGGCTGTGCCGGACCAGCTGGTTGCCGTCCGCGTCGTAGACGTAGGTGGTGTCACCGGCCGTGCTGGTCCTGCTGACCGTGGTCGGCTTGCCCTCGGCGTTCCAGGCCAGGCTGGTGGTGCCGGAGGTGTCGGTGATCGCGGTGGTGTTGCCGACCGCGTCGTACTGGTAGCGGGTGGTCCTGCTCCCGGCCGGGCCGTTGGTGACCGAGCTCAGCAGTGCGTGCGGGCCTCCGGTGCCGCCTCCGGTGCCGGGGGCGGTGGTCGGGGTGTTGCGGGTTCCGGCGGCGCCGAACACCGAGGTCGTGGTGGTGTCGTTGAGGCTGTTGCCGGTGATGTCGTGCTGGACCAGGCCGGTGCGGTTGCCCGCGGCGTCGTAGCTGTAGGTGTTCCAGTACGGTGCCGGGCCGCCGACGGTGCGCCCGCCGGGGCTGACGGCCGCCGGGCCGCCGGCGTTGTCACAGCCACCCGTGCCGGGGACGGCGGTGGAGCTGCCGGTCCCGTGCTTGACGCCGGAGGAGTCCGTCCAGTCGGCGGTGGTGTGGGTGCCGCCGGTGTCGGTCCAGGCGTTGGTCAGCCGGCCGATGCCGTCGTAGGTGAAGCACTGGAGGTCCCGGTCGCGGGCCTCCTGGAGGTTGGTCACCGAGGTGATCCGGCCGGACTGGGTGTAGGTGTAGCTGGTCTGGTCGGCCGAGACCGTGCCGTTCTGCCGGTCGACGAAGGCGTTGACGACCCGCCCGCTCGCCCAGTCGTACTGCTGGGTGGAGACCACCTGGGTGCCGTACGGACCGACGGTGGTGCGCACGGGGCGGGCGGCGGCGTCGTAGATGACCTCGGCCACCACGGACTTCTTGAGGCTCTTGCTGGAGACCAGCAGCCCGGTGTCGTTGTAGGTGTAGCCGATGGTCTCCGCCGGGAGTCCGCCGGCGGCCGGCAGCGTCATGGTGTCCACCAGCCCGAGGACGGGCTCGTAGGTGATCGACGTGCTGTAGGTGCCGGCCAGGGCCCCCTCGGCGGAGGGGATGGTCACGGCGGTGCCGGTCGGCCGGTAGCCGGTGTCGTAGCCGGTGACGGCGTTGACGTACTTCGCGCCGGCCTTCCCGCCGACGTAGCGGGTGGACGAGGTCAGCCGGCCCTTGGCGAGCGTGTCGAACGTCCAGGAGGCGAGCAGGTTCGCGTCGGCGACGCCGCCGTTGTACTGGCCGGTCTTGCGGCCGATCAGGTCGTACGTGTACGAGAGCGTGTTGCCCTTGGCGTCGACGGTGTGGTCGACCCGGGAGTTGGCGTCGTAGTACGTCCGGGAGGTACCGGCGTCCGGGTCGGTGAGCGAGGTCTGCCGGCCCAGCAGGTCGTAGCCGTAGGCCCAGGTGTTCCCGGAGGGGTCGGTGTGGGTGGCCGGCTGGTCGAGCGCGGTGTAGGTGTAGGTGCTGATGTCGGCGTCGGCCGGGTTGCCGGTCGGCGTCGCGGTGCGGTACTGCCAGGACGCCGTGGTGCGGCCCCTCGCGTCGGTGATCGTCGTGGTCGGCGAGGCACCGGCCGGCGGGGTCACGTCCACCCGGTCGGCACCGGGGTAGGCGGTGGTGGTCGCCCACTGCAGGTTGGCGTTGGAGCGGAACTCGGCGCGCACCGGGCGGCCGAGGCCGTCGTACGACGTCCAGGTCTGCGACGGCACCTGCGAGTCCTGCGGCAGGTAGAGCGCGGTGCTGGGCGCGGTGGTCGCCTCGTAGTAGGGCTCCGAGGTCTTGATCACCCAGCCGTGCGAGTCGTACACGGTGTCGGTGATCAGCCGGCCGGTGGCCCGGGCGTCGCTGGTCCGCTGGACCTGCCGGATGCGGCCGAGGCCGTCGAACAGCTCGCGCTGGCCCGAATAGGTGTTGCCGGCGCGCTGCAGCCACTCGCTGGTGATCACCGAGGGGCCGGCGGTGCCGTTGACGGCGTAGCCGAACCGCATGTTGGGCAGCTGGTCGAGGCCGCGCCCGGGGACCCACACGGCGGTGCGGCGGCCGAGGCCGTCGTACTGCTGGGTGGTGGTCCGCTGGTTGGTGTCGGTCTCGCTGAGCGCCTGGCCGCGGCCGGGCTCCTGGTTGACCACCGCCGTCCAGCCGGCGCCGAGCGGGCCGGTGGTGGTCACGGTGGTCGGGAAGAGTCCGGTGGCGGGGCTGCGGGTGGTGGTGGTGACGGCCGGGGTGAGCGTGGCGCCGCTCAGCTGCGCGCCGGCGGCGTCGTACACCGAGCCGTCCGGGGTGGCGGTGGTGACGGTGCGGCCGTAGGCGTCGTAGGTGGTGCTGCCGCCGTGGGTGTAGACCGGGTTGCCGGCCGCGTCGTAGTGGTCGAGCACCTGGACGCCGGAGGCGTCACCGGTGGTCCCGGCCTGCTTGAACGGCCGCCCGTCGTACAGCGTCCGGCTGCCGCCGACGGTGTTCGCCGCGGTCGCCGTGGTGCCGCAGGGGCCCTGCACGGTGGTCCGCTGGGCGGGCAGGATCATCAGCAGCGGGTTGTCGGAGACCGCGTACGTCAGCGTGGTGCACAGCTCCGGGGTGGCGGCGGTGCCGTCGCCCTTGTCGGCGGTGTGCAGCACCCGGTTGCCGTGCGCGGGGTCGGTGGTGGTGACCTTGGTGGTGGTCCGCCAGCTGCCGTCCGCCAGCTTGTCCTTGCTGATGTCGGTGACCTGGGAGTCCGGGTACCGGGCGTAGATCTTCGGTGCGCCGGCGCTCTGGCTCTGGGTCGCGGTCGCGGTCTGGCCGGAGCGCACGCTGCCGGAGACGGCCTTCACCGTGCCGCCCGCCTGGTCGAAGACCTCTGCCGCGAGCACCGTGCCGGCCAGCCAGTCGCTGTCCTTGACGGTGCCGCCGAGCGGGCTGGCGACCTCGACGCTGCGGGTGGTGCCGTCGGCCTTGTAGTCGCCGTCCATGCCCCGCAGGTAGGTGCTCTTCTGCTGGGTCTTCGGGGCCTCGCCCGGGAAGGCGCTGCCGGTCGTGGTGGTGACCGCCTCGTACCCGCGGAAGTAGTCCCAGGTACGGGCCTTGGGGTCGGTGAACTCGGCGTCGTCCCGGTGCCAGGCGGCGGTGCCGTGGTAGGTGTACTCGGTGGTCCGGGTGACCGAGGGGCTGGTGACCAGGTCCTGCTCGGTCACCGTGCGCACCATCGGCTTGTTGAACCAGTCGTTGACCGGGAACACCTCGGTCTGGCCCGGCTGCGGGGTGCGGCCCGGCGGGTACCAGTTGACCGGCATGCAGGCCATGGTGTTGCTGTCGGCCGAGGCCGGCATGTGGTTGTTGACGCGCGAGCACTCGGGGTCGGTGTAGACGACGTTGACCCGGCCGCCGGTCTCGGTGGTGATCTCCTTGATGCGCGGGCGCATGAACATCGGCGAGGCCGGCACCAGGCCGTCCACCCGGTTCGGGATCATCTTGTGGGCGAAGGTGACGGGCTTCAGCGCCGCGCCCGGCCGGCCGTTGGTGCCGGTCCGGGTGATGGAGTCCAGCCAGAGCGTGCGCTTGGTGCCGTCGCCCGGGTCCACCAGGGACTGGCCGAGCGCCCAGCTGTCCACGGTGACGGGGCCGGAGCCGGTCGTCACCTGCGTGGTGATCGAGGTGAGCCGCTTGGTGGAGAAGAAGGTCGGCGCGTAGTTGGTGCAGGTGCCCGAGGAGGCGCAGAGCTGGTCGACCGGCACGTCCGGCCAGAAGTCCGCGTTGGCGGTGGTGCGCTGGCTCTCGGCACAGGTGATCGCACCACTGGGGTTGCAGCGCTCGGCGGTGGCGTCGAACGTCACCAGCGCGCCCGGGGTGAGGGTGCCCTTGGCGGCCTTCTGCTCGTCGTAACGCTGGTTGTAGGCGATCTGCGTCAGCGTGGTGGCGCGCTCGTAGGGGGTGAGGGTGCCGTTGCCGTTGTTCTGCCCGCCGCCACGGCTGTAGTGGTTGGTCTCCGGCGCGTAGCGGTAGCCGATCAGGTTCTTGTGCGCGTCGACGACGTAGTCGAGCTGCCAGCGGTAGGCCATCTGGCACCAGGAGCCCTTGCCGGTGGACGCGCTGTAGCACGGGTCCCCCGGGTTGGGCGAGTAGACCGGGCTGGTCAGCACGGACTGGGCGGCCGGGTCGGTGGCGTCGCCACCGGGCAGGTGGTTGCTGCCGAAGTAGTACTCGGTGCCGTCCGGGGTGGTGATCCGCCAGTACTCGGTGTCCTTGTACGCGCGCTCGCCGGCCGCGCGCGGGGCGCCGGTCAGCTGCTCGACCTTGGAACCGTCGTCGCCCTGGAGGTGCCAGACGCCGGTGGTGTCGTCGCGGACCAGGGTGCCGGAGCGGCCCGCCAGCGAGAGCGTGGCGTTCTGCCCGCCCCAGCAGCGGTCGCCCGAACCCTTGATGCCGTTGTCGCCGCCCTTGTCGCAGGTGCGGTAGGAGCGCTCGACGAAGCCGGGCTCGTACGACCAGCCGTCACCGATCCAGGAGGACTGGGAGTTGGTCGCCGAGGTCAGTCCGTCGACGGACGAGGAGTTGTAGCCGAGCACCACGGACGGCGCCAGGCCGCCCAGGGTCGGCGGGACCTGGATCGTGTAGTTGTAGGTGAAGCTGCCGACGTTCGAGCCGGCGCTCCACTCCATCGACGGGGCCAGCGCCGTCGCCTCGTAGCTGCCGCCGGCTCCCGACCCGGTCGGCTCGGCGGACAGCACCATCGGGGCCGCCGCCGGGGCGCTCGGCGCGGCCGGCGCGGCGGTCTTCGCCGACACGGCGGCACCGGCGGACGGCAGCACCACGTCGGCGGAGAGCCTGCCGCTGGCGTCGACGGTGGACTCCACCGGCGTCCTGGTCCGGCACTCCTCCCGCTCCGGGGTGGTCAGCGCACAGGCGGGCAGCGCGACCAGCCGCGCCCGGTCCGCCCAGCCCGCGGCCTGAAGGCCCTTCAGGTCCAGCGAGACGTGGGTGCGCCGGCCCTCGGCGGAGGGCGTGGCGTCCGCGTCGGTCAGCGCGACCAGCGCGCTGCCGGCGCCGGCGGCCTTGCCCCTGGCGGTGTCCGTCACCTCGACGGACACCGCGGTGGCCTGCGGTGCGCCGGCCGCGCGGGCCGACGGCGACGCGGCCGGCGACGCACCGTCACCGACGGGCGCGAGCAGCACCGGCAGGGTGCCGGCCCGGCTCGGCCCGGCACCGCCCGAGGCCGGGGAGACCCCGCCGGTCGCGGCCCGGGCCGCCTTGGCCTCCGCCCCGTCGGCGCCCAGCCGGACGGTGGCCCTGCCGGGTACCACGGGCGCGGCCACGGCCGGCGTCCAGGTCTCCGGACGCGCCGCCGACGCGGCGCCCGTCCCGTCCGGCCGGTGGTCGCGGCCCGCGACCGACGGCGTGTCAGCGCCGAGCGGTGTCTGCGCCGGGGACCAGATCAGGTCCTCCGACCCGGGTTCCGCGGCCCAGGCCACACCGGGCGGCACCACCGCACCTGTCAATGTCACGGCGAGCAGGGCGGCCAGGCCCGGCGACCAGCGCCTGCCCGTCCTCCCGGCCCGCCCCAGGGCATGCCGAAGCTCCACGTCAGTCCCCTTCGTAAGACGGCATGACGCGTCATCAGGCTCCGACGCGCCTGTCCGCGCATAGATCGGGCACGGACGTTAGTGATCATCAACTGCGCCCCGCCACCGCGAATCGGACAAACCGGAATTGGTTTACACCTTTGTTATCGAGGCGCATGGTGCCAATGGGACATGTGCGAACAAAGCGCCGAATGGGATTGACCAACCCCCTGACCAGCAGACATCGTTCGTTCCCGCACACGCCGCCCTGGAGGGCGGGCTCCACCGGAGGGGACCGATGTCGTCCATCAGAAGCACCCAATCACCGCCGAACCGGATACCTCGCAGCAGCCCTCGCAGGTCACCGAACCGCGCCCTCGCCGCGCTCGGCACCAGCCTCGCGCTGGGCCTCGGCCTGCTCGGAGGGACGGGCGCCACCGCGGCGGCGGCGGCCCCCGGCCCCGCCGGGGACAGCCGGACGGCGGTCACCCCGACCGGGACCGCTCCGCAGCGCACGCCCGAGCAGCAGGCCATGCTCGACGCCATCTCCATGGCGAAGGCGACCGGCAAGCCGGTCGTGGTCGAGGCGATGACGACCGAGTCCTCCCGGACCGTCGCCAACCCGGACGGCACCCTCACCACCACCGACCACAGCGCGCCCGTCCGCACCAGGAAGTCCGGCAGCTGGGCCGAGCTCGACGCGACGCTGCGCGCCAACCCCGACGGCACCCTCACCCCGGCCGTCTCCTCCACCCCGGTCACCTTCTCCGGCGGCGGCAGCGGTCCCATGGCGACGCTCGCCACCGAGGACGGCAAGAAGCTCTCCTTCGACGCCCCGTTCGCCCTCCCGAAGCCGACCCTCAACGGCGCCACCGCCACCTACCCGGAGGTCCTGCCGAGCGTCGACCTCCAGCTCACCGCCCTCGCGGACGGCGGCTGGCGCGACGTCATCGTCGTCCGCACCGCCGAGGCCGCCGCCGGCCCCGCCCTGAAGACGCTGCGCTTCCCGATCACGGCCGAGGGACTGGACGTCTCCACCACCGACTCCGGTGAGGTGGAGGTCAAGGACGACCGGGGCACCGTCCGCTTCCACTCCTCCCCCGCCCTGCAGTGGGACTCCTCCCGGCCCGCGCCGGCCGCGGCCCCGGCCAAGTCGGCCGCGACGGGCCGCTCGGCGGCCGCGCGCAACGATCCCGACGCGCCCCCGCCGCCGCCCGCCTCCACCGCCGACGGCCCCGGGGACGGCGCCAACGTCGCCGCGATCACCACGGCCGTCACCGGCGGCGCCCTGGAGCTGACGCCCGACCGGGCCGCCCTGGGCTCGGGCACCGGTCCCTGGTACCTCGACCCGACCTTCACCTCGGCCGCCAGCACCTCCGAGGGCTCGGTGCAGGTCCAGGAGAACTACAAGACCGCCAGGAACTACAACAAGAAGACCAACCTCTCGACCGGGTACTGCGGTTACCACAGCAGCGACCCGCAGCTGAACTGCGCCGTCGAGGGCCGCGAGCGGGCCTACTTCCAGATCCGGATCAACCCCGCCCTCTCCACCATCCCCAACGGGGCGCAGTTCCCGCCCACCCTCTACACCTCCACCCTCAACGGCCAGGTCACCGACGCCTCCAGCCCCGGCACCCCGACCGACCTGGGCGTCTACTCGGCGCCGCAGGGCCGGACCATCGGCGAGGCCAGCGACTGGAACAACCAGCCGTGCGGCACCAACGGCAACCTGATCATGGACAGCTGCGACTACGTCGGGACCCAGCGCATCACCGGGTCCGGACCGCTGGCCGTCGACGTCACCGGCTGGATGCAGCGGGCCGCCGCGGAGAAGTGGCAGGTCTGGACCATCGGGATCGCCCCGCAGGCGACCGAGTGGGAGAAGCTCTACCGCCACAAGATCGCCAGCAACCCCAGCATCGCCAGCACCTACGACATCACCCCGACCGTCTGGTACCCGCGCACCAGCCCGGCACCGGGCTTCGCCAACAACCACACCACCGCCGAGTGCACCAGCGGCGGCGCGAACCCGTGGGACAACCCGGGCTGGGTCGGCAGCAACCAGAACATCTACCTGACCGCCAACAGCTGGTCCCCCACCGGGCAGAGCCTCTACACCGGCTTCCACGTCTGGGACGACAACGACCCCAACTTCAGCATCGTCGACGGCGGTTGGGGCGGCAGCTACAACGACCCCGGCTACACCCTGCCGGTCGGCTCGCTCGCCGACGGCCACCAGTACGGCTGGCTCGCCCGGGTCACCGACGAGGCCCTCACCTCGCCGTCCAGCGTCTGGTGCTACTTCCGCGTCGACCGCACCAACCCGCGCCTCAGCATCAGCTCCACCGACTTCCCGCCGTCCGGCACGCCCAATGACCACCCGGCCCGGTTCGCCAACGACCCCGAGCACCCGGGCACGTTCGTCATCAACGCCGAGGACCCGGCGCCCGCCGCCGGCCTGCGTGCCTCCGGCATCGCCTGCGTGCGCTTCAGCACCGACCCGACCCCGGTCGTCGGGTGGCAGTGCGGCCAGTCCGGCACCTACGGCCCGGGCGCGTCGGTCTCCTTCGCCCCGACCCGCTGGGGCACCAACTCCGTCTACGCGTGGGCGATGGACGTCGCGGGCAACTACAGCCAGCGCGCCGACTACAACTTCTACGCCCCCTGGAAGCCCGGCACCGCCCCGATCTTCGGCGACACCGACGGCGACCAGATCCCCGACATCGTCACCCCGGACGCGGCCGGCAACCTGCGGACCCTGAGCGGCAACAACGACCCGTCGCGCGCCATCACCGCCTCCGCCGCGAGCGCACCGCGCAACGACGTCAACGACACCACCACCAGCTGGGCCGACTACCAGGTCACCCACCGCGGCACGCTCAACGAGGCCGGGGCGCTGGACCAGTTGATCGTCCACAACACCCGTGACGCCAACCTCAAGAAGAACCTCTACCTGATCGACAACGACGGCACCGGGCGGTACGACCAGTACACGAGGATTCCGCTGACCCGGCAGCCGGCCACCGCCTGCGCGGCCGTCCCGTCCTCCGGCCTGGCCTGCCCGGCCGACCGGCCGTTCGCCTCCGACTGGTCCCAGGTCAGCCAGCTGGTCGCCCTCGGCACCCCCAGCGGCGAACTGACCCAGAAGTTCCCGGCCACCCCGACCGGCCCGGCCCAGACGAAGATCATCAGCCAGACCTCCGTGCTCACCGTCGAAGGCGGTCGGCTCTGGCTGCACGACGCCCACGAGCTGAAGTGGAACGAGGTCAACTCCCCCGCCCTGCTCATCCCGACCGCCCCCGGATCGGGCAGCTGGGACGAGTACGACCTCATCAACCCCGGCCCCGCGAACGGGGTGACCACGACGCCCGATCACCCCGACGCCTGGCAGGCCACCCTGTGGGCGCGGCACCGTGCCACCGGCGACGTCTTCTCCTACCCGATCACCCGCACCGCCGAGGGCGAGACCGACTTCAGCGCGCTGACCAAGCCCAACAGCGGCAAGCTGATCGACCGCGGCGACGGCCTGACCGCCGCCAACCACCCCAAGATCGGCGCCGCCGACTTCAACGGTGACGGCTTCGCCGACCTCTGGGTCATGGACAACACCGGCGCCATCGCCGTCTTCACCGGCACCGGCAACGCCAAGGGCAAGGTCGACGGCTTCTCCGGCATCTCCTTCATGGGCTACGCCAACACCAGCGTCGCCCTGCACTCCAACCAGGTCCCCTGGCAGTGCCTCGACGCCGAGGGCGGCCCGCGCGACGGAGCCGAGATGTCCGTCTGGGGCTGCTGGAGCTCTGTCACCCAGCGGTTCACCTTCGGCATCGACGGCACGATCCGCGCCTCCGGCTACTGCCTGACCGCCCAGGATCCCTCGCTCGCCAACGGGACCAAGGTCGGCCTCTCCACCTGCGGCAACAAGCCGAGCCAGAAGTGGGCGATGACCCCCGACGGCCGGATCTACCTCCCGGCCACGGCCACGGCCTCCGCCCCCACCGGCCGCTGCCTGGAACGCCCGGGCTGGGACGCCAACCAGGGCATCCGGCTCGGCATCTGGGACTGCCCCGCGCTCCAGGCCAACCAGCAGTGGACCCTGACCGTGGAGACCGGGCCCTGAC
This sequence comes from Kitasatospora sp. NPDC058115, assembly GCF_042884635.1. Classification (NCBI taxonomy): domain Bacteria; kingdom Bacillati; phylum Actinomycetota; class Actinomycetes; order Kitasatosporales; family Streptomycetaceae; genus Kitasatospora; species Kitasatospora sp. NPDC058115. The sequence goes on from NZ_JBHVTL010000010.1 coordinate 196,314, forward strand.
CGCCTGACACTCCTCCGCACACAGCACGGCGGCCCCACCGGACATCCGTCCGGTGGGGCCGCCGCGTCGGAGCAGGAGCCGGGCCGTCATCGGTCGCCCGTTCCGTGCGCTCCGTCAGGACGGAGCCACGGAGGGGGCCGTGCGACCGGGCCGGAGGGGGACCCGGGAGGCACCGTCCGGCGCCGCCTCGGCGACGGCGACGGACCGGGTGCCGGACCCGGGTCGGCTATCGACCCGGATCGCTCACCGCTCACGCGGCCCGACCAGGTAGCCGAAGTAGCGGAACTGGTCGAGGTGGTCGATGTAGTCGAGGTAGTCAGGACGCCCGGAGAACCCGGGGTGGTCGGAGAATCCGGGGTGGTCGGAGAACTCGGGGTGGTCGGAGAACTCGGGGTGCTCGGACTCGTAGCCGTCGTGCGGCGGGGGCGGGCACTCCTCGACGGTGATGCAGAGCTCGACGGGCGGGCTCTGGACGGGTCGGCCACCCGGGTCCAGGGCGTTGGCCGTCGCGCGGTTGGTGACGTGGCCGTCCTTGGCGTCCTGCTCGGTGACCAGGTAGCTGCCGGTGCAGGTGGTGCTCTGCCCGGGAGCGAGGGTCGTCGCCTCGCACGTGATGTCCGGGACCCGGTCGTCGCTGATGGTCACGTCGGTCAGTGTGGTCGTGCCGGTGTTGGTCACCATGTAGAGGTAGGTGATCGTGTCACCGGGGTGGACGGGGCCGGACACATCGGCCTGCTTGGTCAGCGACAGGCTCGACGTCGCACCCGCCACCTGCACGGTGGCCTGCGCCGGCGGGCTCTGGACGGGCCGGCCCTGCGGGTCGAGACCGCCGGCCGTGGCGTGGTTCGTCACGCTGCCGGCCGCCGCGTCCGCGCTCGTGACCACGTAGCTGCCGGTGCAGGTGGTGCTCTGCCCGGCGGTGAGGGTGGTCGCGACGCAGGTCACGGGGGCGACCCGGTCGTCGGTGACGGTCAGGTTGTTCACCGTCGCCGTACCGGTGTTGGTCACGGTGTAGGTGTAGGTGATGGTGTCACCCACGTTCACCGGACCGGCCGTGCTCGCCTGCTTGGTGAGCGACAGGCTCGCCACCGAAGCGACCTGGACGGTCTCCTGCGCCGGCGGACTCACCACCGGCACACCCTGCGGGTCGAGGCCACTCACCGTCGCGTGGTTCGTCACGCTCCCAGCCACCGCGTCGGCGGCGGTCACCACATAACTACCCGTGCAGGTGGTGCTCGCTCCGGCGGCCAGCGAAGTCGCCACGCACGTCACCGGCGACACGCGGTCATCCGTCACCGTCAGGCTGTTCACGGTCGCCGTACCGGTGTTGGTCACGGTGTAGGTGTAGGTGATGGTGTCACCCACGTTCACCGGACCGGCGGTGTTCGCCTTCTTCGTCAGCGACAGGCCGGCGACAGAGGTGACCGGCACCGTCGCCTGAGCCGGCGGACTCACCACCGGCAGACCCGCCGGGTCGAGACCCTGGGCCGTCGCCACATTCGTCACCTCACCCGCCACCGCATCCGCGGCCGTCACCACATAGCTACCGGTGCACGTCGTGCTCGCTCCGGCCGCCAGCGAAGTCGCCGAACACGTGATCGGCGAGACCCGGTCATCCGTCACGGTCAGCGAGTGCACCGCAGCCGTACCGGTGTTGGTCACCGTGTACGTGTACGTGATCGTGTCACCCACGTTCACCGGACCGGCCGTGTCCGCCGTCTTCGCCAGGGACAAGCCGGCGACAGAGGTGACCGGCACCGTCGCCTGAGCCGGCGGACTCACCACCGGCAGACCCGCCGGGTCGAGACCCTGGGCCGTCGCCACATTCG
>NZ_JBHVTL010000010.1:198241-252350 GCF_042884635.1 Kitasatospora sp. NPDC058115
CGCATCCGCGGCCGTCACCACATAGCTACCGGTGCACGTCGTGCTCGCTCCGGCCGCCAGCGAAGTCGCCGAACACGTGATCGGCGAGACCCGGTCGTCGGTCACCGTCAGGTTGTGAACGGCGGCCGTGCCCGTGTTCGTCACCGTGTACGTGTAGGTGATGGTGTCACCCACGTTCACCGGACCGGCCGTGTCCGCCGTCTTCGCCAGCGACAGCCCGGCGACGGAAGTGACCGGCACCGTCTCCTGCGCCGGCGGACTCACCACCGGCAGGCCCTGCGGGTCGAGGCCACTCACCGTCGCCACATTGATGACCTGGCCGACCACCGCGTCCGCGGTCGTCACCACGTAGCTGCCGGTACATGTCGTGCTCTCCCCGGCGGCCAGCGTGGTCGCCGTGCAGATCACGGGTGACACGCGGTCGTCGGTCACCGTCAGGTCGTGCACCGCCGCCGTACCGGTATTGGTCACCGTGTACGTGTAGGTGATGAGGTCACCGACGTTCACCGGACCTCCCGTGTCCGCCAGCTTGGTCAGCGACAGGCTCGCGACGCCCGCGACCACGACGACGGCCTGCGCCGGCGGACTCTCGACGGGCAGACCCTGCGGGTTGACGCCGTTCGCCGTCGCCACGTTCGTGACCTGGCCGACCACCGCGTCCGCGGCGGTCACCACGTAGCTGCCGGTGCACGTCGTGCTCTCCGCGGGAAGGAGGGTCGCCGTCACGCAGGTCACCGGCGTGACGTGGTCGTCGACGACGGTCAGGCCGGTCAGCGTGGTCGTCCCGGTGTTCGTCACCGTGTAGGTGTAGGTGACCGTGTCGCCCTCGTGCACCGGGCCGGGGGTGCTCGGCTGCTTGGTCAGGGCCAGGCTCGATGTGGACACCACCGGGACGGTGGCCTGCGCCGGGGGCGAGGTGACGGGGGATCCGTCGGCCACACCCTGGGCGAGCGCGTTGTTGACGACCTGGCCCGCGTCGGCGTCCGTCTGGGTGATGGCGTAGCTGCCGTGGCAGACGGTGCTGTCGCCGGGGCTGCCGGACGGGGCCAGCGTGGTGGCGTCGCAGGTGATGCCGGTGACCTTGTCGTCCGTCACGGTCAGGCCGTCCACCTGGACACCGCCGGTGTTCTTGACCACGTAGCTGTACGGCACGACGTCCCCGACCGCGAACGGCCCGGGGGCGTCGACGTGCTTGCTCAGGTCGATGCCCGGCGGTGCCACGACGGGCACGTTCTCCGAGGACGGCGGGGACGAGATCGGGGCGCCGTCGGCGGTGCCGGTGGCCACGGCCGTGTTGGGCACCTGGCCGGCCTGGGCGTCCGCGGCGGACACCAGGTAGGAGGCCGTACAGGTGACCGTCGCACCGGGGTCCAGGGTGACCACGGGGCAGCTGACCGGCCCGACCTTGGGGTCGTTGACGCCCAGGTTGTCGATCGCCACGTTCCCCGAGTTGGTGACCACGAAGTCGTACTCCAGCGCCGTGCCGACCGTGATCAGCCCGGGCAGCGGCCGGCGGACCTGCTTGACCAGGTTCAGCGCGGGCAGCGGCTGCTCGGTGGTGACGGTGACGTTGCGGATCAGGTGCACGTCGGTGAAGGCGCCCGTGGATCCGGCGAAGCCGAACTTGTAGGTGGAGGGGACCGGCTGGGGCGCCGGGGTGGACAGCACCTGGTGCGAGCCGGTGCCGTTGTTGAAGTCGACGCTGATCGTCAGCACCGGGTTCGGCGCGGGCGTCAGGTGGATGTTCACCCGGCGGCGGGAGGGCTCCAGCAGGGTCTCCGCCTGCGCCGGGGTCACCAGCGGCGGCATCACCGTCAGCGGGCCCTGGATGGTGCCCGGAAGGGTGGAGGGCCACGGGCCGGTGGTGGTGAAGTTGCTGGTGGTCGCGGTCAGGAAGCAGTAGCCGGTGGTGCCGTCACCGGGGCCGCGGACGGTGACCATGTTGGCGCCGGGGGCCGGGACGCGGAAGCCGGTGCCGGCCGGGGAGCGCGTCGCGCAGCCGTTGCCGCGGTGCTCCCAGTCGCCGAAGTAGTTGCCGAGCACGTCCAGGCCGACACCCAGGTAGCCGCGGTCGACACCGGGCAGGAAGGTGAGGCTCGGGTTGTCGTCGGGCAGCTTCTGCGCGTAGCCGAGGCTGCCGCCGAAGGCGCCGGCGTGGTCGAGCGAGGTGTCGCCGTTGACCAGGAAGAAGGAGATGCCGTCGGCCGGGGTGGCGGGCGTGGTGCTGCCGTACTGCCACTGGTCGAAGGTGACGTCCAGGCCGTTGCCGGCGGGCAGCGCCTGGTCGAAGAGAACGGCGCCCGCCTCGTCGAAGCCGGAGTCGGTGATCTGGAGGTATCCGTGCGGCGCGCCGTTGCGCGGCGGCACCGGCCCGACCTCGATCGCCGGACAGCCCGTGAGCGGGTGGCTGCCGGGGCCGGGGACGCCGGTGGGCGCACCGGTGAGGCAGGCGGTGCCCACGGCGGTGAAGCGGGGGTCCGCCGTGGCTCCGGTGAAGGTCTCGTTGAGCAGTGGCGTGCCGGTCGCCAGAACGCGGCCGCCCGTGCTCGCCCGCACGTGGTCGGGAATCGGTTCGGCCCGTGCCTGTAACCCGGTGAGCCCGGTGAGCCCGGTGGCCCCGGTGCCGAGGAGTCCCAGCAACGTCGCTGTCGTCACGAGGCGGGCCGTGCGCTTGAGGAGCCGCGACGGACCGCGAAGGTCTCTTGTCATGGAAACACTATGTGCACATAATATTACTATCTGTCATCCTGGCGAGCCGTCACCTGATCCATCAGGGGACCGGTGCGATCGAACGGACCCACCGGACGCTGACGGCCCGCCAGGCCTCAGGGCCGGTGGGCCGTCACGGTGCCGGCCCGGTCCGGCGCGTGTCCGGGGGCCGGCAGCTGAGCGCCGGGCGTGCGGCCGGGGGTGAGGTAGCGCGCGCGGACGGCGGCGACGATCTCAGCGCTGGCCGTGCCGTCGCCGTACGGCGAGGGCACGCGGGCGAGGCGCCCGGTGAGCGCGGTATCGTCGAGCATCTCGCGCAGCGCGCACGCGAGTTGATGGCCCGGCTGGGCCAGGCGGGCGAAGCCGGCCCGGACGGCCTCGGGGCGCTCGGTGGAGTTGCGGACCACGATCAGGGGGCGCTTGAGGACGGTGCACTCCTCCTGCACGCCACCGGAGTCGGAAACCAGCAGGCGGCAGTGGCGGGCCAGGGCCAGGAAGGTGGCGTGGTCGAGCGGGGGGATCTGCCGCAGCCGGGTGATCGAGCGCCGCAGGCCGTAGCGGTCGACGGCGGCCCGGGTGCGCGGGTGCAGCGGCATCAGGACCGGCAGGTCGACGGCGGCGAGCTGGTCGAGGAGCTGGGCCAGGCGCGCGGGGTCGTCGGTGTTCTCCGGGCGGTGGACGGTGGCGAGGACGTAGGCGTCCCGGGCCACCTCGTACCGGGCGAGGACCCGGTGGGCCTCGGCCTCCGCGGGGAGCGTCTCCAGCGTCGCCTCGACGACGGTGTTGCCGGTGACCAGCACGCGTCCGGCGTCGATGCCCTCGCGCAGCAGGTGGGCGGCGGCCGTGGGGGTCGGGGCGCAGTGCAGGTCGGCGACGGGCGCGATGAGGCGCCGGTTGGTCTCCTCGGGCATGTCGTCGTCGAAGGAGCGCAGACCCGCTTCGACGTGGACCACGGGAATTCCCGCGCAGTGTGCGCCCAGGGCTCCGGCGGCGGCGGTGTTGGTGTCCCCCTGGACGACGGCGGCGGCCGGGGGACGCTTGGTGAAGTGGTCGCTGAGGGCGGCGATCATGCGGCCGATCTGCTGACCCCGGGCCTCGCCGCCGACGCCCTTGAGGAGGTGGTGGGGGCGGGGCAGGCCGTACTGCTCGAAGAAGCAGGTGGTGAGGCCGGCGTCCCAGTGCTGGCCGGTCCACACGATCCTGGCCTGCGGCCCGAGGAGGCGGGCGACACCGGCGAGTTTGACGATTTCCGGCCGGGTTCCGAAGACCAGGGCGACATCAACGGAAGACATTGTTCTCCGATTGTCATATGTGTCGAGGGATTGCTGCAGTATCGGCACGGCGTGGCCGCGGAATGCGGGGATTCCGGCCGGAATTCGGCAACGCCCCCCGTTCGGACCAGGGCCCGCCCCGGACCGGCGGCCCCGCGGCGGCGGGTCACCGGGGCGGGTTCCGGGGGATGCGGCGTGCGGGTGGATTCGCCGCCGGGCGGCGCGTGGCGTCACCCTTCCGGGGGCAGCGGGCCAGCACCATCGGGAGTCCTGGCCGACACCGCCGAGCGGTGTCGGCCGCCTGGTGGAAATGGAGGAAACCTCGTGTACGGACACATTCACGGCGGGATCCCGCCGGCGGTCGGAGCCGGCGGTGCGCTGGCCGCCACCGGCTCTCCCGGCCTCGGGATCGCCGCGGCGGTCGCGGTGGTGATGGTGGTCACCGGCGTCGCCCTGATCCGCCGCGGCCAGTTGGCCGCGGACGTCCGGTCGCAGGACCGTCAGGGGCGCGACCGAGGGTGAACCGATCCATGAGCCGGGGCCGCCGCAGGGGAACGCTCCCGCGCGGCGGCCCCGCTTCCTGCCCTTCGTCCCGGGAGTGCCCCTGTGTTCACTGACACCTCTTCGCTGTCCGGGCCGTCGTCGTGGCGGGCCCGCCGGCACCCGACCGCGGCGGCCCGCACCACGGTGCTCGGCCGGGTCTTCGGGCCCGTGCTGCTCGGCACCTGCGGCATGCTCGTCGCCGGCGAGCACTACTACCGCCACCGGGAGATCACCTCGGCGGCGTGGCTGGTCGAGCACCTGCTGGGCCTGCGCACGATGCTCCTGGCCGGGCCGAGCGCCCCGGTCCTCTACGCGGGCACGGACGCCGGCTTCCACCGCGGGATCGCGCTGACCGCCGGGTGCAGCAGCGCCCTGCTGATCGCCCCGTTCGCGCTGCTGACCGGCCTGCTGCTGCTCTTCAGCACCCGCCGGCCCGCGCGAATGCTGCTGGCGTTCGCCGTGGCCGCCGCCATGCTGGTGGCCACCAACCTCGGCCGTCTCACGCTCATCGTCGCGATGCAGCACCACCTCGGCGAGGAGGGCTTCGGCTGGGCGCACGTCCTGCTCGGATCGGTCCTGATGATGGCCGCCGCCCTCGCCGCGTTCCTGCTCTACCTGCGCATCGTCGCCCGCAGGCCCGCCCATGACGGCGAGGAGCCCGAGCAGTGACCCTCCTCGACACCTCGATCTCGCTCTCCTTCGTCCTGGGCGTCAGCTTCCTGGCCTACGTCGCCGTCATCGTGCGCAACTACCTGCGCTCCCGTTCGCGGCCGCCGGGCGACCCGGAGGCCTTCGACTGGCACTTCTTCATTCCCTGCCGGGACGAGGAGGCCGTCATCGGCACCACCCTCGACTACCTCGGCGAGTACTTCCCCGAGGCCACCGTGTGGGTGGTCGACGACCACTCCACCGACGGCACCGCCGATCTGGTCCGGGCCAGGGAACGGGCCGGCCGGCCCGTCCACCTCGTCTCCCGGCGCCTGCCCGAGGCCCGGACCGGCAAGGGCGACGCCCTCAACGCCGCGTACCGGGCGCTGAACGCCGGCCTGTGGCTCGACACCGATCCCGACCGGGTGATCGTCTGCGTGCTGGACGCCGACGGCCGCCCCTCCCCGAACACGTTCGCGGTGTGCGCCGGCGACGCCTACTTCGGCGACCCGCGGATCGGCGGCGTCCAGGTCGAGGTCCGGATGTCCAACCGGGACGTCGCCAGACCGCTGCCCGGGCGCGGGCGGCTCAGGAACCGCTGCGCCCGGCTGCTGGCCCGCCTCCAGGACCTGGAGTTCCGCGGACCGATCTCGGCCATGCAGATCACCCGGCGGCACACCGGCACCGTCAACGTCGGCGGCAACGGCCAGCTGACCCGGTTGTCGGCCCTGGACTCGGTCGGCCTCGACGACCAACGGCCGTGGGGGAAGGCCCTGCTGGAGGACTTCGAACTCGGCCTGCGGCTGATGCTGGCCGGCTGGCGCAACGGCTACACCACCGACGCCTGGGTCGACCAGGAGGCCCTGTGGAGCGTGCGGCAACTGCTCACCCAGCGGGTGCGCTGGGCCCAGGGCTCCATGCAGTGCGCCCGCTACATGCGCCCGATCTGGGGCTCGCGCGAGTTCACCACCCTCGGCTTCCTGGAGGTCCTGTACTTCATGGCGCAGCCCTGGCTCCAGCTGGTCGGCCTGGTCGCCTACCTGGTGCCGGTCCTGGCCTTCTCCTACAACGCCGTCACCTACCCCCGCTTCACCCTCGACTTCCTCCAGCACGGCGGCGCCCCGCTGCTGCTGATCTACCTGCTGATCGGGGTGGGCGAGTTCGCCATCTGGGGGCCGCTGTACCGGCGGCGCTGCGAACCGGGCCTCAGTCTCCGCGCCGCCCTCGGCTACGGCCTGGCCCTGGCCCTCTACGCGGCCGCCACCTACGTCGTCGCGGTCCGCGCGTTCTGGCGCATCCTGTGCCGCCGGGACTCCTGGCACAAGACCGCCCGTACCGCCCAGCCCGCGCCCTTCGACCCGATGGACCCGATCGATCCCATCGACCGCTTCGACCAGTCGGCCACCGTCGGCGGGTTCTCCTCCTGACAGCCCCGCGCGAGCACCCCGGCGATGGGCCGCACGAGGGGTATTCCGCAACACCTCCCCGCGGCGCGTAGGAAAATCACACAACCAGGTCATCGCATGCGCACGCTGGTAGTGCCTTCTGCCAGCCCCCCTTCACCGCATGAAAGGCCCCCCCGTGAGAACACGCATGCGCGCCCGCGTCCTGGCCGGCACCGCACTCGCCGCAGGCCTCCTGACCTCGGTGGCCGGCCCGGCCTACGCCGCGCTCACCTCCCCCGAGGCCAACGCCTACGTCGTCTCCGCCGACGCCTTCGGCAGTCTGGCCGCCGTCCCCCCGACCCCCACCTCCACCTATCCGCCCGGCGGCACCTCCACCCTGATCGGCCTGACCGCCGGGCCCTTCGCCACCGACTCCACGCTGACGGCCACCACCGCGGGCGACCCGACCACGGGCACCTCCTCCGCCAGCGCCACCGTCGACAGCCTCGGCATCGACTTCGGCGCGCTCGGCAGCGCGACCCTGACCGGCGTCAACTCCACCTGCAACGCCACTCCCAGCGGCGCCACCGGGAACGGCACGATCGCCGCCGGCACCGTCACCCTGCCGTTCCCGCTCCCCCCGGTCACCCTGCAGGCCAACGCCCCCCAGAACACCACCGTCAGCATCCCCGGCATCGGCCAGGTGGTCCTCAACGAGCAGAGCACCGACGCCGACGGCGTGCTGACCGTCAACGCCGTCCACTTCACCCTCCTCCCGGCCCTCAACGGCGCCAACCTGATCATCGGTCACGCCGAGTGCGGAGGCGCGTCGCCCGCCGCCCCCGTTCCCATGATCAACGCGCAGGTCGCCTCCGCCACCGGGGCCACCGCCCTGGCCGCCGGCCTCGGCTTCGTCTACCTGCGCCGTCGCTCCGGCGGCAACGCGGCCACCCCGGCAGCCGGCTGACCGGCCCCCGGTCCCCCGGTCCCGCAGCGGGCCCGTGGGCGCCCGACCCGTTCGCGGGTCGGGGCGCCCCCGGGCCCGACCCGTTCCGCCGGCCGCCGCCGCGGGTCGCGGGCGCGGGTCGCGGGTCAGACCTGGTGCCCCGGGCCGTCGCGGCGGGCCGGACCGGGAAGCAGTTCGGCGGTGCGGTCGGCGACCTCCCGGTGCAGCGCGTCACGCACGGCCCGGACGGCGGGGCGGCTCACCGCCTCCCGGCGCACGGCGAGCGTGATCGGCAGCCGGATGTCGACCTCGTCGGCCAGCAGCCGCCGCAGCCCGGCCCGGTCGGCGAGGAAGGCGGGCAGCACCCCGACCCCGGCCCCCAGCCGGGTCGCCTCCACCTGGGCGAACACATTGGTGGAGGAGAACGCGGGCGTGGTGCCCGGCAGATGGCGCTCGATGTCGAGGTCGCCCACCTGGAGCATCGACTCGATGTAGAAGACCAGCGGGTGCTCCCGCAGCTCGGCGACCGTGCCGGGCGCACCGCACCGCGCGAGGTACTCCTCCCCGGCGTACAGCCCCAGGGCGTAGTCGGTGAGGTGTTCGGTGACCAGCCGGCTCCGCGGCGGTCTGCCGATCGTCACGGCGAGGTCGAAGCCGGCCGGGCGCAGCGGCAACTGCCGCGTCGCGGTGATGAGTTCCGTCTGCAGCCGGGGGTGGGCCCGGCGCACCTGGGCCAGCGCCGGGGTGGCGAAGACGGTGCCGAAGCCGTCCGGCGCGCTGACCCGGACGGTGCCGTGCAGTGACGGCGCGTCCCGGCCGGACACCGCGTCGACGGCGCGGACGAGGGCGTCCTCGATCGCGCGGGCGCTCTCGCAGACGGCCTTCCCGGCGTCCGTCAGCGCCCAGCCCTCCGTGCCGCGCTCCATCAGCCGCACACCGAGGCCCTTCTCCAGCGCGGCGATGCGGCGCGAGACGGTGGTGTGGTCCACGCCGAGCGCGTCGGCGGCGGTCACCAGCCGGCCGGTCCGGGCGACCGCGAGCAGGTAGCGGAGGTCGTCCGCGCGGAGCCGGTCGCCGACCGGGCGGGAACGGGAGGGCACCGGCTCAGCGTATCTGCAGGTACGCACAGGCCGTCTGCACGATTGGCGATTGAACGCACACCCGCGCGGGCGGCACAGTCGAACCTTCCCGGCCGGGGCGACCCGGTCACCGCTCTCCCACCACCGAGGGGTGCTCCATGGTTGCCGGCCTCTCCCTGCCGCGGATCATGCGCGTCGGCCGCGGCGCCGCCGCCGAACTGGGCGACGTCCTGCGGGAACTGGGGCTGAGCCGCCCCCTGCTCGTGACGGACGCCTTCCTGGTCGGCAGCGGCGCGGCGCAGCGCCTGACGGCGACGCTGCTCGGCGCCGGGCTGCACCCGCGGCTGTTCGCCGACACCGTGCCCGACCCGACCACCGACTCGCTCGCCCCGGGCCTGAAGGTGCTGTACGAGCACGAGGCGGACTCGGTGATCGGGTTCGGCGGCGGCAGCCCGATGGACACCGCCAAGGCCCTCGCCCTGCTGGGCGTGCAGGGCGGGCAGATGCGCGACTACAAGGCGCCGCGGGTCAACCACGGGCCGGCGCTGCCGGTGATCGCCGTGCCCACCACCGCGGGCAGCGGCTCGGAGGCGACCCGGTTCACCGTCATCACCGACAGCGCCACGGACGAGAAGATGCTCTGCCCCGGCCCGGCGTTCCTGCCGCTCGCCGCCGTGATCGACGTGGAACTGACCATGTCGATGCCGCCCCGGCTGACCGCCGACACCGGCATCGACGCCCTCACCCACGCCGTCGAGGCCTATGTGAGCCGCAGGGCCAACCCCTTCTCCGACGGCCTCGCCCTCACCGCGATCACCACCATCGGCCGCCATCTGCGCCGCGCCTACGCGGACGGCTCGGACATCGGGGCCCGCGAGGCGATGATGCTGGCCGCGACCCAGGCCGGCATCGCCTTCTCCAACTCCAGCGTCGCCCTGGTGCACGGCATGAGCCGCCCGATCGGCGCCCACTTCCACGTCGCCCACGGCCTGTCGAACGCGATGCTGTTCCCCGCCGTGACGGCCTTCTCCGTGCACGCCGCGCCCGCCCGGTACGCCGACTGCGCCCGCGCGCTGGGCGTCGCGACCGACGCCGACCCCGACGCCGCGGCCGCCGACGGGCTCGTCGGCGCCCTGCGCGCCCTCTGCCGCGACCTCGACGTCCCCACCCCCCGCACCTACGGCATCCCCCAGGACGCCTGGACCCGCCTCATCCCCCTGATGGCCGACCAGGCCCTCGCCTCCGGCTCCCCCGCCAACAACCCCGCCGTCCCCACCGCCGCCCAGATCCGGGACCTCTACACCCGGATCTACGCCTGACCCCGCCCGGCCGCCCTCCCTCACGCACCCGGGTCGGCGGCCCCGCCGTCGGGCGTCCCGCCGGTGGCCGCGTCGCCGGTGGCCGCCTCGCCGGTGGCCGCCGCGTCGAGCGTCTCCGCCACGACGATCCCGATGACGCGCTGCCGCTCCTCCGGCGTGAGCGAGGCCAGCGCCGCCTCCGTCCCCTCCAGTTGGATCCGGACGATCCGGGTGACCACCTCCGGGCTCGGCTCGGGGGTCTGCTTGCGGAGGTCCTTGACGACCGCCCAGGCCAGGGTGGCCGCGGCGACGACGAGCGAGCCGAGGGCGACCGGATCGAGGTAGCGGCCGGGACGGGCGGCCGTCCCGCGGGCGTGCAGGGCGGCCTCCACGTCGGCGGTGAGCGAGGGCGTGCGGGCGGTGGTGAGGCGCTGGGCGGCGGCGCGGGCGCCCGCCTCGATCGGGTCGGTCATGGGTGGTCTCCTCGTGTTTCGGTGATCCGGCTCCGGTGATCACGCTCAGTGGTCCGGTGGTGGCGGGCTGGGTTCAGTTCCGCACGAAGTCGCGCACGGCACTCGGCAGCCGCTGCCCGGTGACCGACCGCCAGGCCGTTTCCAGGGCCTGTATGCCGTGGTCGCGCGTCAGTGCCCTCAGGGTGTGGGCGGTCGGCCGGGTCAGGGGGTGCGGGAACTCCTCGAAGCAGGTCACTCCGCGCACCAGCCACTCCATCGCCTCCCCGGTCTTCCCCTGGAGCTCGGCGAGTTGGCCGTACATGGTGCAGGTGCGCGCCGTCCCGGGAAGGTCGCCGATCCGCTCGCAGACGGCCAGCGCACGGCGGTACCACCCCTCGGCCTCGGTCAGCCGGCCTCCGGTGTGGGCCGTCAGCCCGAGCTGGTGGTAGGTCACCGTCAGCCCCGCGAGGTCGCCGATCTCCTCCCGGACCTCCCTGGACCGCGTGTACTGCTCCACGGCCTCCTCCAGGTCCCCCCGTTGGGTGGCGACGATGCCGAGCTGGTGGCGGCTGTCCGCCGTTCCGTGCGGATCGCCGATCGCCGTCCGGATCTCCAGCGCCTTGCGGTGCCAGGCCTCGGCCTCGTCCAGCCGGTCCCGCATCACGGCGAGCACGCCGAGCTGGTGGTGGACGCGGGCCGTGTCGGGCAACTGGCCCAGCCGCTCGGCGAGCACCAGGGCCTGCCGGCACCAGTCCTCGGCCTCCTCCAGCCGCCCGACGTCGGTCTCCATCGTGGCGTTCTGGTGGCAGATGGTCAGCAGCATCGGAATGTCGCCGAGTTCCTCGCCGCGGACGGCCGCCCGCCGGTACCACCTGTCGGCGTCCTGGAAGCGCCCCTGCTCCTGGGCCACGATGCCGAGGTTCACGCAGCAGCGGGCCTCCGAGGAACGGTCGCCCAGCCCCTCGCACCCCGCCAGGGCCTTGAGGAACCACGCCTCGGCCTCCGCCGTCCGGCCGCGCTGGAGGGCGATCACGCCGAGCTGGGAGAGGCCCGCCGCCACCTTGCCGGTGTCCCCCGTGCCTTCGAGGGCTTCGAGGTAGCGGCGGTACCACCGTTCGGCCTCCGTCCACTGCGCCCGGTCCACCGCGATGCGGCCCAGGCTCTGGTAGCAGTGGGCGAGGTCGCGGAGCCGGGCCGGGCCGGGCGGCAGCGCCTCGGCGGCGCGGTGGAGCGCCCGGACGATCCGCTCCGCGTCGCCCGTCCGCCCTCTGCGCAGCAGCCGGAAGGACTCCGAGGACACCAGGTAACCCCAGAGCCGGCCGGCCGGGGAGTCCAGCCGGGGCGGGGTTCCGTCGGCCCGTTCCAGGACCAGCCGGGCCCGGTCGACCCACCCGCTCGCCTCCGCGTAGAGGCCGCGCGCGTCCCAGTAGTCGTCCAACGGCTGCACGATCGCCAGCGCCTGGCCCCACAGGCCGCGTCGCAGCGCCTCGCCGAACAGGGTGCCCACGGTCCGGCGCTGGGCGTGCACGACGGCCATCGCGTACCCCGCCTCCTCGCCCGTCGACTTCGCCCGGGCGTACGAGCAGTAGGTCGCCTGGGTGTTGATCAGCGTGCGCAGCGCGGTCTCGTGCTGGGCGGCGTAGTCCGGCTCCTCCTTTCGCCACTGGGCGGTCAGGTGGGCCGGCAGGGCCGGGTGGATCTGGTACACGGCCTCGCTCGACTCGGTGAGCAGCCCGATGCCCGCCGCCCGCCGCAACAGCCGCCGCCAGTCCTCCAGGGAGCGGCCCCGGAAGCGGCCGGGAAGAGCGAGGTCCGCCGAGAAGATGTTGAGCACGTAGAGGTCGACGGCCCCGTGGAACAGGGTGATCGCCGACAGGGCGCGGCGGTCGGCGTCCGGCAGGTGGGCGAGCGAGTAGGCGATGCTCGCGGCGAGCGACGACCCCCGGGCCTCGTCCGCGTCGCCGAGCACCCGGGCCTCGCCCTCGACGAGCGCGGCCAGCACCGGCCCCGGGTCCCGCCGGTCGAGGTGCGGAAGGACGAGCCGCATGCTCAGCGGGTGGCCGTCCAGCCAGTCCATCAGCTCACCGAACGCCGGCTTGTCGCGCCGTCGCCTCGCCCCGGGGAGCGCGGCGAGGAGCTGGTCGGCGTACTCGGCGGACTCCTCGGCGTCCAGCCCCGTGACGGCGATCCGCAGCGGCTGCGGGCCCAGCCAGTCCTCCGGCGTGCGGCTGGTCAGGACCACCGCGCTGCGCCCGCCGCGTGCCACCCGTTCGAGGAACGCCCGCAACTCCGCGCGCTCCGCCTCCGCCAGGGGCGGGGTGGTGTCGCCGGGGTGCGGCATCGAGTGGACCGACTCGACGTTGTCCCAGATCAGCAGCGTTCGCCGAGTGGCCAGTTCCCGTTCGACCGCCGTCTGCCGCTCCTCGGGGCCGAGTTGGTCGAACCGTCCGGGGCCCAGCAGCTGCCGGCCGACCCGGTCGACGACGCTCGCCAACCGGAAGGACGCCACCCCGGGTTCGAAGGAGTGCCAGACCACCGCCTCCGCGCCGTCCGTACCGCCGGTGTCGCCGTACCAGCGGCCGAAGGCCTTCGCCAGCTCGGTCTTGCCCGCCCCACCGGGGCCGTGCAGCACCACCACCCCGCACGTCCTGGCGCCGACGTCCAGCCGCAGCAGCAGGCCGTCCCGGCCGACGAACTCCCCGACGGACGCCAGGTCGGGCCGCTCCGGCCACCGGGCCGGCTCCGTCCGCCCGGCGCCCAGGCCGGGCAGGGCCACCTCGCTCCTGGTGTACAGCACCGGCACGATCCAGTCGGCCAGCGGCAGCGGGCCCCTCGGCGAGGGCCGGCGGTTGTGGACGGCCAGCCGGCGACGTCCGGCGGCCACCGCCTCCGCCACCCGGTCACCGGCGAAGAGCCGCTCGTAGAAGGCGGTCATGAACTCCGCGGCGGCCGCCGCGTAGACGCTGTACGCCATCGCGATCACGGCCCCGGCGCCCTCCTGCAGCAGCCGGGTGGCCACCGCCGCCTCGACCTGCGAGGCCATCGCGGCCGACTGGCAGGCGTTCAGGACCACCAGGGGCACCTCGGCGTCGGCCAGCACCCGGGCGACCCGCTCGGCCGACACGAGGTCCGGGCCGCCACCCGCCGCCTCGAACACCAGCATGCCCCGGGGGCCCGTTCCGTCGGGGTGCTCCTCGCCGAACACCCCGTGGCCGTCGAAGTGCACGATCTGGAACGGCCGGCCCTCCGCACGCGCCCCGGCCAGCACCTCGCCGAGCCGCTCCAGCGTCGGCGGGCGCAGCACGACGAGGTCGACCTGTCCGCGCACCGCCTCCAGCCGCCGCAGCAGCGGGCGGGCGATCGTCCGGAAGCCGACGTCCTCGGTGCCGTCCGGCCGGGCGATCACCATCAGCACCCGCAGCCGCGAGCCGCCGGCGGTGAAGACCCTCCCCAGGGCAGCGCTCGGCAGGCTGCGGCTGAGGGCCACGCCGTCCAGGGCCAGCGGTGAGGGGCGGCCCGGGTCGGCCATCAGCTCCCAGGGCAGGCCGAGGAGTTCCGCGGAGTCCGAGCGGAGGACGATCTCCAGCCGGTTGCCCCGGGCCCGGGCCCTCAGATACGCGTCCCGGGCCGGCCCCGCCCCGAACAGCGCCTCGAACACCGCCGCCCCCCAGGCCGGCAGCCGCCGCTCCACCTCCGGACCCCGGTCGCGGTAGACCCCGAAGGGCGCCCTCAGGTAGTCCTCCAGGTACCAGCGCAGCTCGTCCAGGACCTCGTGGTCCAGCGGCCAGCTCAGCGGCGCCCCGGTCGACGGCGGGGCCGGGAACGCCTCCCCCGTGGGCCACTCGGTCACCGCCGCCCGGCCGTCCGCCCGCAGGTCCACCATCAGCCGCTCGGCCACAACCGCCCCCCAGCGATCCCGGACGGCCGCCTTCCCGTCCGCAGTGGACGACAGGCTAGCGGCGCCGGGGCCGCCCGGGGGCGGTGCGCGCGAAGTCGTGGGTAACGATCGGGTTCGCCGCGTCCGTGTGGTAGCCGGGGGTCACCGGGACGGCTCGGGCCGTGTTGCCGGGCCGGCACCGTTGGCCGGGCCGGTTCAGCCCGGCGCGCCGGTGTGCAGCAGGTCTCCGGCGCGGGCGGCCAGGCCGTCGGCGCCGCAGCGGACGGCCAGCTCCAGTCCGCGTGCCAGGGCGGAGCGGGCGGCCGGGGTGACGGCGCCGAGCGCCTCGCCCAGGTCGACCAGGGCGATCGCGTGCTCGTAGCGGGCGGGCGAGCGCTCCAGGTGGCGCACGGCCTGCCCGAGCAGCTCGGCCGCGCGCGGCCGGTCGTGCACGGCCGCGCAGAGCCGCAGCGTGCTGCCGATGGCCGAGTCCGTCCCGGTCGCCCGGGCCCGGCGGACGGCCTCCTCGGCGAGGTCACGGGCCCGCTCCGGCTGGTCGGGGGCGATCGCGCGGGCCAGGTGCCCGAGCCACGGCGCCCACACCGTATTGCGCCACCCGCGGGCGTCCAGCGCCGCGCCGGCGGCGGTCAGCGTCGCGGCCGCGCCGGGGGCGTCGCCCCGGGCCAGCAGGAGTCGGCCGTAGAGGGTGGGGGCGTCGGGCAGCACCATCACCGTCGGGTAGGGCGGGCCGAAGGCGTGCTCGCGCGCCAGCTCCAGGGCCTCGGGCAGCCGGCCGCGCGCGGCCAGGGTCTCGGCCAGCGCCCCGACCGCGTCCCAGTGCAACGGGACGCCCGGGCCGATCCGTTCGGCGATCCGCAGCGCCCGGCGCAGGTAGTCCTCCGCGTCGGCCAGGGCGCCGCAGCGGAACCGGAGCATGCCGGTCAGCAGGTAGGCGAAGCCGAGGTGACCGCCGCTCCACCCGGCGACCTCGTAGGCGCGGACGGCCTCGGTGAACAGCTCCTCCGCGCGGTCGACGCGGTCGGCGTAGAGGTAGCTGATGCCGAGGATCCCGGGCAGCTCGAAGCCCCAGACGGTGTTGGTCCAGCCGAGGCTGTGCGGCAGGCGGCCGTCCGGCAGCGCGGAGTCGGCGAGGGCGATCGCCTCGTCGCGGTCGGCGCCGCGCAGCGTGAGGTCCCAGCAGCGCAGCACGGCCACCGCGTGGGCGAGGCCGCTGTGTTCGAAGAGGGCTTCGCGCGGCAGCGGCCCGCCGCCGGTGCCGGTGCCGGTGCCGGTGCCGGTCCGGTGCGCTGCGCCGGTACCGGTCGGGGTGGATCCCGGGCCGTCGGCCCCGAGGTCCCGGAACGCCATGCCGACCGTGGCGAGCATCCGGTCGAACTCCGCGAGCCTGCGGGAGCGGCCCGGACCGTCCGCGTCCTCGGACTGGAACGCGGCGAACATGAAGTGGGCGACCTCCAGGCGCAGACGGCCCGGTCCGGGCAGGGTGTCGGCGGCCTCCGCCGCGCACACCGCGGCGGCCTCGCCGAGCCGGTTGCTGTGGGCGAGGGCCTGGGCGAGCCGGAAGACCGCGTCGACCCGGCGCTCCGGGCCCAGCCCGTACGGGTCCGCGAGCGCCAGGCGCAGCTGGTTCACGGTGGTCGCCGGGTCGGTGAGCAGGGCCGAGCAGCCGAGCTCGTAGAGCACTTCGGCCCGGTCCTCGTCGGCGGGCGGTTCGCTGATGGCGCGGCGCAGGCAGCGCTGGGCGGCCTCGGGCGCGCCAATGGCCAGGTGCTCGCGGGCCGCCCGGCGCAGCTTGCCGACGATCTCGCCGTCGCCCTCGGGCAGGGTCTCCAGCAGGTGCCGGGAGGCCACCAGCAGGCCGAGGCCGGCGTTCTCGGTCTCGACGGCGGCGACCCCGTGCATCCCGGTGCGGGTGGCGGGGGGCATCGACTGGTAGACCGAGGTGGCGATCAGCGGGTGGACGAACTCCAGCCGGCCGCCCGGTGCGCCGGCCAGGACCCCGTTGCGGCGCAGCTCCCGGACCGACTCGGCGGCGGTCTCCGGGCCCTGGGCGCAGATCACGGCGGCGAGGTCGGGGCGGATGTCGGTGCCCAGCATGGACGCGGCCCAGGCGAACCGCATGGCGGTCGGGCCGATCCGGTCGAGCCAGTGCCGGAGCGTCATCCCCCGGGCTTCGGCCGCGAGTTCGCGGAGCTGGCCGACACTCTCCTCGACGGGGTCGAGCCGCTGACCGACCGCCTCGCGCAGCAGCGCGGTGGTCTCGTACGGGTTGCCGGCGGTGACCGCCCAGACGTGGCGGCAGAAGGCGTCCTCCGCCCCCGCGCCCAGGGCGGCGCGGACCAGCCGCGCGACCGAGGCCGGCTGGAGCGGGCGCAGTTCGTGGCGCCGGTCGGCCCGGCCGAGCAGGCCGCGCTGGAGCGTCAGGGCGTCGTCGGTGAACTCGTCGCGGCAGGCCAGCACCAGCAGGGCCGGCAACTCCCGTGCGGCGACCGCGAAACTCGCCAGCCAGCCGAGCGACTCCGGATCCGCCCAGTGCAGGTCGTCGACGATCACGGCCACCGGCGGGCGCACCTGCACGAGGCGGGTGAGGACGAAGTCCAGGCCGTCCCGCACTCCCTGCGGGTCGAGCTGCCCGCCCGGCGGCAGCAGCCCCACTGCCGGGCCGACGACACCCTCCCACGGCCCGAACACCTGCCCCCGTTCCTCCTCGGACAGGGCCGCCAGCACCGGCTGCAAGAGCTGGCGCACCACCCGGAACGGCTCGTGCCGCTGCCGCTCCCCACCCCGGGCGAACAGCACGGTGCACCCCGCCCGCCCGGCCTTCCGCCGCACCTCGGTCAGCACCGCGGTCTTGCCCAGCCCGGCCGCCCCGGTGTACACCAGCAGTTCCCCGACCCCCGGCCCTCCGCCCCGGGTCAGCGCCCCCACCGCCAGCCCGGCCGACCGGATCTCGGCCTCGCGCTCGTGCAGCGGAGCGTCCTCCTCCCCGTCACCACCCCGGGCCACGACCTCCCCTTCGGCCAACGCCGCCTCCAATTCACGCTTCCCCGACCGTCGTTACCGACCAGAGGCTACTGCCGGACGGACGATTCCGACGCCGAAGGGCCGAGGAGCTGTTCGAGGATCGGATCATGTGACTGCCGTCAGGGACCTGGAAGAGCCGGCAGGGCAACGCGGTACCCAGGTCTGTTCGACCATCGGCTCGTTGAGCAGGCCCCGGGGACGGGACCGCCGGGGCTGGTGTCGGAGGAGTCGTGGGACCGGATCGAGCCGCTGCTGCCGGATCGGCAGCAGCGGCGTCGCGGGATCGGTGGCCCGCCGCTGAGCGACAGGGGCTGTGTGCGGGGGATCCTGTTCGGGGTGTGGAGCCCCCCGCCCCTGTCGCCACCGCGAGACCGGGGCAGACGGTCTCGCGGCTCTGTCCGCGCCCACGGCGCGTCAGTCAGCGGCGCGATCGGACCGACGATCCGATGACCGGAAGAAACCCGGAGAGCGCCCGACGGCCTCCCCGCCGATGGATCCGCTCACGGAGGAGCGGCTTCGGCGAGCTGCGGCGCGCGCGGCGTATGATCGACCGCCGCCCCACCGCCGGGCACCTGCAGCAGTGGCTAGCGGGGGGCCTTCTTGACGTTGGGCTGCGTCTTCTGGTTGTAGATCTCCTTGCCGGCCGCGTCGAAGGCGTGGACGTAGGGGCTCGGCGGGAAGGAGTGCCCGTTGGGGTCGGTGGAGATGGCCGCCGTGTGGACGAACGCGCCACCCGCCATGACGGCCGGGTACTGGGTCGGGTCGTCGCCGTAGCTGACGGTGACCTTGGCGACCTCGGGCGTGTAGTGCCCCGCGCCCAGCGCGAGGTACTGCCCGGCACCGACCTTCTCGCTGAAGCTGTCGAAGAACTCGATCAGGTGACCGGCACCCCACAGGCGGTCGTTGATGAACGTCGCGGGGGAGGACATGCTGCTGCCCTGGCCGCCCTTCGTCTCGCACTGCACGTACTGGCCGGCGGAGTCGACGGCGACGACCACGCCGTCGGTGTTCGCCGAGGCGACCGGAGTGCGGACCGCCACCACCGCCTGGTACCGGGAGGCGTCGGCGCCCAGGCAGGAGCCCAGGATCCCCGCGACGTCCCCGGCGTCGATCGGGGACGTCGCCGTGCTGGTGACGGTGAAGGCACCCGGCGTGGTGGGCACGCCGGTGACGACCGGGGTGGTGGGCGCGGCGGCGGGGGTGGCCGGGGTGGCCGGCGCGGCAGCGGGGGTGGCCGGGGTGGCCGGCGCGGCAGCGGGCTCACTGTGAGGCGCGGCAGCGGGGGCCGGGGCGGACGTGGGGGTGCCGGTTGCGGCGGTGGCCATTCCCCCCGCGGCCGCGATGGCCGCGGCGGTGAGAGTGGCGGCGGTGAGCATGATCGGGCGGATGCGCATGAATCCGTGTCCCTTCCTGCGAGCGTCCGGTTGACGCCGGCGCCCCTGTACGCCCCCCGGCGCCCGGCGGGTCGCGCCCCGCACACGTGATCCATGTCATAGGCCGTGGGTGCGACCGGGGGGCGGCTCTCGTGCGTACAGGGCGGGAGGCTCCACCCAGGACGCACGGCTCCACCGCCGCGGCCGAGGAAGGCCTCCCCGCGGGCCGCCTGTGCCGCGAACCGAAGGACAGTCCCGTAGGAGAGGCCCTTGATGACGCCACAGGAGTTCGACGCGTTCTACGCGGCGTCCTTCTCCCGCCTGACCGGGCAGCTCTACGCGATGACCGGCGACTGGTCCGAGGCGCAGGACGTGGTCCAGGAGGCCTTCGTCCGCGCGTGGGACCGGAGGCGCACCCTCGACCCGGACGACGCCCCCGAGGCATGGATCCGGACCACGGCCCGGCGGCTGGCCCTCTCCCGCTGGCGGCGGCTGGCCCGGGGCCTGCACCTGGCCGGACGCCACCACCGCCGGGAACCACCCACCGTCGAGCCCCCCAGCGAGGAGCACCTGATGCTGGTCACCGCGCTCCGCGACCTGCCCGAGGCACAGCGAGGTGCCCTGGTCCTGCACCACATGTGCGATCTCTCCGTCGAGCAGGTCGCCGCCGAGACCGGCGCCAGCGTCAGCGCCGTCAAGAGCCGCCTCGCCCGCGGCCGGACCGCGCTCGCGGCCGTGCTCGCCGAGCGGGCCCCGACCGGCGAGGAAGGAAAGCTCCGTGTCTGACCCCGTCCGCGACACCCTCGGCGACCGGCTGCGGCTGCTCGGCACGCAGATGTCCGCGCCCGCCCTGCCCGCTGCGGAGATCCGCCGGCGTGCCGACCGGCGCCGCCACCGCCGGCGCGCCCTCGGCGTGACGGCGGCCTGCGCCGCGACAGCCCTGTGCCTGGCCCTCCCGTCCGCGCTGCACTCACCGGAGCCGGGGCGGTCCCCCGGATCACAGCACTCCTCGGGACCAGGGCACTCGCCGGAACCGCAAAGCTCGCCGGAGCCGCAACGCTCACCGGACCCGCACCAGGGAGCGGCCACCACGGACCCCTCCCCCGGGTCCGCCTCCCCGCGCCCCCCGGCCGCCTCCGCCATCACCAGCACGGCGACCTCCCCGATCGACGCCGGGACCGTCGCGCGGATCCTGGGCTCCTGCCTGGGCGCCGACGCCTCCCGGTACCAGGCGGTGGTCGCGGTCCGCACCCCGGTCGCCTCGGCGAACACCGACGGCGTGGTCGTCGCCGTCGACTCCGCCGGCCAGTACGTGCAGTGCGAGACGAAGGGCGACCGGGGCACCAGCACGTCCGTCCCCGCCACCTCCGTCAACGACCGCCTGTGGGGTGCCGGTCACCTGATCAAGTTCTTCAACACCTTCAGCACGCCGGCCGACGCCGGGCATTACCTCTCGCTGGGCGCGGGGCACTACACGCCCGAGGTCGCCAAGGTCACCGTCAGCTACGGCGACGACCCGACCCAGTACCCGGCCGTCATGGCGGGCGGCGCGTTCGTCCACACGGCGGCCGTGTCCACCGGTTCCACCGGGAACCCCTCCCCGAGCCCCTACGTCCACGCCTTCGACGCGGCCGGCAAGGAGATCTACAACCAGAAGACGCAGCCCAACGGCAAGAACTCCCGCCCGTAGCCACCGCTTCGGGCGGGAGGGGGCCTGCCCCGCCGTTGGGGCGTCGACCGGGACGAGCCGGTCCGGACGGTGCGGACGGCCCGGACGGTGCGGACGGTGCGGACGCCCTTGCGCGACCCGTCCACGGCGGGCAGGCGCGCCCTCTGTCCGGTGGACGGCCCTGCCGCGCGGCGGGCGGTCGCGGACAGCACCGGAGCGGCTCCTCCTGCACCCTCAGGAGAAGGGATCACGCGCCTGCCGCGGCTCACCCCTCGCTCGCGTGGAGGACGCTTCGGTCCTCGCGTCCGTCCCCGGGCCACCGGTACGTGGTTGATACACGATCGCGTGCCGGCCGAAGTCGGGTGACGACCGGCTCGAAGCAGCCGTCGCGGAGTCTGTGAACACCCCCCGGGTGGCCGTCCGTGCCGCCGGGGCTCCGTGTTCCCCAGCTCCGGGAGGTCCCTGCCGTGTCCGCCGTGACGAAACATGAAAACCACGATTCCGGCGCCGTGCCGGGCCGTCGCCGGGCGCCCCGCCGCAGGGTGCTGTGGCTGCTGGCCGCCGTGCTGGTCGCGGGCGCCGGTGGTGGCGTGGCGGCGACCCTGCCGGACGGGGCGGAGACCGGTGGCGCCCGGAAAGGAGGCGTCCGGGTCGAGGGGCCGCCGACGCTGCCGGCTCCTGCGCCCGTCGTCGATCTCGATCTGCCGTGGCCGGAGGAGGGGCAGTCGGCGGTCGCCGTGACGAAGGTCGGCGTCCTGGGAGTGAACGGGCCGCAGCAGCCGGTGCCGATCGCGAGCGTCACCAAGGTGATGACGGCGTACGTCGTCCTGCGGGACCACCCGCTCCGGGACGGCGAGGACGGCCCGACGATCACGGTGGACGCCCGGGCGGCGGCCGAGTCGGCGTCGACGAGCGAGTCGACGGCTCCCGTGGTCGAGGGCCAACGGCTCACCCAGCGCAAGCTGCTGGAGGTCATGCTCCTCCCGTCCGCGAACAACGTGGCCCGGCTGCTGGCCCGTTGGGACGCGGGCAGCGAAGAGGCGTTCGTGAAGCGGATGAACGCGGAGGCGGCCCGGCTGGGGATGACCGCGACGGCCTACACCGGGGCCAGCGGGATCGAGCCCACGACCGTGTCCACGGCCGCCGACCAGCTGGTGCTGGCCCGCGAGGCGATGAAGGACCCGGCGCTGCGCGCCACCGTGGCCCTGCGCAGCACCACGCTCCCCGGCCGCGCGGTGCCGTTGCACAACACCAACGCGCTGCTCGACCGTCCCGGGGTGGTGGGGCTGAAGACCGGTTCGAGTACACCGGCGGGCGGCAATCTGATGTGGGCCCTGGAGGTGCCGGAGGGCGGCGGGGCCGGGGCGGGACGTCGGCTGGTCCTCGGCGTGGTGCTGGGCCAGCGCGCCGGGACGACGCCCGCCGAGGGCATGCGGGCGGCGTTGGAGAACAGCGGGCGGCTCGTCGACGCGTTGCGGCAGAAGCTGCCGCCGGTCCTGCCCGCGCTCGACGGCGGCCGCCGGGAGTGGGCGTGAACGCGGGCACGGACGCAGGCACGGGCATCGACACGGACGCGGGCACGGACGCGGGCATCGACACGGGCACGGGCACGGGCACGGGCGCGGGCACAGGCACGGACCCGGCCCCGCCGGCGCCCTCGCCCGGGGGCGGGCCGGCGGCGGCCGACGGGCCGGGGCGGCGGGGACGGCGCAGGCCGCGCGGCCGGCTGATCGCCGCGGCCGCGTTGCTCTGTGCCGCGCCCATGGCCCTGAGCTCCCACCTGCCGAACACCGTCGGCAACCTCGGCAGTCTCTGCCAGACGCTGCTGCCGTGGTCGGGGCTGGGCGTCGTCCTGCTGCTGTGCTGCGCGGCGGTGCGCCGGTCGGCCCTGGCCGCGGTCGCCGTGCTGGTCCCCGCCCTGGTGTGGACCGTGCTGTTCGGGCCCGCCCTCGTCGACAGGAGGTCCGGCGGCGGGGACTTCACGGTGGTGAGCCACAACGTGAACGAGGAGAACCCCGATCCGGGCCGCACGGCCCGCGCCCTGGCGGCCTCGGACGCCGACGTCCTGGCGGTGGAGGAGCTGGCGAGCCGGGCGCAGGCCGCCTTCCGGCACGAACTGGCGGCCGCCTACCCCTACTCCGAGGTGCGGGGCGGCGTCGGGGTGTGGAGCAGGTACCCGGTCGAGGAGGTGGAGCCGGTGGAGATCATGCCCTGGACCAGGGCGGTGCGCGCCACCGTGCGGACGCCGAAGGGGCCGGTCGCGCTCTACGCGGTGCACCTCGCCTCCGTCCGGGTGCACCTGGCCGGCGGCTTCGCCACCGCCCGCCGCAACGAGGCGGCGGCACGGCTGGCCGAGGCCCTCCGGGCGGAGCGGCTCACCCGGATCGTGGTCCTGGGCGACTTCAACGGTTCGGTCGACGACTCCGCGCTGCGCGGGCTCACGGGGCCGCTGCGGTCGGCGCAGCGGGAGGCCGGTGACGGCCTGGGCTTCACCTGGCCCGCGGCGTTCCCGGTGGTCCGGATCGACCAGATCCTGGTGGCCGGCGTCACGCCGCGTGCGGCATGGACTCTGCCCGCCACCGGCAGCGACCACCTGCCGGTCGCGGCGTCCCTGCGGCTCTGACCGGTCCGCGGGGGCGGGCCCCGGTGCCACCCCCTGCCGCCCGGCCGCCCCCGGCCGCCCCGCCGCCCGGCCGCCCCGCCGCCCGGCCGCCCGTACGGCTACGATCGAACACCCGCGGGCCCGGAGGAGTGCGGCTCCCCGGGCGAACACATCGGAGAACCCTTGTCCGCCATTCGTGTGCCCGACCCGGTCGGCGTGCTGCTCGTCGAGGACGACGCGGTCATCCGCCGCTCGGTGCAACTGGCCCTGGAACGCTACGGCTACGAGGTCGACGTCACCGGGGACGGCCTCGACGGCCTGGAGGCGTTCCGGGCCGGGGCGCACGACGTGCTGATCCTGGACGTGATGCTCCCGAGCCTCGACGGCATCGGCCTGTGCCGGCGCGTCCGCGAGGAGAGCCTGACCCCGATCCTGATGATGTCCGCCCGGGGCGACGCCCTCGACGTCGTGGCCGGGCTGGAGGCCGGCGCCGACGACTACGTGGTCAAGCCGGTGGACATCCCCGTCCTCGTCGCCCGGATCCGCTCCCTGCTGCGCCGCGCGACCGTCCACCGCGCTCCCGCCCCGGAGCCCGCGCACGACGAACGGGCCGCGCAGGCGCCGTCCGCGCCCGCCGGACCGGCGCGGCCCCCGGAGCCCCCGGCGGCCTCCTCCTCCCCCGACCTCCTCGTCTTCGGCGACCTGACCGTCGACCTGCGCGGCCTGGAGGTGCGCCTGGACGGGCGGCCGGTCCCGCTGACGCCCACCGAGCTGCGGCTGTTGCTGGCCTTCGCCGAGAACCCCGGCGCGGTCCTGGACCGCCGCCGTCTGCTGCGCGACGTCTGGGACTACGGCTGGGAGGGCGACACCCGGGTCGTCGACCTGTGCGTGGTGCGGCTGCGCAAGAAGATCGGGGCGGACCGGATCGAGACCGTCCGGGGCTTCGGCTACAAGCTCGTCCGGGGCTGAGCCGGTGGCCACCCGGCTGTTCGACCCGCGTTCCCTGCGCTGGAAGGTCGCGGCCCTGGTCGCGCTGGCCTGCTGCGCGGTCGCCGCCGTGATCGGAGTGCTCGTCCACCGGGCGACGGACCAGCGCGGCGAGCGGACCGGGCGCGAGCTGGCGGCCGCGCAGGTCGCCGCGGCGGAGAAGGAGTTCTCGCTCACGGGCGACCGTCCGGACTTCGCGGACCTGCAGACCGTGGCCGAGCTGCCGGCACCGTTGGCGCGGGCCGTCGCCGACCTGCGGACGCCGGGCGCGTACGCGCTCTGGTACGACGTCAAGGAGCCGAACTGGTACTGGCTCTGGGCGGCGGCCCCGGTCGGCGGCGACCGGGTGATCGTGGTGCGGACCGACATGAGCGCCGAGGTGCGCAGTCTCCAGCTGCTGGACCGCAGCATGGTCAAGGCGGCGCTCGCCGCGCTCCTGGTCGTCGTGCCCGCCGCCGCTCTCGGGGCGGAGCGGATGAACCGGCGTCTGCGCCACGGTTCCCGTACCGCCCGGCGGATCGCGGACGGGGACCTCGACGCCCGGATCGGCAGCCGGGGCCGGGCCCGCGACGAGATCACCGAGATGTCGGTGGCGGTGGACGCGATGGCGGCCGCGCTGCAGGCGCGGCTGGCCGCGGAGAAACGCTTCACCGCCGACGTCGCCCACGAGCTGCGCACCCCGCTGATGGGCCTGGTCACGGCGGCGGGACTGCTCCCGGAGGACGACGAGGCCGCGGGCCTGGTCCGCACGCAGGTGCTCGCGCTGCGGGTCCTGGTCGAGGACCTCCTGGAGGTCTCGCGCCTGGACGCCGGTGCCGAGCGGGCACGGCTCGACGAGGTCCCCCTCGGCGACCTCGTCACCCACGCCGCCGGGCAGGCCGGCGGCGACACCCGGCTGCGGCTGGAGGCCCCCGCCGTCGTCCCGACCGACCCGCGCCGGGTGGAGCGCATCGTCACCAACCTCGTGGCCAACGCCCACCGGCACGGCGCGCCGCCCGTCGAGGTCACCGTCACCGGCGCCCGGATCACCGTGCGCGACCACGGCCCCGGCTTCCCGGACGACCTCCTCGCCGACGGGCCGCAGCGCTTCCGCACCGGCGCCACCGAACGCGGCCGGGGCCACGGCCTGGGCCTCACCATCGCCGCCGGCCACGCCGCGGTCCTCGGCGCCACCCTGACCTTCGCCAACGCCCCCGACGGCGGCGCCCTCACCACCCTCGACCTCCCGGACCCGCCGGCCCGGGAACGATGAACGAATTGACGGAAGCCGGAAATCCGAAATCACCGGCCCACCCGCCCGGGCCTCGGTGCTGATGCGGTTTCCGGAGAACCGGAAATCCCATGGCGTTCATCGGCGACCGACGACCGCCGGCCATTCCGTGCCGTCCGCGCGATCACCATGTCCGGGCCGTTCACGCCGTCACCCTTAGCCCGCCGCGTCACCCTTGACAAGTCGCACAAGAACAGTTCGCCCATATCGGCGACTTGCGCTCTAAACGCGGATCAATCCGGGCAACTCCCCTGCAGGCGGCGCTCCTCAAGTCCCGGACGGGGCGACGTCCCCACGAAAGGCGGAGACCATGAGCATGATCCAGACGGGCAGGTTGCAGCTGAACTCCACCAGCCGCTCAGCGGTCACCGGCGGAGACACCTCCACCTTCACCCAGGTCACCTTCCCCACGCCCTTTCCCAACGGCACGGAGGTGATCGTGGTCCCCTTCGTCCAGACCTTCAACGGCCCGGACACCCCGGGGCTGCGCATCGCCGACGTGACCACCACCGGCTTCAAGATCCGCATCAACGAACTCGTCGGCCGCGGCACCGTTCTGTCCGACGGCCCCCACACCACCGAGACCGTCGGCTGGATCGCCGGCACCGTGTAGCCCGCGCAGCCTGCCCCGGCCTGCCCGCTGTCATCGGCACAGCGCCACCGGGCGGTCGGTCACGGCTGTCGGGGCGCACCCCGGAAGACCTGTTCGGCATGCCACTCCCGGTGCCGACCGGCGACCGGTGCGATCCCTGCCTGGGGACCGATGACCGGGCGTCCGGCCAGGGCGAGCACATGCCGGCGGCTGGCCTCGCTGCGCCCGACGAAGCGCTGCGAGACGAGTATGCGATGCCCGGCCCCCAGGCCGAGGACGCCCTTGTCGAACAGCTTGTGGTGCAGGGAGCAGAGGCACAGGCCGTTGTCGACCTCGTCCGGCCCCTCGTGGGACCACCAGCGCACGTGCGCCGCTTCGAGGCCGACCGTGCTCGCGCCCAGCATCCCGTCGTAGCCACAGAAGGCGCACTGGAACTCATAGGCGGTCAGCACGAGTTCGCGCATCCTCCGGTCCCTTTGCCGTCGCGCCGCCCGCTCCTTCCCGCCCTGGGCGCCGGTCAGGCCCTCGGTCTCGGCCAGGTCCAGGTCGAGACCGACCGACTCGCACAGGTCGGTGTGCAGCGACGGCGGGAAGTGGAAGTCCAGCAGCACCCGCACCAGCCGGCCCAGCAGCGCCGGCTCCTTCCGCAGGGCCACCCGCAACTCGGGCGCGAGCCTGCCGCTCGCTCCGCTGTCCCGGAGGACCCGTACCCCGCTGCCGGGGCTACCGGACCCCTGGTCCGTCCTGACCTCCCACACGCCGTCACTGACCAGGTGATGGAACGGGTACGCCGGGGTCGTCGGATGGGACGGCCCGTACTCCTCCAGCAGCCGCTTCAGCTCGCCCTCGACCACGCTGTACCGCAGTTCGGCGTCGGCATCGCGCTGGAAGCTGCCCAGCGCGTACAGCAGCAACAACGGCTTGTGCGGCGCCCGCACGTCCTTGCTCGTCCACCGTCTCAGCTTCGCCACCCGCTCCAGCCAGTCCATGACCACCCAGGGTAGGCCGGGCGTGGCGCCGGTCCCGTCCGCGGGTACGTCCCCGGCCCGCGTCAGGGAGAGCCGGCCCCGGACAGGGAGGCGTCCTCCGGGGCCAGGGCGTCCGGCGGCGGGAACGGGGTGGGGAGGTCGAGCGCGTCGAGGAGGGTCCGGCCGATGGCGGTGGTCTGGGACAGCAGACCCCGGGCGATCGGGCGGCGGCTGTCGAAGGACGGGTCGCGGGCCAGCGCGGCGGGCGAGGTGGCGGGCGAGAGCCGGAAGTGCCGCCAGTTGACGGCCTGTCCACGGTACGTCACCTCGAACAGGTCCGGCTTGCGCCAGGCCACGAAGGACCAGCGGCTGTCCTCGTGACAGGCCCAGGCGCCGACCGGGCCGTCCAGGCCGGTGCAGCCGAGGGCGTCCAGGGCGGCCCGGCTGGGGTTGGACCAACGGCCGTGGACCGAGATCAGGTTGGCGGCATGCCGGCGCGCGACGGTGCCGCGCCGGGTGCCGAGCTTCCGGACGGCCTTGGCCGCCGCGTTCTCCTGGAGCTGGTCCCGCACACCCGCTACTGCGCGCTGCACGAATGCCCGCTCACCGTGGTCACGCCGGGGACGAGGTGGGCGACCTGCCGCAGCACGTACCGCTCCACCGCCAGGGGGTACTTCCCGTCGATGAGCCTCAGCCCGCTCTCCGACCACGCCGCGCCGACCCTGTGCGCCGACTCCTGCACCGTCACCTCCCCGACAACCACGCGGCGACCTCCGCCACACCCCGCCGCGGTGATCCTACGTCCGGGCCGAGGGCCGCGTACGGCCAGGCCGGGAGTGCGCGGGCTCCACGGGCCGACGGTGGCCGCCCGGGCCCCGGCGGGGTCGGCACCCCGGAGGTCCGACGGCGACGGGCCGGGGCTGCGGTGGCAGCTCCCGGCAACCCCCGTCCCGGTTCGCGGCCTGATCCGGTCGGACCGAATGACTATCCGTCAGTTCCGTTCTGCCGTAACGTTTTTCGCCATGGGGTGGCAGGATCCTTGGCTGGTGCGCATCGAGGACACCCAGGGGCGCGTGCACGGTGCCGGGACGATGCTCGACGGCCAGTACGTGCTGACGTGCGCGCATGTGGTCGAGGAGGCCGTCGAAGCCGGGCGTGGAGCCGGGCGCGAGGTCCGGGTGCGCATCGCCGGACGCCCCGACGACGCCTATCCGGCGACCGTTGTCGACAGCTGCTGGCAGCCCCCGCTGCCGGACCAGCGCGGGGACGTGGCGGTGCTCGCCCTGCCGTCCGCCGTGCCGGGCGCACCGCGCGCGAGGATCCGGCGGACCTGGCAGCACGACGAGATGGTGCGCATCTTCGGCTTTCCGGCGGGTACCGACAACGGCCAGCTGGTCAATGCGAGGATCGCCTCGTACGACTTCACCGGGGAGCGGGTGCAGCTCGACGCCGTCCTGG
This sequence comes from Kitasatospora sp. NPDC058115, assembly GCF_042884635.1. Classification (NCBI taxonomy): domain Bacteria; kingdom Bacillati; phylum Actinomycetota; class Actinomycetes; order Kitasatosporales; family Streptomycetaceae; genus Kitasatospora; species Kitasatospora sp. NPDC058115. The sequence goes on from NZ_JBHVTL010000010.1 coordinate 226,411, forward strand.
AACAGCGCGTCGACCGCGGCTTCAGCGGTGCGGCGGCGCTCGCCGCGAACGGTGAGATCCTCGGGGTGATCGCGGTCGTCCGGGCACCGCTCGCCGAGAGCAGCTGGATGATCGCGGTCCGGACGCTGTACAAGTACGCGAGCGCGGTGCTCGACGGGCACCTGGCGAGCCGGCCCTCGGAGGGACTGCCGAGCCACTGGCCGCCGCCGCAGGTCCCGGAGGTGCTGGACGACCCGGTGCGGCTCGCCCTGACCCGCCGTCTGGTCGGCTGGCTGGCGTCCGGCGGGCCGGGCGGGGTCTGTGCGATCGGCGGTGGCGGCGCGGTCGCGCTGACGTCCCGTCTGGTGGGCCTGACGGTGCCGGGCTACCGTCGGGCGGCCCCCGACGGGACCGTCAGCGGCGCCCCGCCCGGCACCGTCCCCCCGCTCGGCGAGGTGGACGCCGCCGTCGACGCGACCGGGCGGACGACGGAACAGATCGCCCGGCAGCTCGCGGAGAGCCTGAGCCTGCTGACCGACCGCGTCACCGATGAGCTCTTCCACCAGCTGGAGGAGTTGGGATCGCCGATCGTTGTCGTGGTGAACGCGGTCGACCTGGCGGCCGACCCCGGCGAGCTCCACTACCGGCTGCTCGAACCGATCGCCGCGCGGGCGCCGAGCATCGGCGTGCGCCTGCTGCTCGCCTACCACGGCGACCCTCCGCGCTACGTCCGCAGCGCGGTCGCGGCGAGCCTCGGGCGGCCCGCCGCGCCGGCCGCGCCCGCCTCGCCGGCCACGCGGGCCGTACGCGGCGCGCGCCCCGCACTCGCCGCGCCGAGCGGGCGACACGACGGAGAGGAGCGGTTCGGCACCCGCCTCGACCGGCTCGACCGGCTGGCCGAGGAGGTCGAGGCGGCCGAGCGCGACGCCCGGGTCCGCCGTGACCACCTCGCACCGCGGATCCTCGGCACACCGCCGCCGCAGGTCGCCGCCGCGGCCGCGCTCGCGGTCCGCCTGCGGGTTCTGCGGGACGCCGGCCCGGCCGCCGCCGGACCCGCCCTCCGGGGATGGCTGCCGGCGGAACTCGACACCTGCGAGGAGACGGCCACCCGGTCGCTGGCGCGGGCCCGGCGCCTGAGCGCCGAGTGCACGGCCCTGCTCGCCCGGCGCAACCGGGCCCGGGGGCGGCTGGACGCCTACCGCTCGGAGGCCGCGGCACGCGGACTGATCGAAGAGCTGGGCGAGTCGTACGAGGCGGCACGGCGGCTGCTCTACAGCGGTGGATGCGACCTGCCGCTCGCCGAGCTCCGGGTCGAGGAGTACCACCGGGCCGTTCGGCGCGAGATCGACGGGAGGCAGGCGTGAACCGGTGCGACCGCCCCGGATGCGGTGGCGAACTCGACGGCACCGGCTACTGCCGGCGCTGCCTGCTTCCGCCACCGCCGGCCGGGCCCGAGGGCGGGCGGGCGCCGGCCGGGCCCGAGGGCGGGCGGGCGCCGACCGGGGCGCGGACCCCGGAGCGGGACCCGGAGCGGTCGCTGCCAGTGGGCGGGAACCGCCGTGCGGTGCCGCCCGCACGCCCCGCGGAGCCCGCCCGGCCGCCGCGCCCGTTCGGCGACGACCCCTGGTGGGGCCTGGGCCTCGTCACGCCGTCGGCGATCGCCGGACCGGAGCCGGACCGGGCGGTCAGCGTCGCTCCACGCATCCCGGAGGAGCGCAGGCTCTGCCCCGATCCCGCCTGCCGCCGCCCCGTGGGCACGGGTGTCGACGGCCAGCCGAACCTGCTGGAGGGGCGCTGCCCGTACGACGGGACGGCCTACTCCTTCGTACCGCGACTCGGCCGGGGCGATCTGCTGTCGGACCGCTACCGGGTCGAGGGCTGCATCGGGCACGGCGGCTTCGGCTGGATCTACCTCGCCTACGACGAGCGGCTGAACCACCGTCCGGTGGCGCTCAAGGGCCTGATCGACGCGGAGGACCCGAGGCGGGTCCAGGAGGCCGCGGAGGAGAAACGGTTCCTGATCGAGCTCAGACACGACGACATCGTCGACATCTACGACTTCGTGGCGGACGAGCCGTCGGCCGGCTCCCGGCACGGCTACCACGGGTACCTGGTGATGGAGTACGTCCCCGGCTACTCCCTGGAACGCCCGGAACTGTTCGGCCGGCTGGAGACCGAGCAGGTCATCGGCCACGTCCTGAGCGCGCTCCGGGCGCTGCAGTACCTGCACGACCGCCACTACCTGTTCTGCGACCTGAAGCCGAGCAACCTGATGGTGTACGGCTCCCGGATCAAGCTGATCGACCTCGGCGCGGTGCGCGAGGCCGGCAGACCGGGAAGCGGGGCGTACTCGGAGGGCTACATGGCCCCGGAGCTGATGCTCACCGGCCCCACCGTCGCCACCGACCTCCACACGGTGGGCAGAACCCTGGAGTCGCTGTTCCACTGGTACACCGACGACCCGGGCGATGCCCGCTTCGCCTCGCTGCGCCGGCTCATCGATCGCGCCACCCATGACGATCCGCTGCTGCGCTTCGCCTCGGCGTCCGACATGGCGGGCCAACTGAGCGGCGTGCTGCGCGAGTTGGTGTCCAGCCGCGACAACGCCCAGTACACCGCGCCGTCACTGCTCTTCACCCGCTCCACCACGCTGCTCGACCCCGGGCTCGGGGCGGTGCCGCCGCTCGACCGGTGGACGAGCACCGCGGCGCTGCGGGCGGCGGCCGAGGGCAGCTGCCGTCCGTTCACCACGGCGCCGCCCACGCCGGTCGTGGCGGCGGCCAGCCTGCCCGAGCCCCTGGTCGACGCCCGCGATGCCGCGGCCGGGTTCCTCAGGGCGTCGGTCAGCGCCGATCCGGCGGTCGCCCTCTCCCAGCTCGCCTCCTACGCCGACGCGGTCCCGGCCTCCGCCCGCGCCTCCTCACCCGAGGCCGAGTTGCTGCGCTGCCGGCTCCATCTGCGCCTCGACGACCTCGAAGCAGCGCGCGCCGCGCTGGACCGGGCGAGAGGTCTGCTGCGGCCCGGGTGGCGGCTCAACTGGCACGAGGGGCTGATGGCCCTGGCCGAGCGGCAGTTCGGCGGCGCGGAGAAGATGTTCGCCTCCTGCCGGCAGATGCTGCCGGGCGAGCTCGCACCGAAGCTCGCGCTGGCACTGTGCGCCGAGTACCGAGCGACGACCGACGCGGAACTCGACGCCGCGGCGGCGGCCTACCTCGCGGTGTGGCGCACCGACAGCTGGCACGAGAGCGCCGCCTTCGGCCACGCCAGGACGAGGCTCCGGCGCGGCGACCGGGCCGGTGCGCTCTCGGCACTGGGGCAGGTGCCCGACACCTCGCCGCACCACCGGGCCGCGCGGATCGCCGCACTGCGGATCCGCACCGGACGGCTCGGCGCGGGCACCAGGGGCCTGCCCGACCACGAGGACCTCGCCGAAGCCGAACGGGTCCTGGCCGCACTGCCGTTGGACGAGGCCGAGCGGCGCCGCCTCGCCGCACTGATCCTGGAGGCCAGGCTCGACCGCCGGCGCACCTCACCACCGGGCCGGACCGCGCCCGACGACGAAGCCACCGAGCACGAGCTCCGGTCGGGGCTGGAGAGGGAGTACCGGGCGTTCGCCCAGTGGGCATCGGGCGAGGACCGCCGCACCGTGCTCGTCGATCTGGCCAACACCGTGCGGCCGGTCACCACCTGGTGAACCGACCGGCCCTGACGGATCATCCATCTCCCCCCGACGACGAGGACATGGCAGATGAGCCAAGTGCCGAGAGTCACCCTCGAGGCCAACTACGACAGATACCGCTCCCTGGACGAACGCGAGGTGCACGTCTACCTCAGCGTGGCCGCGGACACCCCGGCCGACCGGCGGGTGGGCCCGCCGGGCGACGCGCGGTTCGCCGAGGTCATCCTGCTCGACCAGTCGGGGTCGATGAGCGAGCCCCGCACCAAGCTCCAACGGGCCAAGGAGGCGAGTTGCGCCGCCATCGAGACCCTGCGGGAGGGAACCCTCTTCGCGGTGGTCGCCGGCACCCATCGGGCAACCATGGTCTACCCCCGGGATTCCTTCCTCGCCCCGGCGAACGCCGGCACCCGCGCGGAGGCGAAGCAGGCCATCAACCGGATCGCCCCCGGCGCCCAGGGCACGGTGATCGGCGCTTGGCTCGACAAGGCCCGTGAACTGCTCGAACCGCACCGCGAACTGATCCGCCACGTGCTCCTGCTCACCGATGGACGCAACGAGCACCAGGACCGGTCGGCCCGGTCGATGGACGCCGTGCTCGCCGACTGCCGCTCCGTGTTCACCTGCGACGCCCGCGGGATCGGCGCGGACTGGGAGCCCGCCGAGCTGCGGCGGATCGCCGAGGAACTCCGGGGCACGGCGGACGCGGTGCCCGACCTCGCCGACCTGGCGCCCGACTTCCGCGCGCTGATCCGCACCGCCATGGGCCGCACGCTGTCCGAGTTGGCCCTGCGGGTGCGCTGCGCACCGGGAGTGTCGGTGTCGGTCCTCGAACAGGCCTACCCGGCACTGGCCGACCTGGTGGGCCACCGCCTGCCGTTGGCCGGAACAGCGGCGGCCGACTACCCGACCGGCCCCTGGAGCAGCGAGGCGCGCCGGTTCGTCGCGACCTTCACCGTGACCGGCGACCGGAGGGTCGGCACCGACGCGGAGACCCTGGCGTCCCTCGAAGTGGTCACCGGCGCGATCGGCACCGCACTGGCCACACCGGTCAGCTCGGTGGAGGTGGTCACCGCACGCTGGCTCGACCAGCCGGCCCCGGAGACCGTCATCGGGGCCGACCGGGGCCGCCACGAACGGGAGAAGGAGCTGTACGCGCTCCGGTGGCGGGGCGGGGCGCTGTTCCGCCAGGGGGATCGCCACGGGGCGTGCGACGCCTGGGGCCGGGCCGTGGCACTGGCCACCGAGCTGCGCAACGAGGACGCGCTCCGGCGCCTGGGCAAGGTCGTCCGGATCGAGGACGCCGTACGCGGCGTGGTCGGCCTGCTGCCGGATCTGGATCCGGACTACGTCCTTCAGGCCATGATGGGCACGGTCACCAGCAGCTCGTACGGTCTCTCGCGCGAACCGGCGTCGCGCGCCGATCCGGGGCCCGGGCAGCCGCCGGCCCCGGGGCCGCGCTGCCCGAAGTGCGGCCGGATCGCGGTGGCCGGCGCGCGGTACTGCGAGAACCTCGCCTGCGATCACGCCTTCACCGACGACCCGCCGGCGGTGGGCGGATGACGGCCCCCGGACCGGTGGCGGACGCACCGGCGACGCCGTCCACGACCGCACGCACCCTGCGCCGGCTCCGCGGGGCGCTGGTGGCGGGCAGCCTGCTGACCGGGGCGCTGTGCCTGGTGGTGTCCGGCCGGGCACACGCCGGGAGCGACGCCGTCGGCGGGCGGGCCGCCCCCGCGGTCCTCCGGGCCGAGGCCGCGTACGGCGCGCTCGCGGACGCCCAACGCGCGGCGGTACAGGGCTTTCTGCAGGAGACCGTGGTCCTCGGCGGCCTCGGCGACCGCTACCGGAACGACATCGCCGCGATCAACCAGAACCTGGCGGAACTGGCCCGGTACGACGTGGCGGGCCCGACGGCCGCCAGTGACATGCAACGCGTCGAGGGGCTCGTCGTCAACTACAACACCCAGATCGAGCAGGCCGCCGCCGACTACCGGCGGAGCGGCTCGCTCACCCAGGCCCTGCCGGCCCTGTGGTACGCCGAACTGCAGTACCGGGAGGCCTCGGAGACGCTGGACGTCCTGCGGCAGGACGGGAAGACGGCACTGGCCGCCCGACTCGACTCGGTGTGGCTGGCGGACGCCACGGATCTGCTGTTCCTGGTGCCGTTCGCACTGGTGCTGGCGCTGTTCGCGCGGACACAGGTGGTGCTGCGGCGCCGGTTCCGGCGTCGGTTGAACGCCTGGCTGGCGCCTGCCGTGCTCGCCCTCACCGCGACGGCCCTGTGGTGCGGTCTGTCGCTCCATGCCGCGGACGAACGCCTGCGCTCGGCCCTGGACGGCCCATGGGTCGATGCGGTCGTCCTGGCGGAGGAGCAGGCGACCCGCTCCGCCGGCCTGGCCGCCGACGACCTGTTCGAGATCGTCGCGCGAGCGTGCACGGCCACCGCCACCACCAGCTTCTGCGGGACCGGCCTGACGCCGTCGTCCACCACCGCGACCGAGGTGACGCCGGAGGAAGGCCGCCGGCTGGGCCGGGCCGAGGCGGACTTCACGGAGCGCTCCGCCCGGGCGGACGCTTCCTCCTCCGAGCGCCTGACAGCCGTCGTGCTGCTGACCCTGGCCGCCGCCGCGGCGTCCGCCGGCGCGCTGAACCGGCGCATCGACGAGTACCGGTTCGGAGGCCGATGATGCGGCGGAACCGCCGGACGGCCCTCCGGCTCCTCGTGGTCCTCGCCCTGCTGGCGGCTTCCGCCGCGTGCCTCGGCGGCTCGTCCGACCGGCGCGACCTGACCATCCTGACGCCCTGGACCTCCGACGCCGAGAAGGAGTCCTTCCAAGCAGTGATCAACGCCTTCCAGGAGCGGAACCCCGACATCACCGTGCACGCCTCCCCCATCCGGGCACTCGACCAGGTGCTGCGGAGCGGCGTCCAGCAGGGCGAGGAACCGGACCTGGCCGTCATGCCGAACCCCGGGGCGCTGCGCTCCTACGCGCAGCAGCACGCCCTGGTCCCGTTGGACGGCTTCCGGGACGAGGCGCTCGGCCGCGAGCTCGTCGAGCGGCTGAACTCCGACTACAGCCCCCAGTGGAACCTCCTCGGGAAGGCCGGGACCGACCACCCGTACGCCGTCGTGGTCAAGGCCTCCGTCAAGAGTCTCATCTGGTACAACCCCCAGCGCCTCACGCCCCGGCCACCCGACAGCTGGGCCGGACTGGTCACCGTTGGGCAGTCATTGGCCCAGCGGGGCGAGACGCCCTGGTGCCTGGCCGTGGCCGACCCGCCCAACTCGGGGTGGCCGGGCACCGACTGGATCGAGGACATCCTGCTGCACCAGTCGGGTGCCGACACCTACGAGCAGTGGGTCGGCGGCGAGCTCGGCTGGACGTCGGCGCCGGTCACCACGGCCTGGCAGACCTGGGGCCAGAGCGTCACCGCTCAGGGTGCGCTCCACGGCGGCCCGCTGACCGCGCTCCTGACCCGCTACGGCGAAGGGGCCCGTCCGCTCTTCACCGCGCCGCCCGGCTGCTACCTCGCCCACGGCGCCCCCGTCACCCCGGACCCCGGGGCCGCCCCGGAGACGGACTACGACTTCGTCCCGTTCCCCGAGTTCCGGCCGACGCCGACACCGGCGTACGAGGTGTCCGGAGACCTCGTCGCGATGTTCCGCGACTCGCCCGCGGCGGAGAGGTTCATGGCCTTCCTCGCGAGCCCGGACGCCCAGCAGATCTGGCCGGGCCGGCAGCCCGAGTCGGCCTTCTCCGTCAACCGCACGATCGCCGAGCGGACGGTGTCCCGCGACAAGCCCGGCAGCATCGCCCGCCGGATCCACGCGTTGCTGACCTCGCCCGCCACCTTGTGCTTCGACGCCTCGGACAGCATGCCCAGCACCATGGCGGCCGCGTTCAACCGCGCAGTGCTCGACTACCTGAACGACCCGGCCCGACTGCCCTCGATCCTCACGGAGTTGGACCAGGTCCGGGTAGCTGCCCGTCAGCAGCAGCCGCAGGGCTCCGCCTGCGCGTCCCGACCCCCGGGCCAGGAGGCCAAGTGACGACACGCACCGAATTCACCCTCGCCTCCGGCGGAACGCTGGTGGTCGAGAGCGAGAGCACCGGCACCGGAGTCGCACCCGCCGGCCGGGGAACCCTGGAGCGAGCGGGCACCACGGTGCGGGACTCGCTGCACACCGTGGTCAACACGGCGTCCGACGTGATCGAGGCGTTCCGCGCCCTGCCCCGCCGACCTGACGAGATCGAGGTCAAGTTCGGCGTCAAACTGGACGGCAGCGTCGGCGTGATCCTCGCGGGCGGCTCCGCCGGCGTCCACTTCGAGGTGACGCTCCGCTGGTCCCCCGAAGCCCCCGCCGACGGCGCCGACGCCGAGGAATGACCACAACTGCCCGCTGCGCGCCTCCCACCAACGGCGAACCCCGCCCGATCACGCCGAGTACCGCGCCCGGTGGGTGGCGATCAGGTCGCGGTACCAGGTGTACGAGGCCTTGGGGGTGCGCAACTGTGTCGCGAAGTCGACGTGGACGAAGCGTTGGTGGTAGCCCTCAGCCCGTCGAACAGGCTGTCACCCTGCGGAGCGGCATCGTCGACACCGCTACCCTCTTGGAGTCGCAGCACCGCGCAGCGGCGGACAAGACCGCTAGAGGGTTCTGCTCCGGCGGTGAGGCGTCGTACACGCGCGTGGAGCCGGTTCGGTGGGGCTGGAGCTACCGCTCCGCACGGCGCAGGAGTTGCCAGCCCAAGACGGCCAGGGCGAGCGTCTGCACGACAGAAGCGAGCAAGAGGAGGGGCTGAATGGTGGGAGAGCTCCAGAACGCGGTCGTACAGACCATAGGCAGGACCAGATAGGTGAACAGGTCGACCGCGGTCTGGAGCCGCTTGCGCATGGCGCGGCCCGCAACGTTGCGGTAGTAGACCTCCCAGCCGAACACCGTGGCGTGGGCGGAGGCGAGTTCCCCCAGGCGTGGTCCCAGCTGGTCGCGGACGTAGCAGCCGATCGCCGAGATCTTCTCGTCGTTGACCAGGTAGGTCCAGCCCAGGATCAGGCAGATCGCGGGAACGGAGAGCAGCAGCCGGTACTCGCCGCTCTGGACGGTGACCGCCACGACCGCAGTGGCCGCGGCGAGCGTGAAGTAGAGCAGGTTGTCGCGGAACCCTATGCGGGTCTTCTGTTCCTCCTTGAGGCGGTCGTACTCGGCCAGCAGGATTGTGCTCTCGGTGACATCGTCCGTGGAGGTCACTGGCATTCCTATGCTCGATCGAGTGCGGGCTCAGCCGGCGATTTGGAAGGGCGTCAGGTTGTTGGGACCGTGCCGTTCGATCCAGCCCTTCCCGTCCGCCGCGATCCCCTCAAGGAGGCGGAAGGTGTGGGTGGAGCCGGCCGAGCTGAGGTTGATCTCGGAGATTTCCTGAGAGTTCTCGTCGGGCGCCAGTTGATGGGCATCGGCGTCCTTGACGCGGATCTTCCTGGCTGGTCCATTGGTCAGGACGAGCTCCAGGTCGTAGCCGACGTTGACGTTGTCCGCCACCTGGACGGAGGACAACGCGTCGAACCGGTAGTTGCTCCGCTGCTCGTTCTTGCGCGTCGCGTCGGAGAAGTTGAACTCGGAGCTGATCTCGCGGATGCCGTTCTGGGTGAACAGGAACACACGGAAGACGTAGTGCGAATACCGCCAGGGTCCGCCCCTGATCCGGCCTCGTTTGTAGGAGGTGGCCGGGGCCACCAGGATGGTATGGGTGATCAGGTCGCGCCAGGTGAGCCGGTGGTGCCGAAGCACTTCATCGACGAACACGGTCTTGTCGCAGGTGAGCCAAGTCTCCATCTCACGCTCGCTGGGGCGCATGGTGTCCAGGAACGACTGCCACTGCTGGTGGGCGACCTGTCGCGCGGTCAGCTGCTCGTGGTAGTTCCGGGTCTCCCGGGCCAACCGGTGTTCCTCACGCCGGACCTCCAGCCACCGGAACGTGGCTGCGCACCCGGACCAGACCGTACCGAGCAAGGCCAGGAACGCCCACAGCGGCTGCGGTTCGGCCGCATCCGAGAGTGCCGTGCCGAACACGGCCAGAACTGCGGCTCCGAGAGCGGCGAGGGCAACCACGGACAGGGCCTTCGTCCTGACCGGAGTCTGGTCCTGACGGTACTGATCGAACAGGGTGCCATTGTTGTGGCGGTTCCGGGCGTCCTCGGCGAGGTGCCGGATCAGCCAGGTGACCCGCTCCACACCGATCCGGCTCTCCCGGTAGAGGTCCGCGATCTCGGCCGCGAGGCTGCTGCGGACCTGAGCGGTGTGGGTGAGCCAGGCGCCCGGAGTGAACCCGTAGGGCGTCCGAACACTGAAGTAGTGATCGAACGCATGACGGACGCGGCTGGTGAACCCGTCCTCGGCTGCGACGGGACCGCGCGGGTGCGGGATGCGGGCCCCGGCCGCGAGACTCGGCCGGGCTTCCCGGCCCCACCACCGGAGGCCGAAACGGGACGCGGTCAAACCAGCACCGAGCGCCACCAGGAGCTCGATGCTCGCCTGCGCCGGCTCTGCGGTCAGTGCCAGGGCCCAGAGGAGCACACTGCTGACGACGAACAGGATGGTCCGGACCGGGAGGGCTGCCCTCGCGGCGGCAGCGGTGCTCGGGCGGGGAGGCATCGCCCGCGCCCCGATGGGAGCGGGTTCGAAGTAGGCCCAGACCCGCCGGGCCCGGTCGTTGCCGAAGCGCTCCGCCCTGGCCCTTTCGAGGGTCTCCGCCCACAGGTCGTCCTTGAGTCCTCCGGTGAGCATCAGGTCGAGGTGGCGGAGGATCGCGTTGTGCTGGCGAAGCGGCAGGTCCTGCAGCTGCTTCAGCACGGGTCCCGTCTCGCCGCTGGCGGTGCTGAGCACCCCCAGCAGGTCGAAAGTGACGCGCAGGGCTTCCTTCCACTCGCCGTCGGCGTAGGTCCGTACGAGCCCGGACGTGTGGTGCAGCCCCTGGACCTCTTCGGTGCTGAGGTCATGGTAGGTGCGTGCGCTGAGCATGGCGAGCACCCAGTGGAAGCGGACCTCCGCGCCGTCGTACCCGTGGGCGAGCGCATCCGCGAGCATCCCGCGGGCGCGACTGGGGATGCCGTCCTCCAGGAGCCGCACACCCACCCTGTACTTCTCCTGCGGCGAGGCGTCCGGGTGGACGAAGTACACGGTCGAGTTGTGTACGGTCTCGGCCTGGATCCCGATGGTGGAGTCGTACGCGGCCGAGCTGTACGCGGCACCGTTGCTCTGGTTCATGCCAGGTCACCGGCCGCGGCCACCACGGGGGCCAGTGCCGCGACCAGTGCGGGGCACTCCGCCACCAGTCCGCGCAGTCTCCTGAGCGTCATGACCGTGCGCTTCGACGATTCGGGGGTGTTCCCTCCGGCCGACCGGAGGGCGGAGTCCAAATCGGTCAGGGCCTCTCGGTACGTGTCCTCGTCGAGGGCGCCCTCGGCGCGGTGCCACCCCAGCTGCTCGCGGAAGCCGTTCAGTTCTGCGCACAGGTCCCTCGGGCCGGATGTCCGAGGAGCCGCATTCATGTGCACGCTGCTGCCCATGACCGCGCCGGCCATGATCCCGACGGTGCTGTTGTGGGCCGTGTTGCTGACGTGTCGGCCGAACCGGTCGGTCGATCGGACCCTGTCGCCCCGGGGCGTTGCGGGTTCCTCCTGGTCCTCCCCCTGTTCCTCCACGAGTTCGACCGCCAGCCGGGTACCGAACGCCGCCGCATTCGCCGCAGCCCGCGGCTGCCAGTCGCGGTCGTCCGCGCTGTTCTTCGTGCCGTCCGCCCGGTCGCTGATCCCCCGGACGATGGCCACCGGTGCTCCGTTGAGATGACCGGCCTGTGCCACGCCGGCCGCTTCCATCTCGATGGCGAGTGCGTCGTTGTAGTGCTGTCGGATCCACTTCGCCTCGGCCGAGATCCTGGAGTTCTGGACGATCTCGCCGGCGGCGATTGCTCCGAAGCGGACCTGGGGTCCCTCCTCGTGACCGGGCGCGGGGTCCGCCCAGTCGTTCAAGCGGGCCAGGTGCGAGGCGAGCTGGCTGATGCCGTGCGGCGCCTCCCACACCCGGGGGCGGGCTTTGAGCCCGTCGTCCTCGCTGGTCCCGCCGTGGTAGGCGTACACATGTGACGCCATCACCACGTCGCCCAGCCTGGTGGTGTCCCACAGGGCGCCGGCGACCCCGACGAACAGCACGGCCACCGGCGAGAACTCCTGGATCGCGCGTTCGGCGATCACCGCGGCGGAATGGTTCCCCTTGCTCGTCAGGCCGAGTGCGACACGGCAGGACGTGCCCCGCACGGTTCCCACCTCGAACCGGGTACCCCGTTCATGGCGATGCACCTGCGGACCCGTCAGCCTCTGGCGCACGGCCTGGTATTCGAGATTGAGGGCGGTGAGAATCACCACCGGGCCTTTCGACATCTACTCCTCTTCCCCTCTCGTGTTCTCTTCCGTCACGGACGGCGCGGGTCGGATCAGTGGTGGGAACAGCACGGCTATCGGACCAGCCCGGTACAGTCGCGCGGGCCGTCCCCCCGTGGTCCTGCGATCCGTGCCGACGGGGACGATGAATCCCTTCGCGGCCTGGACCTTCCGGTAGAAGTTGCGGGTATCGAGTTCAGTGCCCCAGACGGCCTCGTACACCTGCTGCAGCTCTGCGATGGTGAAGTTCTCCCCGCAGAATGCCGTGGCCAGCGCAGAGAACTCGATCTTGGTGCGCGCGCGTTCGATCCCGTCCGAAATGATTCGGCGGTGGTCGAAGGCGAGCTCCACCTTGCCGGAGAGGACGGCGTCGGCGGGAACCCATGCGGCATCAGTGGCATCCGTTCCCGCAACCGGGTCGGGCAGCCCCGGCGCGATCGCCAGGTGGGCCACGGAGACTACCCGGCCCCGCGGGTCGCGGCCCGATTTCCCGTACACGGCCAGCTGTTCAAGGTGCACCCAGCCGGCGGCCAGGGCCGTTTCCTCGCTGAGTTCGCGGTGCGCCGCATCCAGGATTTCCTCACCGTCATGGTTCAGGAACCCCCCGGGCAGGGCGTGCATGCCCCGGAAGGGATCTTCCCCTCGCTCCACCAGAAGGACGTGCAGGCGGTTCTCCCGCAGCGTCAGGATCACGAGATCAACTGTTAAAAGCACAAGTGGTGGTGACCATGCATCATCTTGCATGCCCCGTAAGGTACTTCAGTTACTGTCACTTACACAAGAAGGGGCGTGACGGGGACCACTGTGCTCGGGGCCGGCACCCCTGCACTGACCGAGATCCGGTTCCCACCGGCCGAGACCAGCAGCCATCGCCCGCCCACAGCACACCGTGTTCGTGCTGCCGCACGAGCTGCTGCAACAGCCGACCTTCCTGATCCGCGAGTTTGCGAACCCTGACCGGCTCCGCCTCCCACCCTTCCGAGCTGAACGTCCCGCGACTCCAACCGGATGAAGCCATGGCGCGGCCTCGCCACCAGATACGACAAGACCCGTGAGTCCTACCAGGCCGCCGTCACCATCGCGTCGATCCTGCTCTGGATCTGATCTTTGAAGACGATCTCTAGCTATACAACCGACGGACTTACCTCTCCTGGCCCCCGACCGTCCTCGGATCGTCATCGGGGTGGACAGGATCCACCACTACGCCGACGCGCAGCGCCATGCATCGCCGCGCCTCTACGCGGCGATGGTGGCCGAGGACTGCCGGCTCCGCCTGAGCGAGTACGGCATCTACCGATTCGGCGGCCGCGAGTTCACCCCACCCGCGCACGCCCCGGCGTGTAGAGCCCACCAGGCACGGCCCGCTACCGCGCCGCCGACTTCGCCCGGTGGGCGGCGATCAGGTCGCGGTAGCAGGTGTAGGAGGCCTTGGGGGTGCGGCGTTGGGTGGTGAAGTCGACGTGGACGAGGCCGAAGCGTTGGCGGTAGCCCTCGGCCCGTCGGACGGGCTGTCATCACGGGCGGCCCTTGACGGACAGCGTCCGCTCTCCTGACGTGGCCTGCCTGGCAACGGAGTTGACGTTCCGGCCGACACGTCCGCGTCGCGGAGCGCGCCGGTGCGGACGGCCCCGGCCCGGGCGCGGAGGCGGCGGAGCATCCGGGCGTCCTGGAAGCCGGTCGCGCGGGCGGCGGCCTCCGTGGTCGCGCCGTGCGCGATGAGGTGCTCGGCCCGCTCGACGCGCAGCTCCTGCTGGTAGCGCAGCGGGGTGAGTCCGGTGGCCTCGGTGAAGTGGCGGGTGAGGGTGCGCTCGCTGACGCCCGACGCGCCGGCGAGGTCGGCGAGCCTGAGCCGGGCGGTGAAGCCGGCGTCGATCAGGTCCTGCACCCGGTGGACGGCGTCCACCAGGTGGGCGCGGTGCCGGAGCATGACGCTGACCTGCCGCTCGTCGCCGTTGCGCCGCGCGTAGACGACCATCTCCCGCGCGATCCGCGCGGCCGCTGCCGGCCCGTGCCGGACGGCGACCAGATGCAGGGCCAGGTCGATGCCGCTCGCGATGCCGGCCGAGGTCACCACCCGGTCGTCCACCACGTACAGCACGTCGCGCACGACGACCGCCCTCGGGTAGCGGCGAACCAGTTCGTCCTGCAGGTCGTGGTGCGTGGTGCAGCGGCGCCCGTCCAGCAGGCCCGCCCGGCCGAGCGCGTCCGCGCCCGCGCAGACGCTGGCCACCGTACCGCCGGCCGCGTGGTGGCCGGCCAGCCGCTCCAGCGTCTCCGGGGCGAGCTCCCCATGAGCCCGCAGCGTCGACGCCCGCCAGCCGGGGACCACGACCAGGTCGTCCGGCGTGAGCCGCGGCCAATCCACGGAAGCCCGCAGCGCGAGCCCCTGCGCCGTGGCGACGTCCTCCTGCTCGGCCACGTAGCCGACCGTGTAGCCGAGCCCGTGGTCGGCCGCCGTCGAGAACACCTGGGCGGGCCCGGAGAGGTCCAGCAGGTGCAACCGCGGGACGAGCAGGAAGACGACGCGGGTCACGATCCGGTCAGCTCCTTCACGGTGGTGACGGTGGCGAAGCGGCCCGCCAGAGCGTACTCGGTCCGGGCGATGACCTCCTCCGTGGAGAGCGTGCGCGGATCGGCAAGGATCTCGTCGAGGCTGCGCCCGGCCGGCGCGTCCCGGTGCTCGACCGGATGGGTGGCGGTCGCGTCGACCACGAACGTGACCTCGTAGCCGAGGTCGGCGGCGACCCGGGTGGTGGTCTCGCAGCACTGTTCGGTGCGAATGCCGCTGACCACCAGGTCACGGACCCCCTGCCGGGTGAGCAGCTGCTGCAGGTTGGTGGTCGTGAACGCGTTGTGCGAGGTCTTGGTGACGACGGGTTCGCCGTCCACCGGCACCAGTCCCTCCATCAGGCGGACATGGCCGAGGGCGGGGTCGAACACCGTACCGGTGCCGGGTTCGGCGTGCAGGACCCAGACGACGAGGTCGCCCCTGGCCCGGGCGTGCTCGACGAGCCGGGCGACCTGCCCGACGATCCCGGGGTTGGAGACGGCCGCCCAGTTCTCGCGGCGGCGGAAGGATTCCTGGACGTCGATGACGAGGAGTGCGGTGGTCATGCCTCGATCCTCACCGCCGCGGGGTGCCCGGGCGAAGACCCCATCGGGCCCGGATACGGAACGATCCGGTCAGGGCGCGTGACGGCGGGCCCGCCGACGAACGGGCGGTCGTACCGGATGCGCGCCGGGCTGCGCGCGACGACGCCGGGGGGTGTCGACGGCCGGGCTCGTCGTCGCTGTGGCGGGCGCGGGGGCCGGTGCGGAGGAACGCCGACGGCCGGGCCCGCCGGTCCGCCCGTCGATCCATGAGCGGGCGTTCACCCGGCCCATGGATCGGCGTCCGCTCCGGCGGGGCACGTACGCCCGACCACGGCGCGATCAGGGCGCGGCCGGCGCCTTCGCCTGGAGGGCGGCCAGGTCGAGGACCCGGTCGGCGGCCGCTTCCGCGACCGGGTCGTGGGTGGCGACGACGGTGACGCACCCGTGCCGGTGGGTGGTGTCGGCGAGGAGGTCGGCCAGCGCGGCCGCGCGGGTGCGGTCGACGGCGGCGGTGGGTTCGTCGACGAGCAGCAGGGCGGGTTCCAGCAGCAGCGCACGGGCGATGGCGATGCGCTGGCGCTCGCCGCCGGAGAGGGTGTCCACGCGGTGGTGCAGGCGGTGGTCGAGGCCGACGTCGGTGAGCAGCCGGCGGGCGCGCTCACGCACGGTGCGGGCCCGGCGGCCCGCGATCGAGGCCGCGGCGAGGAGCTGCTCGTGTGCGGTGAGTCCGGCGAGCAGGTTACCGCTCTGGAAGACGTAGCCGATGCGCTCGCGGCGCAGCCGGGCGCGGGCCGAGGGGGTGAGGGCCGCGAGGTCGGTCCCGTCGAGCAGGACCTGCCCGCTGTCGGGCCGCAGGAGGGCGCCGGCGACGGCGAGGAGGGTGGACTTGCCGGAGCCGGAGGGGCCGACGAGGGCGGTCAGGCGGCCGGCGGGGAACTCGGCGTTCAGGGCGCGCAGCGGGGTGGTGCGGGAGTCACCGCGGCCGAGGGTGACGGTGATGTCGTGGAGGGTGAGGCTCATCGTCCGGCTCCGAGCATGGTCATGGGGTCGACGGTGGCGACGCGGCGCAGGGTGACGGCGGCACCGGCCAGGGCGGTGAGGACGACGGTGGCCATGGTGGCGGCGAGGGCGGTGCCGGGCAGGCTGAAGGGCACCTTGGCGCCGACGAGCAGGCCGACCGCGCCGGCCAGGGCGGCGCCGACGAGGGCGCCGGCGGTGACGACGACGGCGGCTTGGCCGAGGGTGTGGGCGAGCAGGCGCCGCCGGGAGGCGCCCATGGCGCGCAGCAGGGCGAGCTCGGGTTGTCGCTGGACGGTCCAGACGGCGAAGAAGGCGCCGACGACGAGTGGGGCGATGACGTAGAGGAAGGCCTGGATGGAGGTCATGGTGACGCGTTCGCCGGTGTAGCCGGGCGCTGCGGGGTACGCCTCCTCGACAGCCAGGGTGCGGGTGTGCAGGGCCTCGTCGGCGACCGCGGGATCGGTTCCGGGGTCGGCTTGCAGGGCCACGGCTGTGTACTGGTGAGGGAGTTCGGCGGCGGGTGCACCGGGAGTGGTGAACCGGATGCGCCGCCAGGTGGCGATGGGCAGGTAGACGGCGGCGACGTGTCCGTAGGAGGAGCGGGCCGTGGTCGCGGTGACGGTGAGGGTGATGCCGAGGCGGTCGACGGTGAGGGTGTCGCCCGGGCGCACTCCCCGGTCGGCGAGCTGCCGGGAGATGACGACGGTGTCCGGCCGGTCGAGGCGGCCGGGAGCGGGGTCGAGGAAGGAGCCGGGTTCGATGCCGAAGGCGGCGAAGTCGACCTCGGTGCCGCGGCTGGTGGTGCCGCGGGTGATGGTGGCGCCCAGGGGGGTGGCCCGGACACCGGGCCGGGCGCGCCAGCCGTCGAGGGTGGTGTCGTCGACGAGGCTGCGGGCGAACTGGTCGGTGGCGACGTCGGGAGCGAAGGCGAGGTGGGTGGCGGGCAGGCGGCGCAGTGCGGAGACGGTGTCGTCGCCGAGTCCGGTGGTGAAGCCGGAGACCACGCCGACGAGGGCGGCGACCAGGACGACGACGCTGCCCATCAGGAGGAAGCGGCCACGGGCCGCTTTCAGTTCGAGCAGGGCGAGGAGCACGGGGTGCCCTTTCGGAATCTTGGGGACAAGGCGTCCCCAAGATAGAAGATGGCGACACGGCGTCCCCATGTGGGGGTGGCCAGGCACCTCAGACCTGGTCGGAGCGTCGGCGACGGGCGTCCCTAGACTGGCGTACGTGCCCAGGATCAGTGCCGCCACCGTCGCCGACCACCGCGCGCAGCAGCGCGCCGCGCTGGTGGTCGCCGCGCGCGAGCTGCTGGAGGAGGGTGACGCCGCCGCAGTGACCTTCGCCGCGGTGGCCGCCCGGCTCGGCCTGGCCCGCAACAGCGTCTACAAGTACTTCGCCGACCGCGCCGAGCTGCTGGAGGCGGTCGTGCGCGAGGTCACCCCGCGCTGGACCAGGCGCATCCACGCCGAGATGGCCGCCGCCCCACCGGCCCCCACCGATCAGGTCGCCGCGTACGTCCGGGCCCAGCTGGCGCTGGTGCGCGACGGCGAGCACCGCATCGCCCGCGCCCTGGCCCACGACCGCGACGCGGCGGTCCTGCGGCGCGGGGCCGCCGAGGCACACGCCGAGATCCTGCGGCCACTGACCGAGGCGCTCGCCGCCCTCGGCGACACCGACCCGGTGCGCACGGCCCGACTGCTGCAGGGACTGGTGAACGCCGCAACCGAACTGATCGAGTCGGGCGACCCCTACGAGGAGGTGGCACAGCGCGCCGTCCGCCTCGCGGCAGGAGCCGCGGCCACCCTCCGGGACGGCTGATCCGCACCGCCGGCGGCCCGCCGGCGGGCGCCACGGATTCCGGCTGCCGCCACGACCCCGCTCTCCACCCCAGCCCGCCCCGGACACTTGCCGGTTTCGTGCCCCACCCCCGGCCGGGTGGGGCACGAACAGCGAGCGGGGTGCGGTCGCGGCTATCCGAGGCCGCGGGCGTCCTGCTTCAACGCGGTGTCCACGGTCAGCGCGGTCGCCACGACGAGGCCGAGCAGCGGGTCGGCGAGCGGACGGTGGATCTGGAGCACGTAGTTGTCGGCCGTGGTGAACATCGTCTTCGCCAGGCCCTCCCAGGTCTTGGTGATCCGGGCGATCTCGGTGTCCGTCTCGTCAACGATGGAGAAGTTCCAGGCCCGCCAGTTCTCGGCCTTGACGGCGCCGACCTTCCGCCCACCGGCCTCCAGCGCAAAGTTGATCTTCCCGATGGCGTTCTGCTGAACGATCTGGCCGACTTCCTGGCCGTTCGGAAGCTGCACGATCACCCGCGACTTGATGAACTTCGCCGGGCGGGTCAGCAGCAGCACCGGGACGCCGTGCGCGTCACGGATCTCCAGCTTGTGGGTCAGATACTGGTCGAGGGAAGTGAGCAGTCGTATCGCCTTGCGCAAACCGCTCTGGCCGACCTGGACCACCGAGCCCAGCGTCGCGCCCTGCTGGTCGAAGACGGCGTACTCGTTGGTCAGCTCGATCAGCTTGGCCTTCTGGTTCACCACCAGGACCGGTTCGGAGAAGAGGGTGCCGCCGCCACCGGAGACCGGGCCGACACCCGCCTGCTGCTGTACCTGGCGCTGCACCTTGGCGGAGTCGCCGACCGGAGCGACCGGCTGCCCGGGGAAGCCGGGAGTGTTCGTGTTCTGGGACATGGCGGGCAGGCTAGGCCCGATCCTCCCCGGATGGCCAGATCGTTCGACCGCCGCGGTTTCGTCCACGGACCACCGGCTCCGCCCGTGACCTGCAGGTTCTGCGACTGCGCGCGCCGGCTGTCCGCCACCCGACGGCAGCGGTATGACCGACGTCACACCCGTGACGCCGACTCCGGGCCCGATCGGGACACCCCAACCCCCGTGCGCGTCAAGCCCGGTGAGCGGCGATCAGGTCGCGGTACGAGGCCGCCATCGATGACGAAGTCGCTGCCGGTGACGTTACCCACCCGGTCGCCGGCCAGCAGCACGACCAGGTCGGCGACCTCCTGGGGGAGGCTGAGGAAGCCGATCGCCGACTGCGCGACGGCGGTGGAGCGATGTCCTCCGGATCCCCGCCCGCCGCTTTCGCGACCGTCGCGGCGACGCCGTCGTCACCGAGCCACAGCGCTGTGGACACCGGACCGGGGCTGACTGTGTTCACCCGCACTCCGCGCGGACCAACCTCCTTGGAGAGGGCCTTGCAGAAGTTGGAGAGCACCGCCTTGGCCGCGCAGTAGTCGACGATCGTCGGGTCGGGCAGGAACGCGTTGACCGAGCTCACGCTCACGATTGAGGCGTTGCCGCGCTCGATCAGACGGGCAGGGCCGCTCGGGTGGTTCGGACTGCGGCGAGAAAGTTGATCGTCAGTCCCTGGATCCAGTCGTCGTCGGTGACCGACAGGAGACCGGTCGGCCGGAGGCGTACCGCGCCGACGTTGACCAGGATGTCCGGCCCGCCGAACCGCGACACTGCCTCCTCGACCGCGACTGCGGGGCCGTCCGCCGCGGTGAGGTCGACGGACACCGGGTGCACCTGCGGAGCGAGCGCGGTCAGCGGACCGGTGATACCGCGCGCTACCGCGACCACGTTCGCGCCTTCGGCAGCAAGCACCGCGGCTGCCGCGTACGTGAGGTCAGGACCGCTCGACGGCGGCTTTGATCCGGCGTCCGAAGTCGGGGGCGTCCTTGCGGGCGGCATACGCGGCCGGGCCGAGCAGGGCCTTGCCGAGGCCATGGCCTTCGAACACGGTGAAGGTGCCGGCCTCGGTCCAGTCCCGCAGGCGGCGCCAGGCCGTGATTCCGGAGCAGCCCACGGCCTGCGCGGGGACATCGCACCATGCGACACCGGTCCGCAGCACGTAGAGGTACCCGCCAGGGCCACCCGGTCCGGGACCCGTAGTCGCCCGGGGTGGCGGTGGCGTCGTTCGGGAGCGGGCGGCAGCAGCGGAGCCACCCGCTCCCACAGGTCGTCCGGCACAAGAGCAACACGCACCCGGACGGCCTGCCGACCAAGATCACCGAGCGCAAGGGTGCAGCTCAACTCATTTTGAAACGATCAGTTGACCGCGCGCAGGGCGTTGACGATGCCGAAGCCGTAGAACCCGTTGACCCGCTTGCCGCCCGCACAGACGGCGTCCGCGGTGGCCTCACCGGCCCCGGCGGTACCGGCGGCCGGGGCCGTCGGGCAACCCGGGTTGTCCGCCTGGGCCTTGAGCATCGCCTGCAACTGCTCCGGGGTCGCGTGCGGGTGGGCGGACTTCAGCAACGCGGCCACACCGGCGACGTGGGGCGTGGCCATGGACGTGCCCTGCTCGTAGCCGTACTGGTTGTTCGGCAGCGTCGACAGGATGCCGCCGCTCTTGGACGGCGTGTCCGAGGCGACGTACCGGTCGCCGCCCGGCGCCGCGACGTCGATCACGCCGAGGCCGTGGTTGGAGTAGTACGCCCGCGTGTTCGTGGGGCCGGTCGCGCTGACCGTGACGACGCCCGGCAGTTGCGCGGGCAGGCCCCAGCAGGTGTGCGGGTCGACCGTCCGGCTCGACGGGGTGGAGTCGTTGGGGCTGCCGCCGTCGGTGAAACCGTCGGAGGCCAGGTCGTGGTTGGCGTTGCCGGCCCCGGCGACATTGAGGGTGCCCTTGCGCTGCGCGTAGAGCTGGGCGCGGCCGACCGCGTCGATGATGGCCTTCTGGTCGGGGTCGTCCAGGCAGTTGTACTGCCAAGGGTCCACGTAGTAGCTGTTGTTGGTGATCTGCACGCCGTGGTCGGCGGCGAACACGAAGGCGCAGACGACGCTCTCGGCGTAGATCAGCTGGCGCGGAGTGGGCTGGGAGACCGTGATCCCGGAGACCTTCACCCCGGGCGCCACGCCCGCGACGCCGACGCCGTTGCGGGCCGCGGCGATCGTGCCCGCCACGTGGGTGCCGTGGAAGTAGTCCGGGTCGACCGGCCGCCAGGCGCCGTACGTGGTGTCGGCCTTGCCGCCGGCACAGCTCGCGGACTGCGAAGGGGAGAAGTTGGGGGCGAGGTCCGGGTGGGTGTCGTCGACGCCGGTGTCGATCACGGCGACCGTGACGTTCCCGCTGCCCGGGTCGATCTTCGCGGCCTGGTCCGCGCCGATCGCCCGAAGCGCCCACTGCTCGGCTTCGAGGGGTTCGGCGCCACTGCCGGACGCCTTCCCTGTGCTCGCGACCTCGCCTGCGGACAGAGGCCGCACCGGGCCCGCGTCGCCCGCCCCCGCCGGGTTCAGCGGCGAGGTCCGCGTGGCCCCCGCCGACTGCACGCCGGGCACCGCGCGCATGCGCCGGGCGAAGTCGGGATTCGCCGAGTGGACGACGATGACGCCGATCCCGTCGTAGGTGACGACGATGCTGCCGCCGGCCGCGGTGACGGCCCGCTGCACCGCCGCGATCGTGCGACGGTCGGTCTTGGTGTTGACCACGTACGCCAGGGTGTTCGCGTCCTCGGCCCGCTCGGCGGCCTGCGCCCGGGGAGCCGCCGAGGCCGTCGCGGGGAGGGCCCCGAGCGAGGCGGTCAGCGACAGCACGACCGGTGCGGCCAGGCCGAGCCGGAGTAAGGAACCTATTCGAGCCATGTGCTCTCCACATCATCCGGGTGCGGGACCCGGCCGGGGAACGGAGCGCCGGCCGGGCTGGTACGGGACGGGTGGTGCAGGAGTGAAGCTAACCTGCCGCCTCGCGAACCGGCAATGACCTTGCACGAACTCTCCGGAGGCGGCGCGCTTCCGGTCCCCGTACAACCGACCCGCGGCTGAAACCACTGGCGATGGGCTGCGGATCCATAGAACGCCCTGTCATTTGCGCAGTTTCTCGGACCCAGCCGCCCCAGACCGCACCATCCGGATGACCTCTCGGCCGCTACCGAAAGGCCGTACATCCCGCAGCGATTGAAGCCAACTACATGGGCAGCCGCGCCCGGTGAGTGGCAATCAGGTCGCGGTACCAGGTGTAGGAGGCGCGAGGGGTGCGCTTCTGGGTTTCGAAGTCGACGTGGACGAGGCCGAAGCGTTGGTGGTAGCCCTCGGCCCATTCGAAGTTGTCGAGGAGGGACCAGGTGTAGTAGCCGCGGACGTCGATGCCCTCGGTGGTGGCGTGGGCGAGGGCGTCGAGGTGGGTGGACATGAAGTCGATGCGGGGTTGATCGGGGGTGGTGGATTCGGTGACGGAGCAGCCGTTCTCGGTGATGGTGAGGGGTGGGAGGGCTTTGCCGTAGGTGTCGCGGAGGTGGAGGAGGAGGGTGGTGAGGGCGGCGGGGACGACGGGCCAGCCGAAGGCGGTGTGGGGGGCTTCGGGGATGTCGACGAGGTCGAAGGGCAGGCCGGGGGCGGTGGGGGCGGCGACGCGGGTGGGGTTGTAGAAGTTGAGGCCGAGGCCGTCCAGGCCGGGGGTGTGGATGAGGTCGAGGTCGCCGGGGTGGACGGTGCCGAAGATGTCGTCGGGGACGCCGAGGGGGGAGAGGTCGGGGTAGCGGCCGAGGAGGACGGGGTCGGTGAACAGGCGGTTGTGGAGGGTGTCGTAGGCCGCGGCGGCGGCGAGATCGGCGGGGGCCTGGGAGGCTGGCTCGACCGGGGTGAGGTTGTTGGAGAGCATGACGTCGAGGCCGCGGTCGTGGAGGGCGGTGGCGGCCAGGCCGTGGGCGAGGAGCTGGTGGTGGGCGGCGGGGAGGGCCTCGAACATCAGGGTGCGGCCGGGGGCGTGGGTGCCGAGCGCGTAGCCGAAGACGGTGTGGACGAAGGGCTCGTTGAGGGTGATCCAGGTGGGGACGCGGTCGCCGAGGCGGTCGGCGGCGAGGGCGGTGTAGTCGGCGAAGCGGTGGGCGGTGTCGCGGTTGAGCCAGCCGCCGTGGTCTTCGAGGGCCTGCGGGAGGTCCCAGTGGAAGAGGGTGGGGAGCGGGGTGATGCCCGCCTCCAACAGCGCGTCGACCAGGCGGTCGTAGAAGGCGAGGCCGGCGGGGTTGACGGAGCCCGCGCCGGTGGGCTGGACGCGGGGCCAGGCGATCGAGAAGCGGTAGCCGTCGAGGCCGAGGCCCTGCATCAGGGCGATGTCCTCGGGCCAGCGGTGGTAGTGGTCGCAGGCCACGGCGCCGGTGTGGCCGTCGCGGACGGCACCGGGGCGGGCGGCGAAGGTGTCCCAGACGGACGGCCCGCGGCCGTCCTCGTCGACGGCGCCCTCGATCTGGTAGGCGGCGGTGGCGGCACCCCAGCGGAAGTCCGCCGGCAGGTCGAAGCGGTCGGGCATGACGGCCTCCTGGCATGAACGTGAGGGACTGTCATGTTAGCGGCGTCACACCGGAGCACCAGAGGGCCCGGGAGCCGGAGCCAGGAGCCGGCAGCCCGGGTGCACGAGGGGCGCACCCGGGCTTGCAGGGAGGCGGGGCTCAGGCGCCGTGGGGCAGCGGGGCGGCGGGGCTGACCAGGCCGGCGGCGCGCAGTTCCTGCCAGAACGCGGCGGGGACGGTCTCGGCGAGCGCGGCCCGGTCCTCGGCGATGCGGCTGGGCTTGGTGGCACCGGCGACGACCGCGGCGGTGACCGGGTGGGCGAGGGAGAACTGCAGGGCGGCGGCCTTGATGCTCACGCCGTGCTTCGCGGCCAGGTCCTTGAGCCGGGTGACGCGCTCGATGATGTGCGCGGGGGCCTCCTGGTACTCGAAGTGGGCGCCACCGGCGAGGATGCCGGAGCTGTACGGGCCGCCGACGACCATGCCGACGCCCTGCTCCTGGGCCATCGGCAGCAGGCGCTGGAGGGCGTGCTCGTGGTCGAGGAGGGTGTAGCGGCCGGCGAGCAGGAAGCCGTCGGGCTGCGGCTCGTCGAGGGCGAGGGTGAGCTCGATCGGCTCGGTCTTGTTGACACCGAGGCCCCAGGCCCCGATGACGCCCTCGTCGCGCAGGCGGGACAGGACGCGGAAGGCACCGGTGCGGGCCTCCTCGAACTTGGCCAGCCACTGGTCGCCGTGGAAGTCCTGGGCGATGTCGTGCACCCAGACGACATCCAGGCGGTCGGTGCGCAGGCGCTTGAGGCTGTCCTCGATGGAGCGCTCGGTGGCCTCCGCGGTCCACACGTGGAGGACCTTGTTGGGGTTGCCGTGCTCGAACAGGCCGCCCTTCTCGCCGAGGTCGCGGTTGCCCTGCTCCAGCTCGTCGAGGACGACGCGGCCGACCTTGGTGGACAGGACGTACTCGTCGCGCGGCTTGGTGGAGAGCACCTCGCCGAGGCGCTCCTCGGAGAGGCCGGCGCCGTAGAAGGGGGCGGTGTCGTAGTAGCGGACGCCCTGCTGCCAGGCGGCCTCGACGGTGGCGAGCGCCTCGGCCTCGGGGATCGCGCGGTACATGTTGCCGAGCGGGGCGGTGCCGAAGCCGAGCTTGCCGGGGAGGAGTTCCTTGAGGGACATGGTGGTGCCTTTTCCGAACGGGGGGTGCGGGGTGCAAGGCCCGCCCGATAGATGCGAGCGCCCCTTGCTTGCTTTAACAATAATTGCAGGCGCTGGCTAATGCAAGGGCTCTAGGCGTCGGACGCGACGGACGCCCCGGACGCCCCGGACGCCCCGGACGCGGAGAAGCACGGCAGGACGTGCTCCGCGAGCTCGTGCAGCACCTCCTCCACCGGCCGGTCGTTGGGCCGCAGGTTGAAGGAGACGTGCGAGACCCCCAGCAGCGCCATCGCCTCCAGGTGTTCGACCAGGGCGTTGCGGCCGGTGCTGAGGCCGAGCCGGATCGGACGGGCCGGGGCGTCCGGGTCCTCCTGGAGGCTGAGCACCATCGGGGTGATGTAGGGCTTCTCCCCCGCGAGTTCGCGCCACTGCCGGGTCCGCAGGCGCAGCGCGCCCAGGTCGCGGGGGTAGTTGAGCGAGGCGTCGGCGTGCTCGGCGATCCACTCGGGCGTCTGCTGGGCGCCGCCGGCGACGGCGATCGGGACGCCCGCCGGCTGCTCCGGCTTCGGCAGGACCTCCAGCTGGAAGTCCGCGCCGAGCCCGGCCCCGGGCAGCTCCAGCGGACCCGGCCGCCAGGCGGCGCGCAGGGTCTCCAGTCCCTCCCGGAAGGCGGCGCCGCGGGCCCCGAAGTCCCGCCCGAAGAGCGGGTACTCGACGGGACGGTCGCCGCTGGCGAGGCCGAGCAGCATCCGGCCGCCGGAGAGCGCGTCGACGGTGGCGGCGGCCTTGGCGACGAGCAGTGGTTCGCGCAGCGGCAGGACGACGGCCGCGGTGCCGAGGACGGCGCGCTCGGTGACGGCGGCGAGGTGGCCGAGGTGGGTGAAGGTCTCGAAGACCGTCCCGGCGTCCCCGAAGCGGACGGGGTCGAAGAGCGGGACGTCGCGCACCCAGAGGCCGGCGAAGCCGAGCCGGTCGGCGAGCCGGGCGAGGCGCGCGTGGCCGGCGAGGTCCGGGACGCCGTGGGGGCGGCCGGCCGCACGGTCGGCGGCCTGCCGGGAGGGGCCCCAGTCGTTGTCGAGCGGGAGTTCCAGGCCGAGGGTGAGCCGGCCCTCGCCGAGGGCGAGGCGGGCGAGGGCGGGGTGACGCAGTGCCATGGGTGAATCGGTCCTCAGAGCGGTCGGAGCGGGGGAATCAGGGCGGGGGAATCAGGGCGGGGGGGGAAGGGCGAAGCCCGCCGCGGGCCGGCCGGGAAGGGCCGGCCCCCAGCGGGCGTGCGGGGGTGCGGGGGAGGTCAGTTGTAAAGGTCCGGGTGCGGGCCGGTGGGCCCGCCGCGGG
>NZ_JBHVTL010000011.1:0-143687 GCF_042884635.1 Kitasatospora sp. NPDC058115
GTCCGGGGCACCCGCCCCGGACCGGCTGCTGCGGAGCTCCCGTACCCTGGGCAGAACCGTGCGAAGAGAGCGGAGGTGCGCCGGTGAACGGTGGCGACGTTCTGTGGTGGGTCCTCGCCGGCCTGGCGGCGGTGTCCCTGGCGGTCGCGGTGGTCCTGGTCGTGAAGCTGGTCCGGGTGCGCAGGCTCCTGGTGTCGACCGGTGTCCCGATGTCGGCCAAGGTCCTGTTCTGGGCGTCCATCGCCTACCTGATCAGCCCCGTCGACCTGCTCCCCGACCCGATCCTGCTGGACGACATCGGGCTGCTCCTGGTGGCCCTGCGCACCCTGCACAAGGCGGTCGGGCAGGCCTCGCCCGGCCGGAGCGGCGCCGGCCGGACGGGCCTTCAGAAGGTGCCGCCGAGGTAGCCGATCAGGTGATCCCGGTGCAGGGCGATGTCGACCAGCACGGCCACCGGCAGCGCGAGGTGGATGTAGAGGCTTCCCGTCAGCGCGCTGCGTAACGCGCGGACCCCGCCGCCGGGCGCGGGCGGCCCGGGGCGGCGGGTCCGCGCACCGCGGCGCGCGCTCGCACGGCCGAGACCGAGGCCGGCCAGCGCCCCGACCGTGACCAGCGCGGCGAGCGCCGCCACGACGCGCCCGTCGTACCCGGCGCGGGCCAGCAGCCACACGTCGAGCACCAGGGTGAGGCCGCCGTACAGCGCCGCCTGGACGAGGTCGCTGTCCATGATCCGTGTCACCGGTGGGTTCCCCGCATGCTCCAAGGATGCCGGTCCGGGCGGCCGGGCGGAACGGGTTCCGACGGCCGGTCACCGGACCGGGGCGAGCGGCGAGGGTGCGGGGCCGGGAGCCGCGGCGGCCGGGCCGGCGTCACATCAGGCGGCCGCCGTAGAAGGGCGCGTAGTGGAGCGCGTAGCGGTCGCGGAAGTCGGGGCCCAGGTCGTCCTCGCCCGCGCCCATGGTGGGGCTGCTCTTGATGTCGTCCCTGGTCCGGTCGACGTAGACCTTCTGCTCGCCGATCTCGATGCGGATGACCGTTCCGGCCGGGAGCAGCACCAGCCGCCCGAAGATCCACGGGCCGGTGTCGACGACGAGGTACTGCGACCCCACCTCCTCGGAGAGCTTGTCCACCTTGCCCACGGAGCCGTCGACGGCCTCCACGTGGAACCCGATCAGGTCGGTGCCGGCGGTGTGGCCGGCCGTGTCGCGGAACTGCCAGAGGTTGACGCCCTCGTTCATGTGTCCTTCTCCCTTCCGTCGTAGGACCGGTGGTCGGGTGCCCCGTACCGGGCGATCCATGCAGGTGTGCGCGCGCCGAGCCGGGAAAGACGGGCCGCGGGCCGGGTGCTCGCGCCCCGGCGCGCCCGAGAGGGGCCGCGGAAGAGCGCCGGAGAGCGCGGAGAGGAGAACGGGGACATGGGGTGGAGTCTGATACGGCTGGCGCTGGCGGGCCTGGCGGCGGTGCTCCTGGCGTACGGCGCGGACCGGGCCGCGCTGGCGGCCGCCCGGCGGCTGACCGCCGGGGGGCGCGGCACCGGCGTGCCGCGGGTGCTGGCCCGGTGCCGCCGCCCGCTGCTGGCGCTGACGGCCTGCCTGCTGGTGCTCGGCGCGATGCCGTGGATCGACGCACCGCCCGCCGCCCGTGACGGCCTGCGGCACCTGGTGCTGATCGCCGCGATCGGCTGCGGCGGCTGGCTCTGCGCCCGGGTGGTGGCGCTGCTGGTGGACGGCACGGTCCGGCTCGCCGTGCACCGGCGGGACCCGGCGTGGGCCGGCCGCGCCCGCACCCAGGCCGATCTGCTCGGCCGGATCTGCCAGGCCGTGATCGGGCTGGTGACACTGGGCGCCGTCCTGATGACCTTCCCGGCGGTGCGCGGCGTCGGCACCAGCCTGCTCGCCTCGGCCGGCCTGGTCGGCGTGGTGGCGGGCGTGGCGGCGCAGAGCACCCTCGCCAACGTCTTCGCCGGCGTGCAGATGGCCTTCGGCGACCTCGCGAGGATCGGGGACGTCGTCGTGGTGGCGGGGGAGTGGGGCACGGTGGAGGAGATCACCCTCACGGCGGTGGTGATCGCGACCTGGGACCAGCGGCGGATCGTGATGCCGATGTCGTACTTCGTCGGCCGCCCGTTCGAGAACTGGTCGCGCCGCTCCAGCCGGATCACCGGCACGGCGCTGCTGCACCTCGACCACCATGCCCCGGTCGGCAAGCTGCGCGAGGAGTTCGACGCCTTCCTGGCCGGCAATCCGCTGTGGGACGGCGAGGGCAGCGCCCTCCAGGTGGTCGACACCACGCCCACCACCATCGTGGTGCGGGCCCTGGCCACCGCGGCGAATGCGGACCACGCCTACGAACTCCGCTGCCAGCTGCGCGAGCACCTCATCGGTTACCTGCGGGACCATCACGCGTACGCGCTGCCGCGGGTCTCGGTGACGGACGCCCCCGGCGACCGCCCGGACGCGGGGCGGCCGGTCCCCTAACCGTCCTGTGCGGCGCCCTTCGGCCGGTCGGCGCCCTTCGGCCGGTCGGGGCCCTCGCCGGCACCGTCGCCGTCGCCGGCCGGGTCCGGGTCGTGGAACGAGACGTCGACGCGCTGCTCGGGCCGGCGCTCCTCCTGCCGGGCGACCGAGGCGAGCACCTGCTCGTCGGCCTCCGTCAGCGGCGGCTGGAGCAGGCTGCGCGGCCACAGCCGGCGGGCGAGCACCACGTCGGTCTCCGCCGCGTACACGGTGATCTGGGCGGTGAGGTAGAGCCAGGAGAGCAGTCCGATCACGGTCGCGAAGAACCCGTACACCTGCCCGGCGTGCCGCAGCTCGTGCGCCACCAGCAGCGAGCCGAACGCCTGCAGCGCGGTGAACAGCGGTCCGGCCAGCAGACAGCCCGGCCACAGCGCCCGGGTCGGCACGTCGCGCGGGGTGAGCACCCGGAAGCAGGCCAGGCACAGGACGGTGTTCAGCAGTGCCGAGACGACCAGGGCGCCGATCCGGGCGGGCAGCCCGCCCAGGGTGGTGCCGACCAGCGCGGCGCCGGCGGTGGTGAGCACCAGCCCGGTGCCGAGGACGGCGAAGAGCAGCAGTCCGCGCGCCAGCCGGGGGAAGTAGCCGGGCCGCCGTACGCCCGGCACGTTCCAGATCTCGGCCATCGCGTGCTGGAGCACCTGGGTGACGCCGAGCGCGCCGTAGAGCAGGCCGAGCACGCCGATGACCAGCGCCAGACCGCTGCCCTGGAGCGAGTGGGTGCTCTGGCGCAGCTGGTCGCCGATGATCGGGAAGTCGGCGAGCGCCGAGTCCACGACGGCCCGCTGCGCCCCGGGGTGGCCGTGCAGCACGAAACCGAGCACGGTGCTGAGCAGGAGCAGCAGCGGGACGAGCGCGACGAACCCGTAGTAGGTGAGCAGGGCGCAGAGCAGCCCGCCGCGGTCGTCCCCGTACTTCTTGACGACCCCGAAGACGACGGCGGGCGGACGGTGGCGCTGCTGGAGGCCGTCCAGCGCGCGAAGGACGCGTTCGACCGGATTCACGCCCGCGCGTCTGCCCCCGCTGCGCGCGGGGACACCTCCGCGTGCGCCCACGGGCCGCCGGACCCGCCGGATCCGCACGTTAGCGCCCGGCGAACCGGGGAAACCGAGCGCCGGCACGCAGGGCGACCGCGAGGAGGCGGACACGGTGGACGGTCGGGAACGGGCGGCGGAGTTCGGCAGCGCCGGGGCGGGCGTGATCGCGGTCCGGACGGGCGGCGGGCCCCGGTACCGCCCCCGCCCGGCGCTGCGCGGCGTCGGACTGCGGCTGCGCGGCCGGGCCTGGGAGACGCTCTGCGGTGCCCGCCCCCGGAGCGTGCTGGCCCTCGGGCTGCTCGCCCTGGGCCTGCTGGCGGCCGGGCTGCGCGGCTGCGCCCCGGGAGTGTTCTGGGCCTCGGTCGGCGGCTGGGCCGCGCTCCTGGGGGCGTCCTTCGGCCTGTTGCGCGGCTGTCGGAAGGCCGATTGACCCGGGGCGGCCCGGGCATCCGCGAAGCGACCGGAGGAATCCGCTACGAGGCGAGGAGACGACGGTGGAGGAGATCCCGCAGGGCGGCGCGGGCGGAGTACCGCTGCACCACGACCCGGACGACGAGAAGACCGACGACCCCCGGGCCCCGGGCCGGCGCGAAGGGGACGGCGGGGGTGGCGGTGGGGGCGACGCGACCACCGTCGAGCCCGGCCGGGCCCGCCGCCTGGGCCCCGATGAGTCCGACGGGTCCGGCGGATCCGATGAGTCCGATGTGGACGACCCGGACGGCGATCCGGACGGCGGGGAGCCGGACGAGGCGCCGGACGACACGTCCTGACCGTGCACCGGAAGGCCGAGGGCCCGGGGTGACCACCGCTGCGGTGCTCACCCCGGGCCCTCCGGCGGAAGGCCGGCTCAGTGCTCCGGCCGCACGGTGGACGCGACCAGGTGCTCGGCCAGACCCTCCCGGCCCCCCTCGGCGTACCAGCGGCGCTGGCGGTCGGCGCCGGTGCCCGCGCGCACGAAGTCCTTCCACAGCCCGGCGACCCGTTCGGTGTCCCCGTTGGCCAGCAGCCCCGGGGCGACGTGGGCCCGGAACTCCGCCACCACGTCCGCCGCCGGCCGGGCCGACCCGCTGAGCGGCGAGACCAGCCGGTCGCTCGGGCCGGTGCGCGCGGCGTGCCAGGTGGCGGCGCGCAGCAGTTCCTCCGGAACGGCCGGGCGCGGCTCCCCGGCCCGCTCGTCCAGGAGGGCCCGGGTCACCAGGGCGCGCACCAGGCCGGCGAACAGTTCCGCGTCGGAGACGGTCAGCTGGACGTCGGCGGCGCGTACCTCCACCGTCGGGTAGCGGGCGGAGAGCCGGGCGTGCCAGTAGAGCTGGCCCTCGTCGGCGATCGCACCGGCCGCCCCCAGGGCCGCCACCCGCCGCCGGTAGTCGGCGGCGTCGGCGAAGGCGGGCGGCGGGCCGCTCACCGCCCACTGGTCGAAGTGGACCGTGCGCCAGCTGGCGAAACGGGTGTCCCGGCCGCGGAAGTAGGGCGAGTTGGCGGAGAGCGCGATCAGCACCGGAAGCCAGGGGCGCACCCGCATCAGCGCGCCGAGGCGCTCCTCCTCGTCCTCGACCCCGACGTGCACGTGCATGCCGTTGAGCATCAGGTCGTCGACCAGCGCGGGCGCCTCGCGGTGGGCCCGGCGGTAGCGGGTGCTCTCGGTGACCGGCACCGGGTCGTCCAGCCCGAACGGCGCCGCGCCGACCGGCACCACCCGGCACCCGTGCTGCGCGGCCGCCGCGGCCAGCCCCGCGCGCACCCGCGACAGGTGGCGGACCACCGCCGGGAGGTCCTCGCACACCGGCGTGGCCGACTCCACCTGGACCTGGAGCAGCTCGTGCTGCGCCTCGCTCGGCCGCAGCGCCGGTGCCAGGTCGGCGGCGGCCAGCACCTCGGCCGCCCGGGGCAGCGGGGTGCCGTCCCGGGGATCGATCAGCAGGTACTCTTCCTCGACTCCGAGTGTCAGCATGCCCCCTCCGCTACCCGGAACCGCCCGTTCCACGCCCGTCGGTTCCGCATCCCGGTCGATCCGCCGGCCCTACACCTTCTCGCCGGTGCCCTCGGTGTCGATGTGCGGCAGGATCCGGTCGAGGAAGTGCGGGGTCCACCAGGCGGAGGCGCCGAGCAGGGTCATCACGGCGGGCACCAGCAGCAGGCGGACGATGGTGGCGTCCACCAGCACGCTGACGGCCAGGCCGAGGCCCATCATCTTGATCACGATGTTGTCGCTGACGATGAACGCGGCGAACACGCTGACCATGATCAGCGCGGCGCAGGAGATCACCCGGGCGGTGATCTCCAGGGCGTGCGCCACGGCGTCGTGGGGGCGGCCGGTGCGCAGCCAGGCCTCGTGGACGCGGGAGAGCAGGAAGATCTCGTAGTCCATGCTCAGCCCGAAGACGATGGCGAACATCATCATCGGCACGTAGCTCTCGATCGGCACCTTCCCGGACACCCCGAGCGCCGGCCCGCCCCAGCCCCACTGGAAGACCGCCACCACGACCCCGTACGAGGCGGCGATCGACAGCAGGTTGAGCACCGCGGCCTTGACGGCGACCAGCAGGCCGCGGAAGACGACCAGGATGATCAGGAAGGCGAGCCCGACCACCACCGCGATGATCAGCACCAGCCGGCTGGAGACGATGTCCAGGAAGTCCACCTGGGCGGCGGTGTTGCCGGTCACGTAGGTCTTCGCGCCGGTGCCGGCCACCGCGTCCGGCAGGACGGTGTCCGACAACCGGTTCACCAGGTCGGTGGTGGCGCGGTCCTGCGGCGCGGTGGCCGGGACGACGGTGTTGAACAGCACCACGCCGTCCGGGCTGGTCTGCAGCGGGCCGACGCTCGCCGCGCCGGGAAGCCCGGTGAGGGCCTGCTGCACCGAGGCCTGGACGGCGGGACGCTCGCCGACCGCCACCGCGCCCTGGTCGACGACCAGGGTGAGCGGCCCGTTGGAGCCGGGGCCGAAGGCCTCGGACATCAGGTCGTAGGCGCGCCGGTCGGTGAAGTCGGTGGAGTCGGCGCCGTCGCCGATGTGGCCGAGCTGGATGGAGAACAGCGGGATCGACAGCACGCCGAGCGCGACCACCCCGGCGACCAGGTAGCGCCAGGGGCGGGCCTCGACCCGCCGGGCGTAGCGGTGCCAGGCGCCGGTGGTCTCCTCGCCCTGCGCGCCGCCGGTCTCCGCGATCGGCCGGCGCACCGAGATGCGGTCCATGTGGCGGCCGATGAACCCCATCAGCGCCGGAAGCAGGGTCAGCGCGCCGAGCACCGCCGACACCACGGTGACCCCGGCGGCGGCCCCGAGCTTGGCGATGAACGAGATGCCGGACACCGACAGCCCGGAGAGCGCGATGATCACGGTGCAGCCGGAGACCAGCACCGCGCGGCCGCTGGTGGCCACCGCCTGCCCGGCGGAGGCGACCGGGTCCGCGCCGTCCATCAGGTTCTGCCGGTGGCGGGTGAGCAGGAACAGTGCGTAGTCGATGCCGACGCCGATGCCGATCATGGTCGCCAGGGTCGGCGCGACCGTCGCGAAGGTGGACAGCGCCGCGATCAGTCCCAGCACGCCGAGGCCGACCACCGCCGCGAACAGCGCCGTCAGCAGCGGCAGCCCGGCCGCGAGGAGGCTGCCGAAGCCGACCAGCAGCACCACGATCGCCACCGCGAAGCCGATCGCCTCGCTGGAGCGGTCGTCCGGCGCCGGCCGGGCCAGCTCGCCCAGCGGCCCGCCGTACTCCACCTGCACCCCGGCCTGGCGCAGCGGGGCGACGGCGGCGTCCACCCCGGTCAGGTACGCATCGCCGAGCAGGGTGGGATTGGTGTCGAACCGCACGGTGATGTAGCCGGTCAGCCCGTCGGTGGACAGCGGGCCGCCGGGCGGCGCGGGCTGGCCGGGCGGCGGCAGCGGGCTCTGCGCGCCGAGCACGTGCGGCAGCTGCTGGAGCGCGGAGACGGCCTGGGTGATCTGCGGCTGGAAGCCGGTCAGCTGCTGGGCGTCGTGCAGCACCACCTGGGAGCTGGTGCCCGCGGCGGCCGGCTCGTGCGCCTGGAGGACGTCCTTGCCCTGCGCGGCCTGGGTGCCGGGCAGCGAGAAGTCGTCGGAGTAGGTGCCGCCGACCGTCTTGTTCGCCGCCTGGACACCGGCCAGCGCCACGATCCACAGCACCACGACCAGCAGCGAGTGGCGTGCGCACCACTCGCCGAGGCGGTGCAGACCGGAACGTGCGGCCGCGGGCTCGGCGGCCGGGCGATCGCGGCGGGTGGACGGCGGCATGGACGGCTCCCGGGGGTCTTCGGCGCGGCGCCGCGCCGATCCGGCGCAGCGTTCCCCCGCGAACCGCGCCGCCCACCGCTACCGCCGGGTAGTCGCCCCGCCGGCGGTGTGCGGCGCGGGCCGGGGAGGCCGGGCCGGGGGGAGGGCCGGCCCCGTCCGGCACGGCCCCTCCCCGGCGTCGGCGGGCCGTCAGCGCACGGGCGCCGCCGTCTCCCGCAGCTCGCCCCCGGCCAGGTGCAGCCAGCGGGTGACACCGATCCCGCTCAGGAACCGCTCGTCGTGACTGACCACCACGAAGGCGCCCCGGTAGGCGTTCAGGGCGTTCTCCAGCTGCCCGGTGCTGACCAGGTCCAGGTTGTTGGTCGGCTCGTCCAGGAGCAGCAGGTGCGGGGCCGGCTCCGCGCACAGCACGCAGGCCAGCGTGGCGCGCAGCCGCTCGCCGCCCGACAGCACCCCGACCGGCAGATGGGCGCGGGCACCGCGGAACAGGAAGCGGGCCAGCAGGTTCATCCGCTCGGCCTCCGGGCGCTCCGGGGCGGCCGCGGCGAAGTTCTCGGCGACGCTGCGCTCCGGGTCGAGCAGGTCCAGGCGCTGCGAGAGGTAGGCGATCCGCCCGTCGGCCTGCCGCAGCTCCCCGCCCTCCGGGACGAGGTCACCGGTGAGCAGGCGCAGCAGGGTGCTCTTGCCCGCGCCGTTGGGGCCGGTCAGGGCGATCCGCTCGGGGCCGCGGACGGTCAGGTCGACGCCGGGACCGGCGAAGACCTCCCGCTCGCCGAGCCGCACCCGAAGCCCCTCGCCGAGGAACAGGGTGCGCCCGGCGGGGACCTGGGTGTCCGGCAGGTCCAGCACGATCCGCTGCTCCTCGCGCAGCGCCCGCCCGGCCTCGTCCAGTCGCGCCTTCGCCTCGCCGACCCGCCCGGCGTGCACCTGGCCGGCCCGTCCGGCGGCCTCCTGGGCGCCGCGCTTCATGTTCCCGGCGAAGATCTTCGGCAGGCCCGCGTTCTTGAGGTTGCGGGCGGCGTTGCTCTGCCGCCGGTCGGCCCGCTCCCGGGCCAGCTGCATCTCCCGCTTCTCCCGCTTGAGCTCCTGCTCGGCGTTGCGGACGTTCTTCTCGGCGACCTCCTGCTCGGCCCGCACGGCCTCCTCGTAGGCGGTGAAGTTGCCGCCGAACAGCCGCAGTTCGCCCCGGTCGAGTTCGGCGACGCGCTCCATCCGGTCGAGCAGCGCGCGGTCGTGGCTGACCAGCAGCAGACAGCCGTGGAAGTCCTCCAGGGTGTCGTACAGCCGGTGCCGGGCGTCCAGGTCGAGGTTGTTGGTGGGCTCGTCGAGCAGCAGCACGTCGGGCCGCCTGAGCAACTGGCCGGCCAGGCCGAGCGAGACGACCTGACCGCCGCTGAGGGTGTGCAGCGTGCGGTCGAGGGCGAGCGCGCCCAGACCGAGCCGGTCGAGCTGGGCGCGGGTGCGCTCCTCGATGTCCCAGTCGTCGCCGATGGTGGTGAAGTGCCGCTCGTCGACGTCCCCGGACTCCACCGCGTCGATGGCCCGGATCACCTCGGCGACGCCCAGCACCTCGGCGACGGTGAGGTCGGCGGTCAGCGGGAGGGTCTGCGGCAGGTACCCGAGGGTGCCGTCGACGGTGACCGACCCGGCGGTGGGCCGCAGGTCCCCGGCGACGAGCCGCAGCAGGGTGCTCTTCCCGCTGCCGTTGGGGGCGACCAGGCCGGTGCGGCCGGGGCCGACGGCGAAGGAGAGGTCCTGGAAGACGGGGGTGTCGTCGGGCCAGGAGAAGGACAGGTTGGAGCAGACGACGGAAGCGCCGGACATGGAGATGACCTCACGGGGTGAAGGCGCCAGGGGCAGGGAAGGACACACCTGTCCCCTGGATGGACAAGGGGGAAGAGGGGACGACAGCCGGGCCGCGGCAGCGGTGCTTCAGCGCACCGGCGAGCGGCCTGTCGGTCCGGGTATCACCCGGAGATGTCGTCGTCCACCACCATGTCCGGTCTCCTCGACGAAGGTTCAACGTTCTCGTCACTCTAGCAGCACGGGTCCCACGCCGCAGGTGAATTGCCCCGGGGGCCGGGCGGCCCGGCCCCCGGAGCCGGCCGGGTCGTCGGACGCCCGCCGTGGCCGGCCGGCGCCGGACCGGCTGTTCGAGCGATGCCCCAGGGGGGTGTCATCGGGACCACCGAGGCCCTCTCGACGCGGCGGGCCGGGCGGCGTCATGCTCGTCCCCGTGCGCGGCTCGTGCCGTGCCGCGCGTCTCCGCACGCCCGACCCGAGGAGCCCCGTGGACCGTCTGGTGCTGGACCCGACCGGCCGTGACCGTGACGCCGAGACCGCCGCGCTGTGCGCGGGCGGACCGGCGACGCCCGTCGACATCCTGGGGGTGAAGGCCTGGGCGGTGGCCGACCCGGACCTGCTGGAGGACCTGCTCAAGGATCCCCGGGTCTCCAAGGACGGCCACCGGCACTGGCCCGGGCTCTCCGAGATCTCCACCACCTGGCCGCTGGCCCTGTGGGTGACCGTGCGCAGCATGTTCACCGCCCACGGCGCGGACCACCGGCGGCTGCGCCGGCTGGTCGGCACCGTCCTGACGGCCCGCCGGATCAACGCGCTGGCCGGCCGCGTCGAGGAGCTGACGGACGCCCTGCTGGACGACCTCGCCGCGATGCCGCCCGGCACCCCGGTGGACCTCCGCGAGCACCTGGCCTACCCGCTGCCGATCCGGGTCATCGGCCAGCTCCTCGGCCTGCCCGGCGAACTGACGGGACGGTTCCGGGCCCACGTGGACGGCGCCTTCGACACCACGCTCTCCCCGGAGGCCTCGGAGGCCAACGCGGCGGCCTTCTACGCGATGGTCGGCGAACTGGTCGCCGCCAAGCGCCGCGCGCCCGGCGACGATCTGACCTCCGCCCTGATCGCCGCCTGCGAGGGCGGGGCCGCCCCGGCGGAGGGGGACGCGGCGGGCGACGGGAGCACGGGCGGGGACGCCGGACTGAGCGAGCAGGAGCTGATGGACACCCTGCTGCTGGTCGTCTCGGCGGGCTACGAGACGACCGTGAACCTGATCGACAACGGCATCGCCAACCTCCTCACCAACCCCGACCAGCTCGCCCTGGTGCGCGCGGGCGAGGTCGGCTGGGAGGACGTGGTCGAGGAGACGCTGCGCCGCGACGCCCCCGTCGCCCACCTGCCGCTGCGCTACGCGGTGGAGGACATCGAGCTGCCGGGCGGGCTCACCGTGCGCCGCGGCGAGGCGATCCTCGCCTCCTACGCCGCCGCCGGCCGTCACCCCTCCCGCCACCAGGACGGCGGCGCCTTCGACGTGACCCGGGCGGACAAGGACCACCTCGCCTTCGGCCACGGCGTGCACTTCTGCCTCGGCGCCCCGCTCGGCCGCCTGGAGGGCAGCACCGCCCTGCGCAAGCTCTTCGAGCGCTTCCCGGACGTCGCCCTCGCCCCGGACGCCGATCTGCGGCCCGTCGAGTCGCTGATCTCCAACGGACACCGCACGCTCCCCGTCCTGCTGCACGGGAGGAAGTAGGTCCGTTCGTCATGTCAGGCGCAGGGCCGTGCAGTCGGCCGTGAGCCGGGGGCGGCTCCCCGGGTCGTGAGGGCGCTGCCCGGGCCTCCGGACGGATGGGCGTCCGCGGGGGTTCACGAGCCGGGGAAGAGCCGGCCGAGGTGGTAGCGCAGTACGGCCGTCGCGTCGTCCGCCGTGCGCTGGCCGAGCAGGACGCTCAGGCCGAGGCCGGCCGAGACGGACAGCAGGACGACGGCCTCCCGGGCGGCGTCCAGGCGCGGATCGGCGTCCCCGGCCTGCTGGGCGGCCGTGAGCCGGTCGGCGAGGAACCGCTCCATCTCGCCGGGTGCCGCGAGGAACTGCGGGCCGCCGAGGGCGGGATCGGTGACGGAGAGCACCGCGTACTCGGTGTGCACGAGGTGGAAGACCCGGCTCTCCTCGTCGGTGGGCACGGCTTCGAGCAGGATCGCTTCGACGACGTCGCGCGGCGACGGTGCGGGGCCGGCCGCCCTTACCCGGTCGCGGACCCGCTCGCCCATGCGTTCCGTCAGGCGGTGGAGCGCGGCGAGCAGCAACTGCTCCTTGGTGTCGAAGTAGTACTGCACGAGCCGCACCGAGATGCCCGCCTCGACGGCGACCGACCGCATGGTGACGGCGTGCAGCCCGGTGTCCGCCGCCGTGCGGAGCAGGGCGTCGATGATCCCGGCCCGTCGCTCCTCGTGGTCCACCAGCTTCGGCATCGGGTTCCCTTCGAACGTTTTTATGGTACAAACATACCATCAAATCCTGCTGTTCCGCACCGGGAGGGACCATGACCAGGACGAGCGTCGGACATTTCGTCAGCGAGGAAGCCCGCGGGACGTTCCTCGCGGCGTACGACCGTGCCATGGAGCTGTGGCCCGGCCCGCGCGAGGAACTGGACGTCGAGACCGCCTACGGCACCGTCCACGTCCACCGCTACGGCGCCCGGACCGGCGAGCCGGTCGTGCTCCTGCACGGCCACGCCGGACACCCCGCCAACTGGTACCCGCAGATCGCCGCCCTGGGCGAGGACCACCCGGTCTACGCGATCTCCACCCTGGACGACCCCGGCCGCAGCGTGCAGCGCGCCGTCGCGGCCGGCTCCGCGGAGAACGCGGCCTGGCTCGGCGAGGTCCTCGCCGGACTCGGACTGGAACGCGTCCACCTGGCCGGCCTCTCCTACGGCGGATGGCTCGCCCTCAACCAGGCCGTGCACGCGCCCGAGCGCCTCGCGTCGGTCGCGTCCCTGGACCCGGGCGGGATCGAGAAGGTCCCCGCGCGGTTCTACGTCCACATGGTGGCCGGGCTGTTCGGGATGCTCGCCCCGCGCCCGCTGCGCCCGGCCGTCGGACGGCTGCTCGCCAACCCCGCGCTCGGCTCGCCGCCCGAGATGATCGCGCCGCTGATGCTGGGCATGCGGAGCTACCGGCCGAACACCCGCCCCCCGGCCCGGCCGTTCACCGACGAGGAGCTGGGCGCGATCCGGCTGCCCGTGCTGGTCCTGATCGGACGCCGCAGCGCGCTGCTGCGGCCCCGCCGGGTGCTGGAGCGGGTCACCGCGCTGATCCCGGACGTGCAGGCCGAGATCGTCCGGCGGGCCGGCCACGGCCTCAACCTGGAGCGTCCCGAGCTGGTCGGCGAACGCCTGCTGCGGTTCTTCGCCGCGCGGCGGGCCGAAGCCGCCCGGAGCGAGTAGCCCGGAGAGGAGCGCCTCCCGCGGGCCGGCGGCGTCCGTTCCTCGGCGCCGGGGACGGGCGCGGTCACGAGGCGGGGACCGCCGCGCCGCCCCGTGTGATCCTCCGGAGCGGATCGCACGGGGCGGCGCGAGGGCGTCGGGGTCCTACTGGCCCATGATGTACTTGACGGTCGGTCCGGCCGTCCAGCCGCCGTCCACCGCCAGCTCGGCGCCGGTGACGTAGGAGGCGTCGTCGGAGAGCAGGAAGACCACGGCGGTGGCGATCTCGGGGGCCTCGCCGACGCGGGCCATCGGGGTGTTGGGGAAGTTGCCCTCGCCGCGCCGGATGCCGACCGAGGCCGTCATCGGCGTGTAGGTCATGCCCGGGTGCACCGAGTTGACCCGGATCCGCTCGGCTCCCAGCTCGACCGCGCCGATCTTGCTGAGGCCGCGCACGGCCCACTTGGACGCGCCGTAGCCGGCCGTCAGCGCCATGCCCATCAGGCCGGCGGCGGAGGAGATGTTGACGATCGAGCCGCCGCCGGCCGCGCGCAGCGCCGGGGTGACGGTCTTGATCCCGATGAACACCCCGGTCAGGTTGACGTCCAGGACCCGGCGGAAGTGCTCGACGCTCTCCTCCACCAGCGGGGTGCCGGTGGAGATGCCCGCGTTGTTGACCAGGCCGTGCACCGCGCCGAACTCCGCCACCGCGAAGTCCACCACCCGCTGCCAGTCCTCCTCGGAGGTCACGTCGTGCACCGTGAACCGGGCCCGCTCGCCGAGTTCGGCGGCGACGGCCTCGCCGTCCTCCGCCAGGACGTCGGTGATCACCACCTGGGCCCCGGCCGCGACGGCCAGCCGGGCGGCCTCGGCGCCGAGACCGCGGGCGCCTCCGGTGATGATGACGGTCTTGCCGGTCAGGTCGTTCATGACGCGCTCCTTCGTGAGGTGGGGCTGGGGGAGGGGGTGGAGAGCACGGCCGCGGAGACCGCCGCCAGGTCGGTGAGGAAGGTCTCCTCGTCCGTCAGCGGCACGGACCCGCCGAGGTACTGCTGCGCGCGGTCGGCGAGCGCCGCGCCGATCAGGGTGAGGACCAGGTCGAGCCGCTCCAGCCGGATCGGCTCCGGCAGGGCGGAGATCCGCTCCTCGGCCAGCTCGATGATCCGCCAGTAGCCGCCGCCGGCCAGGGTGGGGTGCGGGGTCCGGGTGCGGACGCCGCTGTTGCGGCTGATCTGCGCGGAGATCAGCAGGCAGCGGCGGCCCTGTTCGGTGCGCAGCTCGGTGGCCTCGGCGGCGATCAGCGCGCCGAGCAGTGCGGGCAGGTCCGCGTCGGCGAGGGCCGGCAGCCGGGGCGCGAGGGCCCGCTCGGTGCGCTCCTGGCGGGCGGCCATGATGGCGTCGAGCAGTCCCTCGCGGGATCCGAAGTGGTACTGCACGGCCGACGGGTTGCTCTGCCCGGCCTGCCGGACGATGTCCTTGGTCAGCGAGGCCTCCACGCCCCGGGTGGCGAAGAGTTCCTCCGCCGCCCGCAGCAGCCTCTCGCGGGTCTCGTGGCCCGCCGACGTCCTTGCCATGCGGCCAGATTAATACTGGGCATTATTAACGTCAATGAGCGGCCCGGTCGCCCCGGCGCGACCGGAGGCGGTGCGCTCAGCCGTCGGCGCGGGCCGGGAGGACGGCGACGGCCAGCGGGAGACGGCCGACCGGCACGCGGGTGGTGCGGCCGGTGGCGGTGTCGACGACGGTGAGGCCGTCCCAGCCGCCCTCACGGGTGAAGCCGCCGGAGACGTAGGCGGTCCGGGCGTCGGGGGAGAGGGTGACGGTCTCGTGCGGGCCGTCGAGGGGGACCAGGCGCTCGGTGCCGTCGGGGGAGCGGACGGTGAGGGACGGGCCGGCGTCCGTGGCGGGGTCGATCGGCCCGGTGCCCACCACGAAGAGGGTGCCGTCCGGGGCGGTGGCGGCGCCGTGCTGATGGGTGTCGGCGGTCATCGGCTCGACGGTGACGCGGCCGGTGGCGGGGTCGACGACGGCGAGCCGCTCGCCCTCGAAGGGCAGCAACAGCGCCCCGTCGGACGGCCGGACGGCGGTGTAGTGCGGTTTGAGCCAGGAGCCGAGGCCGCCCTCGGTGCCGTACGGGGCGACCTCGATGCGGCGGGGCCGCCAGGTGGCGGTGGGGACCACGGTGACGTCGAAGGAGTCGTGGTCGGTGACGTACACCTCGCCGCCGTCGGCGGAGACGTCCACGTCGAAGGGGCGGCGGCCGACCGGCACGACCTCGGTGACCGTGCGGGTCGCGGTGTCGACGACCTCCAGGGCGCCGTTGCCGCCCGGCACGTTGACGCCGACGTAGACCCGGCGGCCGTCCGGGGACAGCGCGAGGCCCATGCCGCCGCCCCGGTACTCGCCGGTGGTCACCGGGCCGGTGCGGGTGCGGTAGGGGATCAGCGCGGTGCGGGTCCGGGTGACGGTGTCGACGGCGGCCACTCCCTCGGCGGTGGCCACCCACGCGGTGCCGTCGGCCGCGACGGCGAGCCCGTACGGGGCGGTGCCGACCCGGACGGAGCCGAGAGCGGCGCCGCCGGGGCGGGCCGGGTCGACGAAGGTGACGGTGTCCGCGCCGAAGTCGGTCACCAGGAGGGTGGGGGAGGAGGGGTCCGGCGCGGGCGCCGGACCGGCCGTCACCGGCGGCGGTGCGGAGGCGGCCGCGGTGTCGGGGGTGGCCGGGGCCGCCGGGGGCGCGGGCGTCGTCCCGGCGGCGCAGCCGGCGAGCAGGGC
The DNA here is from genome assembly GCF_042884635.1 of Kitasatospora sp. NPDC058115. Classification (NCBI taxonomy): domain Bacteria; kingdom Bacillati; phylum Actinomycetota; class Actinomycetes; order Kitasatosporales; family Streptomycetaceae; genus Kitasatospora; species Kitasatospora sp. NPDC058115. The sequence goes on from NZ_JBHVTL010000011.1 coordinate 15,803, forward strand.
GGCGGCGGCCAGCACGGCCGCGACGGCGGCCGGGGGCGAGGGGCGGTCGGTCATCGCGGGGCTCCTCCGGGGGCGCGGGGCGGATCCGTCCCAGCCTGCGCCCCCGGCGACCGGCGCGGAATCGGCGGCCCGGCCCCTTCGGGCGGCCCGATCGTCGGACCGGCGGGTCATCCGATCGGATGACCCCCGGGGTCCGCCGTCACCAGGAGAGCGGGTAGCGCACCGGGTGTCCGCCGATCCGGCCCGGCAGCAGGCCGATCGCCGCCAGCAGGACGGTGGAGAGCGCCAGCAGCGGCAGAAACGGCCAGGCGTGCGGGGACTGGAGGACCACCACCACCGCGCTGGCGACGGCCGGGGAGTGCGAGACGTGGCAGAGCATCATCGCGCCCAGCGCGAGTCCGGCGGCGATCGCCGCGCCCCAGGCGGTGCTGCCGGTGACGGCGAGCGTCGCGTAGCCGATCGCACCGGCCAGCAGGTGACCGCCGATCAGATTGCGGGGCTGGGAGATCGGCAGCCCGGGCGCGCCGTGGACCAGGGCCGCGCTGGCGGCGACCGGCGGGATCAGCAGCGGTTGGTGGACCAGCACCCCGATGCCGGCCAGCAGGAGCAGTGCCCCGATGGCGAAGACGGACGCCCGCAGGGCGTGCAGCGGATGCGGCCGGGGGGCCTCGGCGGGGGGCGGCGTGGTCATGCGGGTGCGGCTCCGGGTGGGGAACGGGGGACCCGGGGATGATAAACAGACTGTTGTAAGAAAAGGTGGGATGTTTCGCCAGTTGGACGATTGTCAGACACTCCGTGGACGGACTGCTGTCCGTGGCGGCGGCGGAACGACCCCAGCGACCATGCCCGCAGAGAGGGTTGACCCCCGATGGCCGGAACCGCCGCCACCGTCTTCCGCAACGTCCGCCCGTACGGCGCCGAACGGCCCGTCGACCTGTTCGCCGTCGACGGCGTGCTGGCCGAACGCCTGCCGGACGGCGCCGAGCCGGTCGTCGTGGAGGGCGGGGGCCGGATCGCGCTGCCCACGCTGGTGGACGCGCACATCCACCCGGACAAGACCGCCTGGGGCGAGCCCTGGTACAGCCGCCGCCCGGCCGCCTCGCTGCCCGAGTACGTCGAGGGCGACGTCGACCTCCACCACCACCTGGCCACCCCGCTCGCCGAACGCGCCCACCGGCTGCTGGCCCACGCCGTGGCCTCCGGCACCCGGGCCGTGCGCGCGCACGTCGACGTCGCCCCCGCCTACGGACTCGCCGGGGTGACCGGACTGGCCGAGGCCCGCGAGCGGCTGGCCGGGGCGCTCGACGTCCAGCTGGTCGCCTTCCCTCAGCACGGCGTCCGCCGCACGCCGGGCGCGGGCGAACTGCTCGCCGAGGCGGCGGCGAGCGGGCTGATCGACGCGGTCGGCGGCATCGACCCGGCGGGCTTCGACGGCGGGCCCGACGGCGAGGGCCCCGCCCAGCTGGACCTCGTCTTCGGCCTGGCCGAACGCCACGGCCTGCGGCTGGACGTCCACCTGCACGACGTCGGCGGGCGCGGCCTGGACCCGCTGCGCGACATCGTCGCGCGGACCAGGGCCGCCGGCCTGGCCGGCCGGGTCGTGGTCAGCCACGCCTTCTGCGTGCCGGAGCTCTCCGGGGACCGGCTCGCCGCACTCGCCGACGAGCTGGCCGAGGCCGGAGTCGGCCTCACCACCGTCGCCCCCTCGGCCCACCAGGTGCTGCCGTTCCGCGAGCTCCAGGCGCGCGGCGTGCGCGTCGGGCTCGGCTCGGACGGCGTGCGCGACTCCTGGAGCCCCTACGGCAACGCCGACATGCTGCACCGCGCCCACCTGCTCGGCTGGACCACCGACGCCCGCACCGACCAGGAGCTGGCCGACTGCTTCGCGCTTGCCGCCGACGGCGGCGCCGACCTGCTCGACCTGCCGCGCGTCACCCTGCGGCCCGGCTCCCCGGCCGACTTCATGCTGGTCGCCGGGGAGTGCCTGCCGCAGGTGGTCGTGGACCTCCCGGCGCGCGAGCTCGTGGTGCGCGGCGGGCGCGTGGTCGCCCGGGACGGCCGCCACCTCGGCTGACGGCCCGCCGCTCCCCGGCGGCCCCGCCCGCCGGCGGTGGCCCCGGGGTGGCGAAGGCGGCGACCGTGGCGCGTCCGGACCTGACCGGCGCGAACGGCCCGCCCTCACTCCACCCCGGCGCGCCTGCGTGCGCGTGGCGCGTTCCCGAACGGTCGCAGTGGGTAGCCGTTCGCATACACTGGGCGACCCGAAAAGGGGGGTTCTGGCCAGGGAGCGGCGATGCCGGAACACGAACAGCTGGGCCCGCGCGCCGAGCCCGGGGGGCCCGCCGAAGCCACCGGAGCCACCGGAGCCACCGGAGCCTCCGGAGCCGCCGACCTCACCGAAGCCCCCGGACCGGCCAGACGTCCGGCGCGGCCCGACAAGGTGCCGCTCCAGACCCGCGTGCCCCGCCCGCCCGCGGACGTGGACGGCCCGGCCGTCACCGGCGTCGGCGCGACCTCCTGGCCCGACCGGATGCTGCCGCTGCTCCGCACGCCCACCGCCGCCCGCCCGCTGCTCCCGGAGCCGCTCGGCGCGCACCGGCCGGGACCGGCCGAGGTGGCGGCGGTGCTGGACCTCGCCCTCCTGGTGGGGGAACTGCTCCTGGCGAGCGGCGAGGCGGCGGAGGACGTCGAGGCGGCGATGCTCGCGGTGGCGCGCGCCTACGGCGTCCACCCGTGCGATCCGCAGGTCACCTTCACCCGGGTCGCCGTCTCCTACCGCCCGGGCCCGGCCGAGCCGTCGCTGACGGCGGAGCGGTCGGTGCGCCGGCCCGCCGGGGACTACGCCCGGCTGGCGGTGCTCTTCCGGCTGGTCACCAGGATCTCGGCGGGCGGGATCGACGTCGACCAGGCCCACCGCCGGCTCGCGGCCGGGCTGCGGACCGGCCACCGCTACCCGGGGTGGCTGGTCGCACTGTCCTGCGGCCTGCTCGCCGGGGCGGCCACGGTGCTGGTCGGCGGCCGCACCGACGCCCGGGCCGGACTGGTGTTCACCAGCGCCTTCGTCGCGGCCTCGGTGGGCGACCGGCTCGCCGCCCTGGTGGCGCGCCACGACCTCCCGGAGTTCTACCAGTTCGTCCTGGCCGCGACCCCGGCCGCGCTGATCGGCATCCTGCTCTCCTTCAACGGCCTCCACCTGCGCGGCTCGGCGGTGATCACCGGCGGCCTGTACGCGCTGCTCCCCGGCTGGCGCCTGGTCGCCGCGGCGCAGGAGGGGCTCGCGGGCTTCTACCTCACCGCCGCCGCCCGGATGCTCGAAGCGCTGTTCCTGATGGCCGGCGTGGTGATCGGGGTGACGGCCGTGCTCTACGTGGGCATCAACCACGGTGCGGACCTGGCCGCCCGGGACCTCCCGGTCGGCGCGTCGAACCCGCCGCTCCAGCTCACGGCGGCCGTCCTGGTCACCCTGGCCTTCGCGGTGATGCTGAACACCGAGCCGGGGGCGCTGCCCGCCGTGATGCTGAACAGCACGGCGGGCTGGACGACGTACGGGGTGCTGGTCGGCGCGGGCCAGCAGCCGATCGCGGCCGCCGTCCTGGCCGCGGGGCTGGTCGGCCTGGCCGGCCAGGTGATGGCCCGCCACCGCGGCAGCTCCGCGCTCCCGCACGTGACGGCGGCGCTCGGGCCGCTGCTGCCCGGCTCGCTGCTCTACTTCGCCCTGCTCGCCTTCGTCCGCGGCGACGCCGAGGCGGGCCTGCGGGGCATGGCCCAGGCCAGTGCCATGGCCATGGCGCTCGCCATCGGCGTCAACCTCGGCCGCGAGGCCGCCCGCCTCCTGCTCCCGGCCCGCCCCCGGACCCCGGCCGGCACCCGCCCCGGGGCCGCCGCCGGCAGGACCCCGGTCCGGGCCCCGCTCCCGCTCCCGCCCCTGCGCCCCCGGGCCCGGCGGGGCCGTCACCGCCGCTGAGCGCCGCACCCGGGCCGGACTCCCGCCGCTACTGTCCGGATCCGTCGGGTGCGCAATCTGCGACTTGAAAAATTCTTCATGTTCATACATGCTGGCGAGCCGTCGGGCCGGAAACGAAGCAGCGGAGCCCGGCGAACCGGTGAGCCAGCGAAACGAGGGAGGCGGAGTGACCATCGCCGCCGCCGCCCTCGGCCGGCTCCGCGCCGTGCTGCCGAACCGCGAGACCCTCGCCACGATGGGGCGCTCGCCCCGCAAGGACCTGCTCGCCGGGCTGACGGTCGCGATCGTCGCCCTGCCGCTGGCACTCGGGTTCGGCATCTCCTCCGGCGCCGGTGCCGGGGCCGGGCTCGCCACCGCCGTCGTCGCCGGAGCGCTCGCCGCCGTCTTCGGCGGCTCCGACCTCCAGGTCTCGGGGCCGACCGGCGCGATGACCGTCGTCCTCGTGCCGATCGTGGCCCGCTACGGGACCCCCGGGGTGCTGACCGTCGGGCTGCTCGCCGGGGTGATCCTCGTCGGGCTCGCGCTGGCCCGGGCCGGCCGGTGGATGGCCTACGTCCCGGTGCCGGTGGTGGAGGGCTTCACCCTCGGGATCGCCGGCGTCATCGCCCTCCAGCAGGTGCCCGGCGCGCTCGGGGTGAGCAAGGCGGACGGTGACGGCCCCCTCGCGGTCGCCGCCGCCGCGGTGCGGACGTTCGCCGCCGAACCGCACTGGGCGGCGCTCGGCGTGGCCCTCGCGGTGGCCGCGGTGATGCTGATCGGCGCGCGGGTGCGGCCCGCGGTGCCGTTCTCGCTGGTCGCCGTCGTCGCCGCGACCGTCACCACCGCGGTGGCCGGTCTGCCGGTCGCCACCATCGGCCACCTGCCCGCCGGGCTCCCCGTGCCCTCGCTCGGCTTCCTCGACCCGTCGGCCGTCCCCGCCCTGCTGCCCCCGGCGCTCGCCGTCGCCGCGCTGGCCGCCCTGGAGTCCCTGATGTCCGCGACCGCCGCGGACGCCATGAGCGTCTCGGAGCGGCACGACAGCGACCGCGAGCTGTTCGGCCAGGGCCTGGCCAACCTGGCCGCTCCGCTGTTCGGCGGCGTCGCCGCCACCGGCGCGATCGCCCGCACCGCCGTCAACGTCCGCTCCGGCGCCGTGTCGCGCCTCGCCGCCCTCGTCCACGCCGCCGTCCTGGCGGTGATCGTCTTCGCCGCGGCCCCGCTGGTCGCCGGGATCCCGCTCGCGGCGCTCGCCGGAGTGCTGCTGGCCACCGCCGTGCGGATGGTCGAGGTGGGCTCCCTGCGGGCGATCGCCCGGACCGGGCGCGGGGAGGCCGCCGTGCTGCTGCTCACCGCCGCCGCCACGCTGGCCCTCGACCTGGTCACCGCGGTCGTGGTCGGCCTGCTCGTCTCGGGCGTGCTGGCCCTGGCCGCGGTCGCGCGGGCGGCCCGGGTGGAACAGGTGCCGCTGCACGCCGACCTGCCGCCGGCCGACCACCACGACGAGGAACAGGCCCTGCTCGCCGAGCACATCGTCGCCTACCGGATCGACGGGCCGCTGCTGTTCGCGGCCGCGCACCGGTTCCTGCTGGAGCTCACCGAGTGCGCCGAGGTCGATGTCGTCATCCTGCGGATGTCCCGGGTCAGCGCGGTCGACGCCAGTGGTGCCACCGTCCTCGGCGACGCGATGGCCCGGCTGCGGCGGCGCGGCACGGTCGTCCTGGTCTCCGGACTGCGGGACGAGCACCACCGCCCGTTCGACGCCCTCGGCACCTTCGACGAACTGCGTGCCGCCGGCCACGTCTTCGCGACCACCCCCGAGGCGATCGCCCACGCCCGCACCCATCTGCGGGCCCGCGGCGCCGTCGGCGGGTCGTCGACCCCGGCCCTCCCCACCTGCCATCCTTCATCCCGTTGACCACCATCCGAACGACTGGACAGCCTGAATCACATGAGCGACAACCTCCCCGCCTGCCCGCAGTGCTCCGGCGAGTACACCTACGAGATGGACGCCCTCATGGTCTGCCCGGAGTGCGGCCACGAGTGGGACCCCGCCGCCGGTGACGGCGGGGCGGCGTCCGGCGTGCGGGTGATCAAGGACTCGGTCGGCAACGTGCTGGCCGACGGCGACACCGTGACGGTCGTCAAGGCGCTCAAGGTCAAGGGCAGCGCCTCCGGCATCAAGGCCGGGACCAAGGTGCGCAACATCCGCCTGGTCGACGGTGTCGACGGCCATGACATCGACTGCCGCATCGAGGGCTTCGGCGCCATGCAGCTCAAGTCCAGCGTGGTCAAGAAGGCCTGAACCGGCTTCGGCCCCGGCCCCGGCCCGGCGGCCGGTGGCGGCCGGTGGCGGCAGGTCAGCAGCGGTCGGCCGGGAACCTGGCGGTGACCGGCCCGCCGGGCCGGGTCCGCTCCAGCCACACCGGCCGGCTGCCCAGTTCGGCGACCGGCGGCGTGACGTACAGCAGCCCCGGCTCCTCGCCGGGCTCGGCGGTGTCGTAGGCCCCGGCCACCACCAGCCGCAGCGCCAGGCACACCGCCCAGCCGGGGTCGGCCGCCGTGCCCGCCGGGTCGAGGCGGGTGGCCAGGGCGAGCAGCGCCTCGCGCAGGGCGCCGGAGAGCCGGGCGACGGGCGCGCCGCCGAGGGCGGGGTGCCCGCTGCCGTCCCGGTGGGCGTGTGCGGTGCTGTCGGCCGGTGGTGTGGTGCTCACAGGAGTCATGCCGAGGACGCTAGGGGAGACGTCCGACATCGCCGCCTGGCACGGCGTCAGCCGCCGTCCGCCGCCGCCCCGGTCCGTGCGCGGTCGAGCACCCGAAGCCGCAGCCGCTGCGGGCGCAGGACCGTGGTCAGCCGCACCGGCCGGTCGTCCCCGCGCCGGCCCGGCAGCGCGACGGGCTGCCAGCGGGCGAGCACGGTGGCCAGCGCGATCGCGGCCTCGGCGCGGGCGTAGTCGGCGCCGAGGCACTGCCGGGGGCCGTTGGCGAAGCCGGCGAACCCCCAGCGCGGCAGCGCGGCGGCCCGCTCGGGCAGCCAGCGGTCGGGGTCGAAACGGGCCGGGTCGGGGAAGATCCGCGGATTGTGGTGGGCGACGTACGGGCTGAGCAGCACCTGGCTGCCGCGCGGCAGGGCGCGCCCGCCGAGCTCGGTCTCCCGGGTGCAGGTGCGCAGCAGCACCCAGCCGGGCGGGCGGAGCCGCAGGGCCTCGGTCAGCGCCCGGGCGGTGCGCGGGAGCCCGGGCAGGTCGTCCCACCCGGCGGCCCGGGCGTCCGGCAGCACCGCGTCCACCTCCGCCTGCACGGCGGCCAGCTCGGCCGGATGGGCGGTCAGCAGGCGCAACGTCCAGGAGAGTTGGGAGGCGGTGGTCTCGGTGCCGGCCAGCAGCATGGCGACCACCTGGTCGTGCAGTTCGGCGTCGGAGAGCGTCGAGCCGTCCTCGTCCCGGGCGGCGACGAGCCCGGCCAGCAGGTCGGTGCGGCCCGGGCCGTGCGCCCGGTGGTCGTGCACCAGCTCGGCGACGGTCCGCCGCAGGGTGCGCACCGCCGTCCGGTGGCCGGGGCCGGCGGGCAGCATCCAGAGCTTGCGCAGCGCACCGGCGAACGCCGTCTCGAAGGCGTGCTGCAGCCGCTCGGCCAGCGCGTCCGGCACCTCGGTGCCGAGCAGGGTGCGCGTCACCACCCGCAGGGTGAAGCGGTAGCAGGCGGGGAAGACGTCCACCACCTCGCCGTGGTGCCAGGAGCGGGCCAGCGCGTCGGCCTCCCGGCTCATCACGGCGGCGTGGGCGGCCAGCCGGTCGGGCCGGAACTCCGGTTGCAGCATGCGGCGCTGGCGCCGGTGGTCGGCGTGGGCGCAGGTCGCCAGCCCGTTGCCGAGGATCTCCCGGAACCGCCCGTAGATCGGCCCGCCCTTGTCGAAGGTGCGGTCGTCGGCGTACACCTGCCGCACCAGCTCGGGGTGGCAGGGGGCCACCAGCCGGTGCGGTCCCAGCCGGATCTCCACCAGGTCGCCGTAACGGTGCACCTGCCCGAGGAAGCGCGCCGGATCCCGGGCCAGCGCGGGCAGGTGTCCGAGCACCGGCACCGCCCCGGGCGGCTTCCCGTGCACGAAGGTCGTGGTCGCGGCACCCCGCGCTGACGAGGACACAGCAGCAGGCTAGGCGCACCCGTGCACGGCGGACAAGCGGCGCGCACCGGTGCGCCGCACGCTCGGCCGAACGGGGGATTCGCGATGTCGGACCGTCCATTCACGATCCGTGTACGGATCGGCCCCGGGGTGGCCGGGTGAAGCGGGACCACCATTTCCGACCTGCCGGAACCCGAATTTCACCGGGCCTTTCCAGGCCTTCCCGGATCGTCTCCGGGCTCCGGCCGGGAGCCCGGAAAGGGCTTGGTTCTTCGCATGCGATCGGTGATAGCTTCCGGCTTGTCCCGATTCCCGTACGAGGGAGCAAAGACCATGGCATCGCACAGGCTCACCAAGGCGCTGGCGGGGATTCTCACGGCCGCCACCCTCGGCCTCGGCACCCTCGCCGGGGCCACTGCGGCCACCGCCGCCGCGCCCGCCCAGCAGGCCCCCGCCCGCACGGCCGGCCTGCGGGCCGTCAACAACCTCGGTCTCAACACCGCCGAGGGCAAGAGTGTCCAGTGCTACGTCCGCACCGCCGGGTACGACCCGGGCACGATCGACGGCCAGCTCGGCACCAACAGCTGGAAGGCCTGGCAGAGCTACCTCAACGACCAGGGCTACAACGCCGGAACGGTGGACGGCGCGGTCGGCCCCAACACCATCCGCGCCCTCCAGCGCTTCCTGACCGACCTCGGTTACGACACCGGGGGCATCGACGGCATCGCCGGATCGAAGACCAAGGCCGCCTGGAAGGCGTTCGCCGACCTCGGGTGGTGCTGACCGCGCCACCGCCCCACCGAGAGCCGTCGACAGAGCGGCGCGGGCCCGCGGAGTCGAGGGGAACGGTGCCGCGGAATTGAGTGAATCGGTGCCGCGGAGTTGAGTACCGGTACTCAGGCGAACGGTGTACGCGCTCGGCAGGATCGACGGTATGACCAGCGATCAGCAGGGCGGGCCGGGCCGGAAGCGGACGCAGACCGGCCGGGTGGCCGTCGGGGCGGTGACCACCGGATGATCTGGGGGAGCAGGGGCCCCGCACGCGTCCCGGTGACGGCCGCCGGGGGGAACGGCTGCCCGGGCCTGGCCCATGTGACGATCGGCGAGGGGCAGCCGGCCCGGGACGGCGACGACCGTCCCCGCCCCGGGGACGACGCGCCGCCGGCGGGCCGGGGGACCGGCCGTGATCCGGGGCAGGCCGGGGCCGCCGGTGCGACGTCCGGGTGCTCCCGCTGACGACGGCCCCGGTGGCTACCGCCCCGGTTCCTCCGCCTCGGCCCCGGCGACCCACGCCGGGAGCGGCTCCCGGCGGGTCAGCCACTCCCGGGGCACCCGCTCCAGGCCGGTGCGGGCGGCGACCACCCCGGCCGTGATCGCGCAGGTGGTGTCGACGTCGCCGAGGCCCTCGGCGGTGGCCCACAGGGCGTCGGTGAGGCTGTCCAGGTGGTGGGCGGCGGACCACAGGGCGAACGGGACGGTGTCCGCGGCCCGAACGCGCTGCCCGCTGCCCAGCAGGTCGGCGGCCCGCCACGGTTCCGTCGCGCCGTCCAGGCCGGCGGCCCGCCCCAGCCCCTCGCGCACGGCCCCCGGCGGCGTGCGGTCCGTGACCTCGGCCAGCAGGTCGGAGCCCGCCGGCGCGGGCCCGCCCCGGCCGCGCGCGGCGAGCGCGGCCGCCACGGCGACCGCCACCGCTCCGGCGATGCCCTCCGGGTGCGCGTGGGTGACCTCGGCCGACAGCACCGCCTGTTCGGCCGCCTCCTCCAGGTCCGCGCAGAACCAGGCCCCGAGCGGGGCCACCCGCATCGCCGCGCCGTTGCCGAAGCTTCCCGCGCCGCCGAAGAGGTCTCGCGCGGCGGTGCGCCAGCCGCCCGGCGCGTCCGCGAGCCCGGGCAGCAGCCCGCGCATGCCGTGCCCGTAGCCGCGGCCCGGGTCGGCCAGGTAGGTCATGCCGAAGGCCAGCGCCAGCTTCTCCTGGTGCACCGCGTCGAAGGCGGTCAGCACCCCGTACACCGACAGCGCCATCGCGGTGTCGTCGGTCCAGTGCCACGGCGCCTCCTCCGGGATCCGGCGGGCCCTGATCCGGTCGAGCGCCTCCCGGGGCGTGCGGAAGAGCGGGAACCAGCGCTCCCCGAATCCGTCCCCGAGGGCCAGGCCCTCCAATGCGTCACGAGCGGCGGAAGTGGATGTCATCGCCCCATCCTCCCAGCTGCTCACCGCCGCCGGAGCGGCCGCGGGACGGAGCCGACCGGCCGCCGTCGGCGTGAACCTGACGAATCGTCGGAGGCAGCGCGCCCGTCCTGGTAGAAAGGAGGGGCACGGCAGGGGTCGACGAGGGCGGGACGGGGGAGTGACGGGATCCGAACCCGGGCCTGGGGCCACGGACATCCGCAACGTCGTCACCGACAGCACGGTCCACTACCTGGTGCAGATCGGCGTGCTCAACGGCGAGTTGCACCTCACCGTGCCGCCCCCGCCCGTACCGCCCGCCACGCCGCTCGCCCTCGCCGAGGAGCGGCTCGCCCGCAGCCTGCTGTACCAGTGGCGGGCCGAGGCCGACGCCTGGGACATGGCCGACCCCGAACCGCTGGCCGTCCGCTGGGTGCACAGCCGCACCGCGCTCGGGCCCGGGCGGGAGCTCGACGGGCGCGGCGACCGGGTCGGCACGATGGCGGAGGCCCTGCTCGGGCTCGACCGCCGCCGGCTGCTGATCCTCGGCGGGGCCGGCGCGGGCAAGACGACCCTCGCGGTGCTGCTCACCCTGGAGCTGCTCGCCCGCCGGCTCACCCGCGACGAGGACGTCCCGGTGCCCGTGGTGCTCTCGCTGGAGTCCTGGGACGCCGAGCGGGTCAACTTCCACGACTGGCTGATCCGCCGGGTCGCCGAGGAGCACCCCGGCCTGCCGCGGGTGGACGGCGTGCATCCCGCCGCCCGGCTGGTGCGCGAGCGGCGCCTGCTGCCCGTCCTGGACAGCCTCGACGAACTGCCCGAGCACCGGCGGACGGCCGTGCTCGGCGCCCTCGGGCGCCAGCTGGGCGGGCAGGGCGGGCTGGTGCTGATCTGCCGGACCGAGGCCTACCGCGAGCTGGTGGCGGCGCAGCGGGACGTGCTGCGGGTGGATTCGGCGATCGAGGCGCTGCCGCTGGCGCCCGCCGACGTGGCGGCCTACCTGCGCCAGACCCGGCAGCCGTCGCGCGCCGGGCAGTGGGCGCCGCTGCTGGCCGAGCTCCGCGCGGAGCCCCACAGCCCGGTCAGCCGGGCGCTGTCGACGCCGCTGATGGTGTGGCTCCTGCGGCGCGGGTACGAGCGGGCGCCGGCGGATCCGGGCGAGCTGGTGGACCGCCGGCGCTTCGCGACCGCCGGGCAGGTGGAGCAGCACCTGCTGGACCGGATCGTGCCCGCCTCCTTCCCGGAGCTGCCGCCGGGCCCCGACCGCCTGCACCCGCCCCGGCAGTGGGAGCCGGAGCGGGCGCGGCTCTGGCTGTCCCACCTCGCCCGGATGATGGGGCGTCAGGGAACCGCCGAGCTGGCCTGGTGGCGGCTGTTCGGTGCGCCGCTGCCGAGGGCGCTCGCGGTGCCGGTGCTGATCGTGGCGGGGATCGCCCTGTCGCTGCTGTTCGAGCTGGTGCTGGGGGCCGTCCCGGGCGGCGGGCACCGGTCCTTCGGCTTCGGCACCACGCTGGGCCTCAGCGTGACCCTCGCGGGTGCGCTCCGGGTGGCCGCGCAGGCGTGGTTCGGGGACGACAGCACGACACCCCGGCGGCGGGCCGATCCGCTGCGCTTCGCGGGCGCCCTCCGCTCGGCCGGCCGGGACGGGCGGGTGGGCCGGGCGTGGCGGCTCGCGGTGGTGGTCGGCGGGCCGCCGGTGATCCTCGCCCTGGGCGTGTTCCAGCTCCTGGCACCCTCGACGGAGGGCCTCTCCCTGGTGGTCGGCGTGCTGCTGCCCGGCTATCTGATGATCGTGCTGGCGGCGCCCTCGGACACCGTGGACGCCGCGACCCCCGACGCGCTGCTGCGGTCGGAGCGGACCTCGGTCCTGCTGACCATGGTCGTCCTCGCACCGCTGATCGCCCTGGGGATCGCCCTGCTGAACTGGTCGTGGGGCCGCCCGGTGACCGACTGGGCCGACGCCCTGGCCGCCTGGTGCGGCGCGTGCGCGACCTTCCTGCTGCTCAGCCCGTGGAGCCGGTGGCTGCTGGCACGGTGCTCGCTGGCGCTGGCGGGCCGGGTGCCCTGGGCGCTGATGACCTTCCTGCGGGACGCCCACCGGGCCGGTCTGCTGCAACGGACCGCCGGGACGTACCGCTTCCGCAATCTGCGCCTCCAACAGCACCTGGCGGGCCCGGGCGGCCCCGGGGGCGCCGCCGGTCCGGGGACGGCCGCCGGGCTCCCCGCGCCCCGGACGGCGCCCGACACGGCGCCCGACACGGCGCCGGACGGTGCCGGCACCGCGCCGCTCCCGCCCCCGCCCCGGCCCCCGGCCGCGAGCCGGCGCGGCCTCACCGTACGGCGCGAGCCCACCTCGTACCTGCTCAGCGGCCGGTCCCGCGAGGTGATGCTGGTGCACTGGGGGCCGCTCGGCGCCCTGATGGGCCTCCACCTGGTCCGCACCACGGTGAGCGGCGACTGGGACCGGCTGTCGTCCTGGGCGCCGCTGGTCGGGCTGCCCCTCGTCGGCCTGCTGCTGATGCTGGTCCGCTACCTGCCCCTGCGGCGGCTCGAACTGCACATCACCGATACGTTCATCGCCGCCCGGTGGGGCCGCCACCGCTGCCGCCACGCGTGGAGCGACGTCGAGGAGGTGGCGGTCCGCCGGGTCCACAGCCGGGGCCGTGACGCCCGCGTCCACGGCATCCACGTCCGGCTGCGGCCGGGAGCGCCCGCTCCCCCGGCGCGCCGCCGGGGGCGGGACGGCTGGTACCTGGTGCTGGCCATGGGCATCGGCCCGGCGCTGCCCCCGGACATCGAGGAGGCGCTGGGCGACCTCTCCGGCGGCCGCTGGCGGCCGTGGACGGGAACGGTCAGGCCGGATCGCAGGTGAGCGGCTCGGCCCGGACCCCGGCCGGTGTGGTGCGCAGCAGGGCGAAACAGGTGGCGATCGCGGTGCGGCCGCCCTCGCTGACGCGGACCGCGTACCCGACCGGGCCGGGCCGCGCGCCGGGGCCGGGCACGAGGTGCCAGCCGGAGGTGACGGTGGCGTTCGCCGCCACCCGGCGCGGAGCGGCGGCACCGGGCTCGGCCCGCCAGCCCGGCGGCAGCGCCGGCGCGAGCACCTCCACCGGGACGTCCCGGTTCGTGGTGTTGGTCAGCAGCAGGTCGGTGCCGGCGAGGCGGGGCCTGAGCAGGGTGGTCGAGGGCGACCAGATCCGCAGATCGGTGACGCGCGCGCCGTCGCGCCCGGGCAGCAGCACCGGGACGATCCTGATCGCCGAGGTGGTGGCGTCGACCCGCAACCGCCGGTCGCGGCCCGTCAGGAAGTTCTCGGTGGACGTCTGCTCGGGACCGCCGTCCACCCAGGCCCCGTCCGGGCCCAGGACCGCGACCGTGGCCATCGCGGTGACCCCGGGCTCCATGGTCAGCTCGATCCGGGAGACCGGCACCGGTACCCCGAAGTCGACCTGCAGCCAGTCCCGTCGCGGGAGCCGGTTCGTCAACGCCTCCTCGTCCGGCCCGTCGTCGGGCAGGAGCTCCTGCGGGTGGCCCTCGGTCGACCAGTGGCCGCCCTTCCCGGCGCGCGGGCCGTCCGGGCTGCTCCCGGGGGCGGAGTAGCTCGCCGTCACGGCCGGCCAGGAGCCGTCCCCGCGGAAGGCGGCCAGATCGACGTCACGAGCGTAGTCGGGCAGGGGACGGAGCCACCGGTCCACGGCGGCGGGCAGCCCGAACGCCGCGCCGGGCGGCAGCGTGCCGGTGAACAGCAGGGTGAGCGTCAGCGGCACCGCCGCCAGGCCGGCCAGGTGCGACAGCAGCAGGGCGTGCCGCGCGCGGGCCGCCGTCCCGGCCCGCCGGATCCGGGGCCCGCGGGCCGGGCGGGCGCGGCGCGGGGCCGCCGCCCGCCGCGGCGCGGCACGCACCCCGGCCGTCCAGAGCAGCAACTCGCCCAGGGCGGGGCCGGCCTGCGGCCCCGCCCCGTCGGCCAGGAAACGGAGCCGGGCGCCGGCCCGGTCCAGCACCCGTACGAGGTTCCCCGCCCCGGCCTCCTCCAGCCACCGGCGCACGGCCTCCTCACCGCCCCCGGAACCGCCGTCGGGACCGGGACCGGCCGGGGTGGCGCGCAGCGCGGCGGTCCGGGTGAGCACCACGGCGATCCGCCGCGGCCGGCGCCACCGGGGAAGGGCGCCGACGGTCCGCAGCAGCCGCTCGGCGGCCGGGACGGAGCCGGGCGCGGACGACGCGGCCCCGCCGGGCAGCGCCCGCCGCACCGACGGCAGCGTCAGCGCGTCGAGGACCAGCACCAGGCCGTGCGCGCGGCGCAGACCGTCCAGCGCGTCGAGTCCGGACTGCTCCTCGAACACCGGGCCCGGCGGATCCAGCAGCACCAGCGCCCGCCGACCGCCGCGCAGCCCCGACAGCTCCGCCACCGCCGCCCCCGGCGGCGCGCCGCCGACCCGCCCGCCCAGCGCCCCGACGACCCCGGCCAGATGCGCGAACCCGCCGCGCACGACGGTGCTGCGCCCCGAACCGGCCGCGCCCGCGACCAGCACCACCCGCGCCGGCGAGCCGCCCGGCGGCACCGGCCGGGAGCAGTGCGGGCAGCGGGCCTCCAGCCGCCACCCGCCGAACAGCGTGCCGGCGGGCAGCCCGGCCCCGCAGCGGCAGGTGCGGCGCAGGCCGCCGTAGCGGTCGGGGGCGAGCCGCCGGTGCACCGCACCGCACCCGGGACAGAGCCGGAGCGGCAGCTCCACCGCCCGGCCGCAGGACGGATGCGGGCAGACCGGGGCGGCGCCGGTCAGCCGGCGGCCGAGGCGGTCGGCCGCCCGGCAGGCCGTCCACCAGAGCCGGAAGACCGCCAGCAGCGCCGCCCGGACCAGCAGCTGGCAGAGCAGGGCGGGCAGCGCGAGGAGCGCCGACACCAGGACGGCCACGCCGACGCTGCAGCCCCTGAGGGCGCAGAACAGCCCGCCGAGACAGCGGGTGACGAGCAGTTCGGTACGCCGCCAGGGCCGGCCCTCGGGCGGCAGCGGCCCGGGGTCCCACCGGAAGGCGGCCCGGAACTGGTCCGCGTAGGCCCGCCGCAGGTCGTGCGAGACCGAGCGCAGCGCCAGGGCGCCGGCCCGGTGCAGATACGGCTCCCGGGCGGTGCCGTCGCCGGTGGCGGCGGGCGCGGGCGCACCGGCGCCGAACGCGCGCCGCACGGCTTGCGCATGACGCAGCACCAGGCGGGGCAGGGCGACCAGCAGGCAGTGCAGCGCGACACCGGCGACCGCGAACAGGAAGGCGAACCAGAGCAGCACCGGGAGCAGCAGGAGGCCGAAGAGGATGCTGCCCCACGCCTCGGCCGTCGGGCCCCGGCGGCGCGCCCGGCCGGCCCCGCCGCGCCCCGGCCTCACGCCCGCCCCGCCCTCGTCGCGCGCGGCAGGAAACCGAAGCGGTGCAGCAGCCACAGCAGCGGGTCCTCGACCCGGTGCGGGCGCGGGCCACCCGGCGGCGTCGCGCCGGGGCGCGGCGGGGCGCCGAGCGCGGAGAACGCGAAGAGCTGGTGCTCGGCCCGGCCCTCGCGCAGCCGTCGGAGCGCCGCGTCGCCCTGCCAGAGCTCCAGCAGCGCCCGCAGCTCGGTGTCCACGATCGCGCGGTCCACCGGATCGAAGCCCGGCCGGGGCCGGCGACGGCGGTGCAGCGGGGAGTACGGCGGCAGCAGCGGGGCCGGCAGGTCGAACTTGGCCAGCCCGACCGCGACCGGGACGCCGATCCGGCCGCCGGCGTCCCGGGGCAGCGCGTCGATCACCCGGTCCAGGGCCTCCGCCGACCGCGTGCCGCGGCCGGGGCGGCCGAGCCCGGTGCCGGGCAGGTCGCGGGGATCGAGCAGCAGCACCGCCGCGTCCGCCGCCGCCAGGGCCGGCCGGGCGTCGGCGTCGGCGGGGGTGTCCAGCAGGACCAGCGTCAGCGACCGTTCCCGCCGGCCGTGCCCGCGGCTCAGCCGGTGGACCAGCGGCCGGAAGCCCTCGCCGGGGGCGTGCGGGGAGAGCGCGCGCTCCTCCTCGTAGAGCGGGCGCTCGTAGTGCCGCCGCAGCCCCGTCTCGGTCCGGTCGTCGCCGGGCAGCAGCGCCACGCCCAGCTCCGCCCCGAGGCCGTGCCGCAGCTCGTGCAGCAGCACGGCGAGGAAGGTGCTCCTGCCGCTGCCCGGCGGCCCCACCACCGCGACGATCCGCCCCGGTTCCCCGGGCCGCCCCTCGGGCAGCCGCTCCCCGCACCGCCGGCAGTGGCGGCGCGCGGTCGTCCGCCCGCAGCCGTCGCAGACGGCGGCGGAGGGCGTCCGCGGGCCGACGGCGGGCCGGCGGTCACCGGCGCACGGATCCGGCCCGGCGACGCAGCGGTAGACGATCTCCGCGCGGCCGACCCGCCGCGGACAGGACGGGCAGATCAGCACGGCCCCGGGCCGGCCGGGGGCGCTCACGACCGCCCCCCACCGGCCCGCAGGCGGTGGACCGGCGGATCGACGAGGACGACCTCCTCGTCGGCCGCGAAGCAGCGCAGCCAGCGGACCCGGCCGCCCCGGGGCAGCCGAGCGGTGAGCACGGCGGGCCGGCCGGGGCCGATCCGCACCGGGCCGGCCTCGGCGAGCGTCGTGCCGTCCCCGGCGGCGAGCGGCCAGGCCGGCCCGGTCGAACCGACCAGCAGCAGACCCGGCACCAGCACCTCGGTGGCGCACCGGAAGACCGCCCGCACCGAGCGCCGGCCCGGCAGCCCCCGGCGGGTGAGCGTGTAGGGGACCTCGATCCGGGCCGGCAGGACCAGCCGCACCGGTGCGCCGAACGCCGGCAGGCCGTCCGCCCGGCCGACCGGGCGCAGCTCGATCTCGACGGCCGCGCCGTGCGGAGCGGGGATCCGGACGCCGTCGCGGTGGACGTAGCCGAGGCGGGTGACGGTCCGCCGCCGGGGCGCGCCCCCGGCGACCTGCCAGCGCACCTCGGCCTCGCCGGGCCCGTCCGGCGGCCAGTCGAAGGTGACCACCGCCTCGCCCGCGTCCCGGGCCACGGTCGCGTTCGCCGGCTCCGGGACGGCCACCACCGGCCGGCTCGCCCCGATCGCGGCGCGCTCGCCGGCGACCGTGACCACGGCGACCACGGCGCCGCGCCGCGGGGGCCGGAACCGCAGACCGCCGGCGACCGGCCGGGCCGTCAGCCGGGTGCCCCGGGCGGCGAGCTCGGCCGGGCGCAGCAGCCGGCCCACCGGCCACGGGGGCCGGGCGTCGAAGGCGTAGAGGCGCACCTCGCCGTGCGCGGGCTGCGCCCCGGTCGCGAAGCGGGCCTCGAACAGCCCGGGCTCCTCCGCGGAGGGCTCCACGGTGAGGTCGGTCACCGGCTCCGGCGGCGCCAGCGGGACAGCGCTGAGCCACCGGCCGCCGGTGGCCGTCGTCCGGCCGTCGTCCTCCCGGTAGAGCACCTGGATCCGGTAGGCGTGGACGCGGCCGTTGGGCCGTCCCCGGTCGGTGAAGCCGTCCGCGCGGGCGGGCACCGGGGCGGCAGGCTCCTCGGGAGCGTCCGGGTCGTCCGGGGTGTCCGGGTCATGCGGGTCGTCCCGGGCGTCCGGGTCGGTGCGACGGGTGACGCGTACGGCCTCCGCGCCCGCCGGGAGCCGCCAACTGCCGCTCACCACACCGTCGTCCGCCTCCAGCCGGGCCTCCCCGACCTCCGGCCGGTGACGCACCGGGCCGCAGACGACGAGCGGGGAGTACAGCCCGTCCGGCGAGGCGGAGCGCCGCACCACGACCCCGTAGTGGACGGGCACGTTCACCGGCGCCCCCTCGTCCACCAGCGAGGTCGCGCCGGGAGCGGGCGGGGCCAGGAGCGTGCCGTCGGCCACCGACCGCGGGGCCCGGCCGGCCCGGCGCACCACCAGGTACTCCGGCCGCCCGGCCGTCGAGGGGCTCGGCCGCCACTCCACCAGCACGCCCGTGCGGTCCGGCGTCGCGCTCACCCGGGGCACCGGACGGACCGGCAGCGAGCGGCGCACCTCGTCGAGCCGGGGAAGGTCCCGGACCAGCGTCTCGGCCCGGTCGAGCAGCGACCAGGCCTCGTCCGGATCGGCGGTCCGGCGCCCGGAGGCGAGGTCGCCGAGCCGCCGCGCCTCGGCCAGCGCGGCGCGGACGTGCGCGGCCGGCGCCACGGCCTCCGGCGGGAGCGACTGCGCGGGGAGCCGGTCGAGCACCGCCGCCGCCTCGGCCAGCAGCCCGTCCGCGACCAGGGCGCGCAGCCGCGCGGTGACCGGATCGGGGTCCGGCTCCTCCAGGACCGCCAGGACCAGCCGCCGGGCCTCGGGCGCGGCGACCGAGAGCCCCCGCTCGGCGTGCCCCAGCAGGGTCCCCGCACCGGCCCGGGCGGCCCGCCGGGCCCGCAGCGGCTCGGCCAGCTCGTACAGCAGGACCGCCCGCAACCCCTCCGGACCGCGATCACCGAGCACCTTGCGCGCCGCGGCGGCCACGGCCTGCGCCGCGGTGTGCGCGGCGCCGTGCGGCTGCCGGCCCCAGCGCAACGCGGCCGCCTCCAGCTCGGGTTCGCCCGGCGCCGGGCCGGTGAACGGGCGCACCGGATCGTCGACGCGCTCCCCGGGACCGCCGGCGGCCAGGAAGTCGGCGAGGTGGCGCAGCCGCAGGACGGCCAGCTGCCGGGCGCAGCGCGCGTAGGCCGGGTGCGGCAGGTCGCGGGGGAGCGGGTCCGGGTCCGCGACGGTCACCGACAGCGCCGTCAGGGCCTCGTCGAGCCGTGCGCGGTCCGCCCGGTGGACGGCGCCGACGCCCGCCAGTGTGGCGGGCGTGACCAAGCCGAGCCCGCCGGCGGCCTCGCGCAGGGCGGCACGCAGATCGTCGCGCGCGGCCGCGGCGGCCCGGCCCTGCTCGGCGACCGCCGCCCGCAGCGGGCCGAGGTCGCCGCCCCGCGCCGCCTCGAAGAGGCCCTGGTGCAGCAGGTGGCCGGCCTCCAGCTCCTCGATCACCGGGAGGTACCTGAGCCGGGTGCGGTGGCGCCGCCAGCAGGCGCGGGCCTGCCGCACCGACTCCTCGACCCCGGGGGCGGTGAACTCCGCCGGGAGCTGGTAGCGGTGCCGCAGGTCCTCGTCCACCGGAAGACCCCGGTCGAGCACCTCGCGCAGGTAGCGCGCCTCGTCGAAGGCCATCTCGGACGGTGCCCCGCCGCCGTCAGACGATCTGCTCGCGGCTCAGCACGATCCTGGCCTCGTCCACGGCCGCCGCGTCCATCCCGCCGATCTGCACGGACAGTTCGAGGCGCCGGCCCGTCTCGCGCTCGGTGGCGACCACCTCCAGCAGCCCCGAGGAACCGAGCGAGAACTCGCAGGCGAACGGCCAGCGGGCGGGCTTGCCCGGGGGGATGTCAAGATTGCCCTCGGCGACCACCGTGTTGTGGTCGAGCTGCTCGGACTCCACCGCGCCGGCCTGCTCCATCACCTGGATCCGCACCACGCGCTGGCCCTCGCGGACGGTGAAGAAGTCCTGGCTCACCGCCGCCGGGAGGGTGTCGTTCGCGTGGACGAGGTGGGTGACGTACTCGCGGTCGGTCTCGACGTCCAGCACCCGGATGCCGTAGCCGCGCGCGGCCACCGTGGCGACCTGGTAGGCCTGCCGGGTGATCCGGCCGGCGTCGGGCACGTCCGGGGCCTCGGAGGCGGGCAGTTCGCCGCTCCTGACGATGTACAGGGCCCGGTCCAGGGCGTACAGCGCGGCGCCGCGCGCGACCGTCAGGTCCGGGTTGTGCAGCCGGGGTTCGAAGCCGAACTCCTCGCGCAGCCGCTGCGCCACGGCGGGCATCTTGGTGGACCCGCCGACCAGCAGCACCTCGTCGAAGCGCTCGACCCCGCGCCGGCGGGCCAGGGCCAGCGTGCGCCGGGTGATCTCGACCGTGCGGTCGAGCAGGTCGCGGGTCAGCTCCTCCAGCAGGTCGCGGGTCAGCTCCACCTCGGCGACCAGGCCCTGGTGCATCACGCGGACGGTGTAGCGCTCGCGGAACGACAGCGCCCGCTTCGCGTCCTCGGCGTCCCGGCGCAGCTGGGTCTCCGAGTGCTGGTCCGCCAACGGGTCGTCCGCCTCGGGGAACCGCGTGCGGAACGCCTCGACCAGGTGCATCACGACGCGGTCGTCGAAGTCGGTCCCGCCGAGCTCCTTGGCCCCGTCGGTGCACACCACCGTCAGGTCGGTGCCGCGCAGGGTCAGCACGGTGGTGTCGAAGGTGCCGCCGCCCAGGTCGTAGACGAGCACCGCGCGGTCGCGCCCGGTGTCGCCGTCGGTGTCGAGCACCCCGTAGTCGAGCGCGGCGGCGATCGGCTCGGCGACCACGTCCAGCACCCGCAGCCCGGCGATCTCCCCGGCCTTGCGGGTGGCGTCGCGCTCCGCGAGCCCGAAGTACGCGGGCACGGTGATCACCACGTCCCGCACCTCCGCCCCGCCGCTGACGCGCGCGTCGTCCGCGAGCTTGCGCAGGATCCGGGCCGACACCTCCTCGGGCGTGAACGGGCGCCCGTGGAACTCGCGCAGCACCGGCTCGCCCATGTCCCGCTTGATCAGCCGCACCACCCGCTCCGGGTCCAGCACGGCCGCGTCCTTGGCGCTCTGGCCGACGACGGTGCTGTCCGCGCTCTCGAAGTACACGACGGAGGGGGTGGTGTCGGAACCCTCCAGGTTCCGCAGCACGGTGGGCCGGCCCACGTCGTCGACGCAGGCGACGCAGGAGTAGGTGGTGCCGAGATCGATGCCGAAGACAGCCATGCGGACCCTTCCCCGAGGAGTCGCCGAAACAGTGGTCAGGAACGGTGGGCGGCCGCGCCGGGGTCCCAACGGGCCACCCGCACCTCGGCCTTGCGCACCACCCGGTCACCGGCCGCGAAGCCCGCCGAGACGACGCCGGCGACCGTGCGGTCGTCCTCGGGCGTGCGGGCGGCCTCCCGCCCCACCGGCCGGTGCCGGGCCGGATCGTAGGGCTCGCCCACCCGCGCCGTGTAGCGCTCGACGCCGGTGCCGGCCAGCGCGTCCGCCGCCTCGTCCGCGAACGCCCGCAACAGCGCGGCCGACTCCTCGACCGTGAGCGGTGCTTCGAGTGAGGCGGCCTGCCTCAGGAGCTGGTCGTGCAGCCGGATCAACGGGTGGCGGACCAGGTCGAGCGCCCGCTCCACCTCACCGCGCCGCAAGTCCTCCAGCTCCGCGTGCAGCCGGGCGATCACCGTCTCCCGCCGCTGCGCCAGCTCCTGCTCCCGGGCCAGCGCGGCGGTGAACTCCCGTGCCAGCCCCGCGATCTCCCCACCGGTACCGGCGTCCCCCGCCTCGTCGCCCGCCTCGTCCACCGCGACCCCCGATCCCCGCGCCAAGTCCCGTCATCGTAGCGGTCCTCGCCCGTCCGCGACCGGTCGACGGCGAACGTCCGGCCGCCGGCCCGTACAGGACTGCGGGCCTCCCCGGTGGATCCGGGGAGGCCCGCAGTCGGCTCACGGCTCAGGAGTGCGTCTGCCCTCCGTCACCAGGCCGCGGTGTTCGAGCCGGTTTCGTAGTCGACCGGGGAGTCGTGTTCCCAGACGTCCCCGGTGACCTCCTCATAGGCGTCCTCGATGACGTTGAGGACGTCCTGGCCGCACCAGTCCCAGGCCGTGGCGAAGGCCGAGGGGTCCTTGAGGACCTCGTGGTAGACCTTCGACCCGGAGACGACCACGGCGCAGCGTGCGAACAGGAAGTCGTCGTCGCCCTGTCCGTCGGCCTCGTAGGCGCCCGAGAAGCTGTAGCCGGCCTCGCTGAGGTCCCGCCGGTCGAGGTCGAAGAGGACCTCGCTCAGCCGGTCGTGGAACGAGGTGATCTCGTCCCCCGGGAGGGATTCCAGTTTCTCCTCGATCTCGGTGACCGTCTCGTGCATCTCAGGGCCGACGGAGGAATCGATGATCCTCCAGAACTCCGAGCGATCCATGTCCTGCGACTTCCTTCCTCCGAGCGCCGCCGTTTCCGGCGCCGCTCAATGGTCCACGGGGTTGCCGGGGGCCCGGCGGCCGAACCGCTTGGTGTGCTTCCTGATCTTCGCGGTCTCGACCTTCTTGGCCGCCCCCACGGTGCCGAATCTACGCAACACCTTGGATTCGTATTTCTCGTACCCTGCTTTCTTGTTCAGCTTCCGGACCTGCTTCTCCGCGCGCTTGGACTTTCCGTCGAGCCGGAGTCCGTGCCGCTTCGATCCGGTGCCGGTGCCGTACTTGTGAAGGATGTTAGTCCCCTTCACATAGATCTTGTACAAGTGGCTGCCGCAGGAGCAGTTCAGGTTATTGGCGTTCAATCCGCAGGCGGAGTTGTGCACCAGGACGTCGTGGCCCGTCCCGTCGAGAATGGTGTAGGTGTGGGTGTTCCCGACGTTCAGGTTGTAGACGAGCTGGTCCGCCACCTCCCCCAGGTCCACCACGGAGCCGACCACCGGGGCGCTGCCGTCGGGCGACCGCAGGTGGTCGCCCGGCTGCAGGTCGGCGGCGTCGACCCAGCCGTCCTCCTCCGTCCAGAACGGGTGGCTCGCGGTGGCCTCGATGCCCGGGGCGTCGTCGTCCCCTTCCGTGCGCACCTCGACCATGTGCTTCGTGGCGTAGCCCACGATGACGGCGAGCACGGGCTGGGGTTCGGTGCGGCCGGTCTTCGGGTCGGTGGCCGACACGTAGTCGCCGACCTCGATCTCGTCGATCGGCAGGTAGCTGCCGTCGCCCATGAGGACGGGCGTGTCGGGTGCGAAGGAGTTGCAGCCGCTTCGGCGGAAGACGTTCCTGGCCGTGGACGCGACCTTCTGGACACGTGCCGCCGCCCGGCTCGTCCGGACCGCCGTCGCGGCGGCCTTCACGACGGGGCCGGCGCCGACGCTCGCGGCGACCGCCGTCACCGCCATCTCGGCGGCCTTCGCCCAGTTGCCGGTGGCCGCGTAGGACACCGAGGAGACGGCAGCCGCGACGGCGCCGATCGGGCCGGGGATGTAGGACGCCACCTCGGCGACCTTGGCGACCACCGTCACCGTCTTCTTCAGCCACTTGGGCATGCCCCAGTTGCCGTCGAGGTCGGTGCAGTTGACCGGGTCGCCGGTGCAGTAGTCGTACGGGCTCGCGTTGCCACCGGGCACCGGGTCGATCTGCAGGAACCGCCCGAGCGCGGGGCTGTAGAGGCGGGCACCCATGAGGATGTCGCCGTCCTGGGCCTCGGCGGAGCGCTGCTTGCCGCCCAGCCAGCCGTAGCGGACGGTCTCCTGGCCGTCCTGGGGGATGCCGAACTCGTCGAAGTCCAGCACGACCGGCTTGGTCAGCGCGGTGTCGGTGGTGATGACGACCGAGCCGAACAGGTTGGTCAGCTGGAGCTGGACGTCACCGGTCCTGCTGGTGGTGGCCACCAGGTCGGAGTCCGGGCCCGAGACGTTGCGGGTCAGGGTGCCCTGGGTGGTGTCCTCGATCGTCCAGCGGACCTCGTCGGAGTCGTCGCCGTAGTGGTTCAGCTTCGAGGTGGCGTTGGCCCAGGAGCCGTCCGCCTGCTTCTTCGAGGTGGTGAACGCGGTCAGGCGGTGGGCGGCGTCCAGTGCCCACTCCTGCTTGGTGTCCCCCTTCTCCTGGGCCGCGACCTTGTCGTTCGCCCAGTAGGTGTTGGTCGCGCCGGTCGCGGTCTGCACCGTGCGCCCGAAGGCGTCATAGGTGAAGCCCGCGTCGGTGAGGCGGTCGGCGCTGTCGTAGGTGTGGTTCTCCGCCGTCGCCCCGCCGGTGCTGCACTCGCCCGACGCCCCCTTGGGGGACGTCTGCTTGGACAGACGGTTGGAGTGGGTGTCGAAGGCGTACTGGCGGGTGACGCAGCCGGCGGTGACCGTGGACTGCTCGGCCTTCACCAGCCGCCCGAGCCGGTCGTACTGGTAGGAGCGGGTGGCGGTGGAGCTGGTGTCCTTGGCCACCTGGCCCTGGGTGGAAATGTCGGTGGTCTGCGCCCAGATCACCTTGTTGTCGCTGGTGCGGGTGTAGGTGCGGCCGGTCTCCTCGCCGACCGCGTTGGTGGTGTCCTTGCGGACGATCCCGCCGGGGTAGGTCTGCTCGACCAGCTGACCGTCCGGACCGTACTTCGCCGTGAACTCACCGGCCACGCTGTCGTTGACGGAGGTGACCAGTCCGCGCGGCTCCTTCGCGCGGTCGTAGGTGTACGTGGTGAACCCGGTGGGGTCGGTGACCTTGACCGGCTTGCCGAACCTGTCGAACTCCGAGGTGGTGGTACCGCCGTCGGCGTCCGTGTAGGAGATCAGCCGGCCGAGCTGGTCGATCACCCGGGTCAGCGACTTGCCGTCTGCGTTCGTCTTCACGATGTCGCCGGTGGCCGGGTCGTACTCGGTGGTGACCTTCGGCAGCGCCTTGCCCTCGTCCGAGGTGATCTCGGTGGAGGTGATGCGGTCCGCGCCGTCGTAGGTGGTGACGGTCTTGCGGGACTTTCCGGCGTTGGTCTCGGTCACCTCCTCCGGCTCGCCGAACGGCGAGTAGCGGGTGACCCGCTTGACCGGCAGCGTCGTCGGCATCCGCGACGCGTCCGCGCCGGTGATCGCACCACCCGGACCGGTCACGCAGGGCAGGCCCGCCCACTCCGGACGGTTGGCGCACAGCGCGTCGTCC
This sequence comes from Kitasatospora sp. NPDC058115, assembly GCF_042884635.1. Classification (NCBI taxonomy): domain Bacteria; kingdom Bacillati; phylum Actinomycetota; class Actinomycetes; order Kitasatosporales; family Streptomycetaceae; genus Kitasatospora; species Kitasatospora sp. NPDC058115. Next base: position 40,669 of record NZ_JBHVTL010000011.1, read on the forward strand.
GGGTTGGCGCCGGCGGTGTAGAACACCGACTTCACCGTCCCGGCATCCGCACCGTTCGAGCCCGGCTTGCGGGATTCGACGGCCCGGCCCGAGGCGTCGTACCTGACCGTCGACGTCAGCTTGGCGCCCAGCGCGTCCGTGGTGATGGACGTCGCGGTCTTCAGCGCCCAGCCCGAGGTCCCGCCGATCGGCGTGTCGTAGCCGGTCCTGGTGACCCGCAGCTCGACGTCGTCGGCGTATCCGTCGATCCGGGCGCCGTCGGTCTGGGTGGTGACCAGGTGGTACGCCTTGCCGTCCGGCTTCCCCTCGTCGTAGGTGTTGGTGTTGTGGTCCCGCGCCACGACCGGCGTCCCCGCCGCGAGGGCCGGGTTCACGGTGGTCTTGGTCAGCGTGAGGGTGTCGATGCCCGCCTGGTAGTACGGCTGGCCGGCCGACGGATTGGTGCCGGTGACGACCAGGTCGAGCTGGTGGTCGCCGCGGGCCAGCTGCAGCGGGGCGCCGGCGGACCACGGGGAGGTGGTGACGCCGTTGTTGTAGCCGTCGAAGCTGCCGGTGACGTCGGTGCCGTCGAGGACGAACTTGACGATGCCGTAGTCGGCGGCCTTGGTCATCCTGGCGGAGAGCAGGTACTTGCCCTCCTCCGGGACGCTGACCCGGAACGAGGCGCTGTCCCCGGTCTTCTTGCCGAGCAGCATCACCTGGGCGTTGCCGGACCAGCCGCCCCCGCCGACCCAGCTGCCGTCGCCGTTCTGGGTGATGACCGAGGCGGTCGTGCCCAGGCGGGGCATGTTCTCGCCCTCGACCGTGACGGCCGCCGGGTTGGTGCCGGCCGCGACGTCCTCGGCGAGCGAGGCGCGGTACACCGGGCCGAGCGTCTCGACGACGTCCAGGCCGTCCGCGCTGAAGGTGGTGCGGGAGTCGAGCAGACGGGCCCGGTCGGCGGACGCCGCGGGCAGGCCGAGCTCCTCGACGAACCGGGCGGTGTCCGGGTGGGTGCCCAGGGCGATGGCCCGGTTGGTGGCCTCCAGGGTCCGGACGGCATGGCCATAGCGGTCGTACTCGGTGGTGTCGATGTCACCCCCGGGGGTGACGGACGGGCTCGCCGCGTTGACCTCGTTGCCGGAGGCGTTGAGGTAGTGGACGGCGGCCGGCCTGTAGCCGCCCGGACCGGGCTTGACGGCCGTCGCGGTGTTGACGCCCGGGTCGTCCTCCGGACCGAACACCGCCGTGGCGTCGGTCGGCGCGTCCAGCTGCGCCCACTTCGCCACGTCCGCGCCCGACAGGTCGTACGGACCGCCGGCGCCGGTGGTCAGCGGGACCTCGTAGACGACGTTGGTCGCCACCTCGCCGCTGACCTGGTCCTTGCTGCCCTGCGCCAGCGCGGCGCGGCGGACCTTCAGCAGGCGCCCCGGGTCCTGGTCGGCCGCGGCCTTCCCGTAGTCGAGGTTCCACGGCAGCTCACCGGCGGCGGTGATCCGGGTGACCCGGCCGTCCGCGTCGTAGTCGTACGTGGTCTTCAGCGGCTGGGCCAGGCGCGGGTCCCACACCTGGACCAGCCGGCCGCGCTCGTCGTACGCGTAGCGGGCGACCTCGACGGCCTCCTGCTTCGCCGTGACCGGGTTCCACGACCAGGCCCTGACCGAGCGGATCCGGTCGGTGAAGTCACCGGGGGTCCCGGCGACCGCCGTCGTGGTGACCGCGTAGTCGTAGTCCATCGCCTCGCAGCCGCGCGGCAGCGGGTCGACCAGGCAGCCGCCCGCGTCGTCCACGCCGGGCTCCACCGTCGGGACGGCGCGCTTGGGCAGCGCCCGGCCGTCGGTGACGTCGTAGACGTAGCGGGTGGTCGAGGCCGCCTCCGCGCCGGTCTCGCTCTGGACCTGGAACGCGTTCGTGCCGAGACCCCGGGCGAACACGGTGGTGCTGCCGTCGAGGTCGGTGAGCTTGTAGGTGGTACCGGAGTTGGCCGGGGTCCACTTCTGGTTGAGACCGCCGTGGCACCAGTGCAGGGTGACCTGGGTGCCCTGGCCGCCGGAGTCCGGGGCGTCGAGGCACTTGCCGGAGTTGGCGTTCATCAGGCTGCCGTCGGGGCGGACCTCCCACTGCTGGGCGCCGGTGCCGTTGCAGTCCCACAGCTGGATCTTGGTGTAGTCCGCGGTGGAGGCGTTCGGGACGTCCAGGCACTTGCCGACCGCGGAGACCGAGCCGTTGTCGCCCAGGACCCACTGCTGCGCGCCGCTGCTGTTGCAGTCCCAGGTCTGGATGGCGGTGCCGTTGGCGGTGTTGCCGCCGTTGACGTCCAGGCAGCGGCCGGTGGTCGGCGTGGTGATCCGGCCGGCCACGGCGGGCTGGGCGGTCAGGGTGAGCGACTCGGCGCCCGGCTCCGGGAAGAACGTGCCGCCGGTGCCCTTGGCGAAGGTGAGCGAGGAGTCGTCGGTGAGCTTGATCTCCGCCAGGTCGGACTCGGGGAAGCCCAGCGAGCGGTACTCGGAGCCGGTACCGGCGTCCGGGCCGCCGGACCACTGCGGGCCGAACGGCGCGACGATCTCCTTCAGCGACAGATCGTCGAAGAAGACCTCCTTCCCGTTGCCGGAGAACCCGTTGTAGAGGCGGAAGAACGCCTCGGTGGCGTCCTGCGGGACGGCCATGTCGACGGTCAGCTGCTGCCAGCCGTCGGTGAACCCGGCCTTCCCGGAGGTGATCTGGGCGTAGCCGGCCGCGGTCTTGGTGAAGCCGGCCAGCCGCAGGCCGCGGTCGGTGAAGTCGGGGCCGAGACCGGTGGCGCCGGGGACGTAGATCCAGCCGGAGAGCCGGTAGGTCCGGCCGGGCTTTATGCCCATGGCCATGGAGTGGTCGCCGATGGCGGCGTAGGAGTCCTGGCCGGTGGCGTTGGCGACGATGCGCAGCGAGTCGGTGCTGTTGTCGTGGCCGCGGGCGGTGGAGCGCTCGACGGTGGCCTGGACGGCGGTGAAGCCGTTGGTGTCGAACCCGATCTGCCGCTGGTTGGCCGTCAGGCGCTCGCCCTGCGGCTGCCAGCCGCGCCCGAGGTCGCGCGAGGAGGAGCTGCGGGCCACCGACACGCCGAACTCGTCGGCGTCGGTCACGTCGACGGAGTAGTCGCCGGTCAGCAGGTTGACCGAGCCGGGGCCGATGTCGGCGCCGGCCGCGCCGTCGGCGTTGCGGTCGACGGTGATGGTGTTCCAGGCGGTCGGGTAGCCGGTGCCGGAGCCGTCCTGCGGGAACAGCAGGGCGCGGACCTGGACGACGCCGCCGACGGTGCCGAGGGTGTCGACGACCGTCCAGTTGGCGTGCGGGCCGAGGTCGGCGAGCAGCGGCTTCGGGTCGGTGACGGGCGTGTTGTCGGCCTTGGCCAGGTTGGCGAGCGGCACGTTGTACTCGGTCGCGCCGGGGCCGCGCCGGTACTGGTAGACCACCCGCTTGTACTGGGTCTGGGCGTCGACCTGGAGCTTGACGCGCTTGGCGGCCTGGCTGCCGTCGACCGGGGAGACCAGCCCGGCCTGGCCGACCGAGAAGGCGAAGACGGTCGGGTCGGACAGGTTGCCCGCCCGGTCCTTCGACTGGACCTTCAGGGTGTGGTGGCCGTCGGTGGCCGGGGTGATGGTGGCGTTCGCCGCGCCGGTGGCGTCGAGGGTCACCGCGGCGGCGCCGTCGAGGCTGTGGACGAAGGCGATCTGGTCGGCGACCCCGGGGGCCGGGGTGAAGGTGAAGGTGCCGGCCTGTCCGGCCGAGCCGTGCCAGAGGCCGTCCGACGGGTAGGAGGCGGAGTTGACGAACGGCGAGGCCGGCTTCGCCGTGTCGGCGATCACCGTGACGCTCGGCGTCCACCCCGAGTTGACCTGGCCGTCCCAGAGCCGCGAGCCGATCGAGTACGACACGCCCTCGTCGAGCCGGGCCAGCCCGAAGTCGGCGGGCCGGACCTGGAGGTAGCTGCCGTTGGGGCCCTGCTTGTAGACGCGCTTGACGAAGACGCCCTCGCGGTACAGGTCGAAGTCGGCGCCGACGTCACCGCCGTCCGGGTCGCTGGCCAGCACCTGGAAGACCGGGGTGGCGGAGGAGGTGTAGCGCGGGTTGCCCTGCTGGGAGGGCAGGACGTCGACCGTCGAGGGGGTCGGCGGCACCGAGTTGTAGGTGATCGACAGGAACGGGGCGTGGCCGCCCTCGGAGGACTCGAACTTCTTCCACCCGTAGGAGTCGTTCTCGTCGGTGGCCTTCAGGCCCAGCGCGTAGGTGCCCGCGCCCATGCCGGACCAGTCGCGCACCAGGTTGGTGACGTCCGCCTTCGCCCAGTAGGTGCCGTCGGACGCGTAGCAGTTGTACGAGTCGGGGTCGCCCGCGATGTCCCAGGTGTCGGTGGACTCCCCGTACTTGGTGATCAGGCCGGGCTGGTTGCCCCACCTGCTCCCGGTGCTCGCGTACTGGGCCGCCCAGACCTCCCACTTCCTGGGGCTGCAGGAGTAGGAGTGGAAGTTGGCGAGGTACAGCTTGGCGTTCAGGATCTGCTTCCCGTTGAACCCGCCACCGGGGAAGTGCAGGAAGGAACGGGCCTTGACCGCGCCGCCGTTGTACGTGCCGACCTTCAGCTCGGTCGACGAGGACTGGTCGGAGCCGAAGTCGGTCTGGACGAAGGTGTCGAAGTTGGTGCCGACGTCGACCACCGGGTCGATGGTCACCGGGTACCGGGTGCCCGGGTCCGCCAGGAACGCCGGGTCCGCGGTGAACACCAGCTCGCTGCCCGGGCCCGCGCCGCGCAGCTCCATCGACACCGCGCCGCGGTGCAGGTGCTCGCCGGACGCCTCGTCCAGCGCGGCGTCCCACATCACCGGGGCGGGGATCCGCACGGTGGGCTTGCCGCCCGCCGCGTCGGTCAGGTGGATCGAGCCGTCGTCCTGGCGCTCCACCTGGTAGCCGGTGGTGTCCAGCGGCAGCGTCAGCGTGCCGGCCTGGGAGACGGCGTCCCGGTCCTTGACGATCAGGTACTGCTCGAAGCCGGTCCTGGTGGCCTCCAGCACCAGGTCCACGCCCGGACGGGCGTCCGGGTAGGTGGCGGTGGAGCCGGAGAGCTTCGGCTTGGGCAGCTTGCCGAGCCAGCCGAGTTCGACCTGCCGGTCGCCGGAGCCGACCTTGACCAGGTCCTGCGGGGCCGGGGCGGGCGCCGGGGCCTGGGGCTGCGCCTCGGCCGCCGGGGCCGGCGCCGCGAACGGCGATGCGGCGGCCGGGGCGCGGCGGGCCCGTGCGGACGGGTCCGCGGGCACGGCCGGGGCCGGGGAGGCGGGTGCGGGCACGACCGGGGCCGCGGACGGCAGCGGGTCGCCGGTCTTCACCGAGGCGTCGCCGCCGGCGAACACCAGGCCCTCCGGGTGCGCCTTCGGCGCGACCTTGCCGTCGCCGGTCTCCACCAGCGTGGTGTCGACGGGCACCCAGGCCTCGCCGAGCTTCATCCGGATCGGGCCGGCCGAGAGCTCCTGGCTCAGCGTGCCGTCCGGGTTGGCCCAGAGGGTGAGGGTCTCCGTCCGGGCCCCGGTCACCTCGATCCGCCGGTTGTTCGTCCGGGCCGCCAGCAGCGCCGACGTCTGGTCGGGCGCCTCCGTCACCGGGGCGGTGCCGGCGGACCGGGCCGCGGGCGAGGGCTCCGCGGCCGCCGCCGGGGGCGCGGTCAGCCCGTTGAGGGCCACGCCGGTCTCCACCAGCAGGCCGAGGGCGGCGAGCACGGCTATTCGCCGTGCCCTGCGCGTAGTGAAGGCCCCACCTGCGAACGCAGGTGAGGCCTGGGACTTCCGTAGCAACGCTACTCCCGAGGGATCATCGTCTGTGGGTCCGACCTGAGGAAAGGTCAGGGCATAAAGATCCCATAAGGAATAGTCGGAATCCCTCGGGGTTTGTATCGATCTGAAGACGAACAATGCGACAGGTCGTCAGAAGGAGGGACGATCCGCGCACTCCTTCCCATTCGGGGAAAAGCTCCCAATCGGGCGCGATCACGGCGCTCCCGTCCCGGCCTCCCGGGGGTACCCTGGCAGCCGCCGTCGAGTAGGGAGCGTCCGGGAACGTGTTCGTGAAGATCTGTGGTCTCAGCACCGCCGAGGACGTCGCCGCCGCCGTGGCGGCCGGTGCCGACGCGATCGGGTTCGTGCTCACCGAGAGCCCGCGCCGGGTGTCGCCGGAGCTGGCGCGGGAGCTGGCCGCCGCGGTGCCCGAGGGGGTGCTGACGGTGGGCGTCTTCCGCGAGGAGCCGGCCGCGTACGTGCGCGAGGCGGTGCGCGCCACCGGGGTGCGGGCGGTGCAGCTGCACGGCAACCACCCGGCGGCCGCCTTCGCGGAGCTGTCCGACCTGGGGCTGCCGCTGATCCGGGCCACCTCGGCGGCCGCCGCGGCCGGGGCGGACAGCGGTGACTTCGGCGAGGACCTGCTGCTGCTCGACGCGCCGGTGGCGGGGGCGGGCGAGCCGTGGGACTGGTCCGCGCTGGGGCGGACGCCCCCGGCCGGGCGGTGGGTGCTGGCGGGCGGGCTGAGCCCGGCGAACGTCGCCGACGCGATCGCCGTCGCCAAGCCGTGGGGTGTGGACGTCTCCAGCGGCGTGGAGGTGCGGCGCGGCGTCAAGGACCCGGCCCTGATCGCGGAGTTCCTCCGGGCCGCCAAGTCCGCCTGAGGGCCGGCCGGTGGGCCGGGGCGGCGCCGCGGTGCTCCGCGCGCCCGGGCGGGCTCCTCGGCCTACCGTGGAAGGAGCCCGGCCGAAGGTCCGCGCGCCGCGGTGTCGTGCGGCCGCGGTGCCGTGAGGCCGCGTCTCCCGTGAGGAAGGTGAGCCGCATGTGTCGTTGGCTGGCCTATTCCGGATCCCCGATCAGGCTGGAGGTCCTGCTCTACAAGCCCGCCCACTCGCTGATCGACCAGAGCCTCCACGCCCGGATGGGAGTGGAGACGACCAACGGCGACGGGTTCGGCATCGGCTGGTACCCCGCCGACCAGGGCGCGCCCGGCCTCCGGGAGCCCGGCGGCGTCGTGGAGCCCGCGGTCTTCCGGGGGACCGGGCCCGCCTGGAGCGACCGCAATCTGCGCGAGCTGGCGCGGTGCGTGAGCTCACCGCTGTTCGTCGCCCACATCCGCGCCTCCACCGGCACGGCGGTGCAGCAGACCAACTGCCACCCCTTCCGCTACGGACCGTGGCTGTGGCTGCACAACGGGTCGATCCGCGACTTCCCGGAACTCAAGCGCGACCTGATGGTCGCCGTGGACGCCTCCTTCTACCCCTCGATCGAGGGCTCCACCGACTCGGAGCTGATGTTCCACCTGGCGCTCACCTTCGGGCTGCGCGACGACGTCCCGGGCGCCGTCGAGCGCATGGCCGGCTTCGTCGAGGCGACGGCGGCCCGCCACGGCGTCGCCGACCCCCTGCAGATGACGGTGGCGGTCTCCGAGGGCAAGCGGCTGTGGGCGTTCCGCTATTCGAGCGAGCGCGCCTCGCGGTCGCTGTACTTCAGCACCAGCGTCCAGGCGCTGCGCGCCCTGCACCCGGACAACCCCGTCCTGCAGATGGCGTCCGAGCAGGCCCGCATCATCGTCTCCGAGCCGCTGGGCGACCTGCCGGGGGCCTGGAACCCCGTTCCCGAGTCGAGCTACGCGGTCGTCCAGGAGGGCCACGACGCGATCCGCACCTTCCGGCCGCAGGCCGCCGCGGTCTGATCCCCGGCGTCGTGCGGCCCCCGGCCCCCGGCCGCGGGCGGTGGTAGCGTGCGCCGATGGGACTCTTCGGGCCGTCGTGGGCGGCGCTGCGGTCGGCGGTCGACGCACTCGCGGCGGAGGACTTCACCCGGCCGTCGGGGTGCGCCGGCTGGCTGGTGCGGGACCTGGTGTGCCACCTGGTGATCGACGCCCAGGACGTGCTGATCACCCTGGTGACCCCGTCCCCGGCGGAACCGACCACGGACGCGGCGTCGTACTGGCGGCCCGCCGCCGGACCGCCGGACGGGCCGGACCCGCTGGACGCCCTGACCGTCCGGCTGGCCGCCGCGTACGGGGACCCGGCGCTGCTGCGCTTCCACCTGGACGACGTCGGCTCCGCGGCCGGGCGTGCCGCGGAGCTCGCCGACCCGGCGCTGCGGGTGGCCACCCAGGGGCAGGTGCTGACCGTGCGCGACTACCTGGACGCCTACGTCCTGGAGTGGACGCTGCACCACCTGGACCTGGTCGTCCACCTGCCGCACGTGCCGGGACCGCCCGCCGAGGGGCTCGCCGCGGCACGGCGGCTGCTGGAGCGCGTCGCCGGGGCCCCGTTCCCCGCGCCCTTCGCGGACGCCGACGCACTGCTCGTCGGCACCGGGCGGCGCCCCGCGACACCGGCCGAGCGGTCGTGGCTCGGGGCGCCCGGCCCCGGGGCGCCCGACGACTCCGGAGGGCTCGGGCTCCCCGGGGCTCCCGGGGTGAGGCTGCCGCTGATCCTCGGCTGAGCGGCCCGGTCTACGAGGGCGAGCCGGCGGGCGCCTCCTCCAGACCGTGCGCGGTGACCAGGTGCGCGGTGCCGTCGGCCAGGCGGTAGGAGACGCCGATCACCGCGGCCGTCCCGGCGGCGACGGCCTCGGCGAGGGTGCGCGAGCGCTCCAGGAGCAGGTCGACGGTGTGCTGGATGTGGGTGTCGATGAAGTCGGAGTTCTCCGTGTGCCCCGCCGCCCGGGCGGCCAGCACGCTCGGGGTCACGCGTTCGATCACGTCGCGCACGTAGCCGGTGGCCGTGGTGCCCTCCTCGACGGCGGCGCGGGTCGCGGCGACGGCGCCGCAGGAGTCATGACCGAGGACGACGACCAGCGGGCTGCCGAGCACGCTGATGCCGTACTCGATGCTGCCCAGCACCTCCGCGCCGACCACGTGCCCGGCGGTGCGCACCACGAACAGGTCGCCCAGCCCCTGGTCGAAGATGATCTCCGCGGCGAGGCGGGAGTCGGAGCAGCCGAACAGGACGGCGAACGGGCTCTGCGCGGGGGCGATGGCCGCCCGCCGGGCGGCGTCCTGGTTGGGGTGCTCGGGGGATCCCGCCGTGAATCGCCGGTTACCGGCCAGCAGGGTTTCCAGGGCGGCGTGGACAGTCATTCGATCACCGGTCATGGTGGCAGCCTACGGTGGGGCTCCGGGCCGGGCAGCACCGGGGACGGGCAGGCCCGCCCCGGATCGGGGCCGCGGCCGGGCGGCGGCCCCCGGGCGCGGCTCAGCGCAGATCGTCGAGCAGGCCGTCCAGGGCCTCCCCGAGGGCCGCGGCGTTGGCCGGACCGAACCAGGTGGTGCGGATGCGCTCGTTGCTCCCGCCGGGTGTCTCGTGGTCGGCGGCGAGCCGGTGCAGGGGGCGGGTCCCGTCGGCCAGGGAGCGGCCGACGCTCTCGAAGAGGCCGCGCACGTAGCGGTCGGCCACCTCGGGCGCGATGCCGTGATCGGTGGCCCAGGAGGTGAGGGCGGTCAGGTAGGCGTAGTGGGCGGTGAGGGTCCCGGTCAGCGCGGAGAGGACGGCGAAGGTGTCCTCGTCCGCCACCGGGAGCGCCCCGCCCAGCCGGTCGAAGAGGGCGTCCACCACCGGGTGCGAGGGCCGGGTCACGGTGACCGAACGGCGCTCGCGCACGGCGGGCAGCGGGATGGCGTGGACGATCGGGGCGCCGGTGGCGAGGGTCCGGCGCAGCTCCTCGGTGGAGACGCCGGCCATCAGGTTGACCACGGTCCTGGTGTCGTCCACCTTCAGCCCGGCGAGTGCCGCGCGGTGGTCCTGGCGGCGCAGCGCGAGGACCACCAGCTCGGAGCGGTCCACCACCTCCTGGTTGTCGGCGCACACCCGGACGCCCTCGAAGCGCCCGGCCAGCTCGGCGGCGGTCCGGGCCCCCCGGGGGGAGAGGAAGACCTCCTCCGGCGGTGCGGAGGCGCCGCCGCCCCGCAGGCCCTCGACGATCGCCCGGCCGATCTCGCCCACTCCGATGATGCCGATGCGGTGCACTGTGTCGTCCTCCCGTGTACGCGGTGGTGGCGGCCCCCGGCGGCGGCCCCGGCGGTGAGGGACCGGCCCGGCCGGCGTGCCGTCGGTCGCGCGCCCTCGTCGTCCCCGGGTGCCCCGGTGTTCCCCTCCGTCAGTTCCCCAGGGCCGCGCGGAGGAAGCGGAGGATCTCCGCCTGGGCCGTCGCGGCCTGCGGTTCGAGGCCGGGCAGGGTGAGGAACGCGTGCTGCGCGTCCGGGTACTCGGAGAGCCGCACGGGCGTCCCCGCCGCGCGCAGCCGCTCGGCGTAGCGGCGGCCGTGATCGGCGAGCGCGTCCCGGGTGGGCACCACCACGAGCGCCGGGGCCAGGCCGCCCAGGTCGTCCGCGTGCAGCGGCGAGAGCGTGCGGGCGTCGGTCCCCTGCGGGACGGCGAGCCGCTGGACGAACCGCAGGAGCGGCAGGGCCGGGGACGGCTCGTGGGCGTACTCGGTGACGGAGGGCAGGTCGAACATCGCGTCGGTCACATCGGCCAGCGGGTTGACCAGGACCTGCGCCCTGAGCTCCAGGCCCGCCTCCCTCGCCCGGAGGGCGGTCAGCGCGCTGACCAGCGCGCCGAAGCTCTCGCCGAAGACGGCCGTGCGCGCCGGATCGGCGCCCCACTCCCGGGCGTGCCGCAGCACGTGGCCGAGGACGTCCCAGCCGTCGTCGGCGGCGTCCGCGAGCGGGCTGCCGGGCGCGAGGAGCCGGTGCTCGACGGAGACGACGAGCGCGGGCAGCCGGGCGGCGAGGTGACTGTTGGTCCAGTCGCACTGCACCGCCGTGCCGACGAAACCGCCTCCGTGGACGTGGACGACGAGCGGCAGGGCGGTCCGGGTGGCGCCGTCCCCGCCACCGTCACCGTCCCGGTTCCGGTCGGTGGCCGGCCGGTACACCCGGACCGGCAGGTCCCGCCCGGGCAGCGCAACCCGCTGCCACTCGACGGCGGCGCCGGGGTCGGGCTCCCCGAGGAACGCCCGCGCCGCGCCGGAGGCCCGGAAGCGGTTCTCCGCCTCGCGGTAGGCGAGCAGTTCCTCGGCGGTGACCGTCGAGAAGTCCGGCTCGGGCGGCCGCGCGGCGGTCGTGCTCCCGCTCATGTGTCCTTCTTCCCTCCCGGCCGGTCGCCGGGTGTGCGGTGACGCTCGGACAGCTGGTCGTCCTCATTATGCACGCGGTGCGTGCAACACCAAGTGCACGGGTTAGGCTGAGACCCTGACGAGAGGGGCGAGATGACTGGCCGCAGGCGATGGTCGACCGAGGAGATACTCAAGGCGGCGGCGGAGCTGCTGCGCACGGGCGACGCCGAGTCGTTCAGCGTGCGCAGACTCGCCGCCGCGCTGGGGACCGACTCCTCCAGCCTCTACCGGCACTTCCGCAACAGGACCGAACTGCTGCGCGCCGTCGCCGACCGCGTCCTGCTGGCCGCCATGGACGGCCACCGCCCCGAGGGCGACTGGAAGCAGCGCATCACCGCCCTGGCCCTGCGCCTGCGCGAGGCCTTCGGCGAACAGCCCCAGCTCGCGGCGGTCTGGGGCCGCTACGGTTCCGGCGGCACCGGCTCCCGGGCGGTCATGGAGGAGGTGCTGCAAGCCCTGCGCGCCTCCGGCCTGCCCGATGAGGAGATCCCGCTCCGCTACCACCGCATCGTGACCCTCATCGCCGCGCTGATCTCCGCCGAGGCCGGCTTCAGCGCCATCACCCCCGAGGAGTACGAGCAGGGCATGGAGCAGTTCCGCGTCGCGGTGCTCGGCGCGGACCCCGACCGCTTCCCCGCCCTGGCCCACTTCGCCCGCGACCTCCGCCCCCTCGGAGCGGACCGCCGCGCCGTGCTCGAAGACGTCCTCGCCGCCCATCTCGCCCACATCGAGGCCCGGACCCCCTGACGCCCCGGCCGGGCGCGTCGCCGGGGCGGGCGCGGAAGCGCACCCGGTCAGGTGAACCTGCGGTGGCGACGTCGATCCGGGCGGGGGCGGGCGCGTCGGGCGCGTCGGGCGTGGGAGGGCCCGGCGGGGCGGTGCGGGGGCGTCGTGGGCCGCTGCCCGGAAACGCCGCGTTCGCCACAGGCTCGCCGGGAACCGCCCGTGTTGAACGGACGGTTCGAACAGCGGCAGGATCCAGCGCCATGGACGACACCTGGAAGACGCTCAACTCCCTTGCCCGAAGCCTTGATTCGCACTCCGCGATGGTCGGCGAGCAGCGCTGGCTGATGCAGATCGTGAAGCTCCAGGAGGAGGTCGGAGAGGTCGCCGAGGCCGCGATCGGGGCGCTCGGGGAGAACCCGCGCAAGGGGCGCTCCCATGACTGGGACGACGTACGGAAGGAGGCGTGCGACGTCGCCGTGACGGCGCTCGTCCTGCTGGTGCGGATGGGCGGGGACCCGCGCTGGTTCTTCGAGGAGCACCTGCGGATGGTCGCCGCCCGCACCCCCGCGCGACCGGTCGCGCCGTAGCGGTCTCCGCCACGGCCGGGCCGTGGCGCAGGAGTGGGTGACCCCGTAGGTCCGTGCATGACACCATGACCTCGCGATCGGCCGGATCTTGAGGGGGGCCGGTCCAGCTTTCGACCGCAGCGGGGAGCCGGGGGACAGGCGTGCTGGAGTTCGCGGTGCTGGGGCCGCTGGAGATACGCCGGGACGGCCGGGCCGTCCCGATCGCCGGGCCGCGACGGCGGGCCCTGCTGGCCGTCCTGCTGCTGAACGAGGGTCAGGTCGTCTCGCTGGACCGGCTCATCGACGCGGTGTGGGGCGACGCGGCGCCCGCCTCGGCGCGGGCGCAGGTGCAGTCCCTGGTGCACGGGCTGCGGCGGGCGCTCGGGGAGGACGGGGCGGGGACGCCGCTGATCGAGACGCGCGCGCCCGGGTACGTGCTCAGCGTGGCCGGCACCGCCTCGTTCGACCTGGCGGAGTTCCGCGAGCACGTCGAACGGGGCCGTGCCGCCGCCCGGGCCGGTGAGACGGATACGGCCGCCGAGGCCTACCGGCGGGCGCTCGGACTCTGGCGGGGTCCTGCGCTGGAGGACATCGGCACCGCGTTCTCCGACGCGGTCGCCGCACGCCTGGAGGAGGACCGGCTGGCCGTGCTGGAGGAACGGCTGGAGGCCGACCTCGCCCTCGGCCGGCACGGCGAACTCGTTCCGGAGCTGGTGCCGCTGACCGCCGATCACCCGCTGCGGGAGCGGCTGCGCGCCCAGTACATGCTCGCGCTGTACCGCTGCGGACGGCAGGCCGACGCGCTCGCCGTGTACGCCCGGGGCCGTGAACTGCTCGACGACGAGCTCGGCGTCCGGCCCGGCGAGGAGTTGCGGCGGGTCCACGCGGCCATCCTCGCCGCGGATCCCGCGCTCTCCCTCGCCGGCCCGGTGGCGGGGGAGCCCGCCGAGGCGCCGCCCGGTCCCGTCGTACGGCCACCGGCGCGGGCCGCCGCACCGGTCCGCGGCCGCACCGGCGCGGCGAGCCTGGTCCTCGGCCTGCTGCTGGTGCTGCTGCCGGTGGCCGTGCGCGGGGACGCCTCCGCGCCGGGCGCCCCGGGCACCCCGGCCCCGGAGCGCGGGCCGTCGCAGCAGGTGCTCGGCCCCGCCTGGGTGGGGGAGCCCGCGGCGCCCGTCGCCCCGGAGCTGTTCGGCGTGACGCTCAACAGCTCCTCGGGCGCGATGCCGTCCTTCCGGGTCGGCGCCGTGCGGCTGTGGGACAGCCGCACCCGGTGGACCAACGTCGAGCCCCGCCGCGGCGAGTTCGACTGGGAGATCCTCGACCGCCTCGTCGCCGGGGCGGGCGAGGAACGGCTGCCGGTCCTCTACACGATGGGCGGCACCCCGGGCTGGGCCGCCCCGGACGCGCCCCGGATGGCCTACGACGACGGCTCCCGGACCGGTCCGCCCGCGGATCCGGCCGACTGGGACGAGTACGTCCGCCGGGTGGCCGAGCGCTACCGGGGCCGGATCGACGCGTACGAGCTGTGGAACACGGCCAACTCCCCGCGCTTCTACACCGGTGACCCGCAGACACTGGCCGCACTGACCGAACGGGCCGCGCGCATCATCAAGGCCGCCGACCCGTCGGCCACCGTGGTCTGCCCGTCCATGGGCGAGCTCTGGGACGAGACGCCCCGCCGCTTCCTCGCCGACTTCGCCGCCGCCGGCGGCTACCGCCACTGCGACGCCGCCGGGGTGAAGCTCCACCAGCGCAACGAGGGGGACGCGCCGGAGACCATCGTCGAACTCGGCGCGCTCATCGACCGCACCTTCCACCAGGCCGGCAGCCACCTGCCGCTGTGGAACACCGGGACGACCTACCGCCTGGCGGCCGACTCCACGCTGGGCGAGGAACAGGCGGTGGACCAGGCCGTCCGGTTCTACCTGGTGGGCCTCTACCTGCGGTACCCGCGGATGTACTTCTACAGCTGGGGCGGCCGCCGGCTGCCGCTCGTCCTCCAGGCCGAGGGCGGGCCGCCCACCCGGGCGGCGCTGGCCGTGGAGGAACTCCAGCGCTGGCTCGCCGGAGCCCGGATCCGCTCCTGCGGTCACGGCACGGCGGTGGGTCTGCCGGCCGCGGTGTGGGAGTGCCGGTTCCTCGTCCGGGGCGAGCACGGTGCGCAGGGGGAGGAGGCCGCCATCCGCTGGACGGACCACGGCGAGGCCGTGATGACGGCGGGCCCCGACGCCTACCGCGTCGACCACCTCGACGGCACCACGACCTCCCTGGCCCCGGGCGGCGCCCTGCGGATCGGCGAACGCCCGGTGCTGGTGAGGCACCGGGCGTCCTGAGGTCGGTGGGCGATCACCAGATGATGTGCGGCGCCCACAAGTTGTGGATCTGGTACCAACGGCCCGGTCGGGCCGTGCCCCAGCCCACGTTGAAGCCGATGGTCACGTAAGCGCGGGTGGAGGTCTTGAAACCGTCGGTGTCCGAGTAGAACGATCGTGAGCTCATACCGGGCCTCAGGGTCGCCTGAGGTGAGGGGCACGGGCCGTGACAGTTCCAGTCCCTGGCGATCCGCACCGGGCTGCGGCTCAGGTTGAGCACCTGCCCGCACAGGCGCCCCCACAGCGAGCAGCCGCCGTACCCCGTGGTGTCGGTGCAGTTGACGGCGTCCCCGTTGCAGTACTCGTACGCGTTGGCGTTGCCGCCCAGGGCCCCGTCCACCTGGAGGAACCGCCCCAGCGCGGGCGCGTACAGCCGCACGCCCATCAGCAGCGTGCCGCCCTGCGCCTCCGCCGAGCGCTGCTTCTGCCCGAGCCAGCCGTACCGTGCCGCCGGAGGCTGTCCGGCGGCGGGCACGCCGTACTCGTCGGTGGCCCTGGTCGTCACCGTGCCGCCGGCCGCGTCGAGGACGGCGTCGACGTCCCCGTGCAGGCCGGTCAGCTGGACGCGGACGTCGCCGCCGGCCGAGGTGGTCGCGGCCAGGTTGCCGTCGATGCCCACGACGTTGCGGGTGATCGCTCCCGTCGCCCGGTCCTCGACGATCCAGCGCGGCGAGTCGTCCTCGGAGCCGTAGTGGTTGACCTTGCCGGCCGAGGTGGTCCAGCTGCCGTCCGCCGCCCTCTCCTGCACGACCCAGGAGCGCGGCCGCATCGCCGGGTCCAGCTCCCACGTCTGCCGGGTGGAGCCCGACGTCTGGCTGCGCACCCGGTCGTTGACGTGGTACTGGATCGCCGTTCCGCCCGGCAGCGAGGTGGTCCGCCCGAAGGCGTCGTACGCGTACCCGGTGCCGACCAGCCGGTCGGCGGTGTCGTAGGCGTACGTCTCGGTGCTGCCGCCCGTCGTGGCGCAGGAGCCGGCCGCCGTGGCGGCGGTGGTCCCGGCGGTGCGGTTGGAGTTCCGGTCGAAGGCGTACGTCCGCCGGGTGCACCCGCCGTTCGCGGTCTCGTCGACCGTGGTGAGGCGTCCGGCCCGGTCGTAGCGGTAGGTCACCGCGGCCGGACCGGACCGGCTGCTCCACTGGCCGTGGACCGTCGGCGTGACGGCGTCCGCCAGCAGCACCGCGCCGTTGCGGGTGTAGGACCGGCGGACCGGCTGACCCGTCTCGTCGGCGGCCTGCTCCAGGCTCACCCCGCCCGGGAGCGTGGCGGCGGAGAGCCGCCCGGCGGCGTCGTAGGAGGCCGTGAACGCCCCGGCGACCGAGTCCGACAGGCCGGTGACGAGACCGCGCGGTTCCTTCACCGTGTCGTAGCTGTACGTCGTGGAGCTGGGCGCCGAGTCGGTGACCCGGACGGGCCGGTCCAGCGCGTCGTAGCCGAAGGCGGTGCGCCCGCCGTCGGCGTCGGTGTAGGCGAGCAGCCGGCCGAGGAGGTCGTACTCGCGCAGGACCGTTCCGCCGGTGGACGCCGTGGTGCCGGCCCGTCTGCCGGTGGCCGGGTCGTACTGGGTGGTGGTCTCGGCGACCGGGGTGCCGGAGCCCCCGGTGACCGCGCTCCTGGTCTCCCGGCCGGCGTCGTCGAACGTGTTGGCGGTGGTGCGGCTCACGCCGTTGGCGGTCTCGGTGATCGTCGCCTGCTGGCCCCACCGGTCGTAGGTGATCGTCTTCGTCACCAGCTGCTGCGGATTGCCCTGGCCGCCGGCGACCGGGCCGGCCGGGGCGGTGCGGCACACCAGCCCGGCCCACTCGGGCCGCCCGGCGCACTCGCCCGTGCCCTCCGCCGTCCAGTAGGCGGTCACGGTGGTGCCCGCGTCGGAACCGTCGGAGGCCGGCAGACCGGAGCGCACGACCCGGCCGGCCGCGTCGTAGCCGGTGGTGCGGGTGAGCGCCAGGCCGTTCGGGTCCTGGACGTTCCGCACGGGCTGGCCCGTCGTCCAGTCGTACCCGGTGGCCGTGGCCCGCACATCGGCGTCCACGGGATAGCCGGGGACGCTCGCGCCGGTGTCCACCCGGGTGACCAGGTCCTCGACGACGGCCGAGCCGTCGGTCGGGCGGCCCGTGTCGTAGGTGTTGACCACGTGCCGGCGGGCCGGGGTCCGCCCGCCGGGCGGGATCGCCGGCAGGCCGTCGGCGGCGGCGAGCCCGTCCGCCAGTGCCACCGTGTGCAGCGGGCCGAGGGTCTCGGTGACCCGGCCCCCGGCGGCGTCGTGGAGCGTCAGCTCGGACAGCTGCCGGGCCCGTTCGTCCGTGTCGAGCCCGAGCAGGCCCAGCTCGGCCAGCCGCGCCGCCGCGCCCGCGCCCTGCCCCAGCGCCAGCGCCCGGTCGGCCGCGGAGAGCTCCCGCACCGTACGGCCGGCGCGGTCGTACTCGACGGTGGAGAGGTGGCCGCCCGGCTGCGCCGTGTTGACGGAGCGTCCGTCCACGTCGAGGTAGTGCACGGTGGCCCGCCGGTAGTCGCCGCTGCCGAGCGCGCCGCGTCCGGTGGCGGAGGCGGGCACCTGGTCGGCGGGGAAGACCGCGGTGGCGTCGACGGGCCGGGCGCCCTGGCCCCAGCCGGCGATGTCGGTGGCGCCCATCGCGTAGGGCGCGCCGGGGCCGGCGACCGGGACGTCGTAGACCACCGAGACGGCGCCGGTGCCGTCGGTGCGGTCGGCGCTGCCGGGCACCAGGGTCGGCCGGGAGGCCTTCAGCAGCATGCCGTCGCCCGCGGTGGCCGGGTTCCCGGCCCGGCCGTAGGTGAAGGTCCACGGGAGCTCGCCGGGCGGGGTGAGTCCGGTGACCCGGCCGGCGTCGTCGTACGCGTAGGCGGTCTTCAGCGCCGGGGTGATCCGCGGGTCCCAGGTCTCGCGGAGCCGTCCCTCGGCGTCGTAGGCGTAGCGGGCGACGGAGGACGCCTTGACCACGCCGTCCGCCGGGTCGGTGGCCCAGACCCGGGCCTCGCGCACCTGGCCGGCCCGGTCGCCGAGCGCGGTGGCCGTCGCCGTCGTGGCCGTGGCGTACACCAGGTCCAGCACCTTGCAGCCGCGCGGCGGGGCGACGCCCGAGGCGGTGTTGCAGACGGCGAGGTTGGCGAGCGCCGGGGTCGGGGCGATCATCCGGACCGGCCGGGCCCGCACCGTGCCGTCGCCGCCGACGACCTTCTCCGCGATGTGGAGCACGGTGGAGTTGGGCGTGGCGGGGGCGGTGGTCCGCACCGGGTAGGTGGGCGCGGCCGGGTCGACCTTCTCGAAGGTGGTGACGGTGCCGTCGGTGCGGGCCAGCGTGAAGCCGCCGGAGGACAGCGTGCCGGTCAGGGTGAGCGCCTCGGCGCCGGGTTCGGGCGTCCACGCCCCGGCGGCGGTGGCGGTGAATCCGGTCACCGAGCCGTCGGTCCGCACCACCTCGACCGAGGTGGGCGAGGTGCGCCGGAGCTGGACGTAGTCGCTGTCGGCGGCCTGGGCCACGCCGCCGGTCGTCCACTGCGGACCGAACGGTGCGACCTGGCCCTCCTGCCGGGCGCCGGCGTCCGGTTCGCGGGAGGAGGCGGTGCGGCTGACGGCGAGGTCCAGCGCGGAGGCGTCGGTCGTGGTCAGCTCGAAGTCACCGGTCAGCAGGTTCACCGAACCGGGGCCGATCTCCTCGGTGGCCGCGCCGTCCGCGCCGCGGTCGAGCACGAGGCGCACCGGTTCGGTGGGGGAGCTCCCCGTCGCGGCCGTGAAGACCGCCCGCAGGTCGATCGTGCCGTCCTCGGGCAGCGACCGCGCGACGTCCCACTGCAGATCGGGCGAGACCCCGCCGGTGGTCGCCACCGGCCAGGTGACCGCCGTGCCGCTCGCGGCGAGCACCGTGTCGGCGGCGGGCACCGTCCGCCAGGCGTCGGCCTCGCCGCGCCGGTACTCGAACCGGACCTGGGTGTGCTCGGGGGTGAAGGCCGCCGACAGCGGCACCCGGCCGGGGGTGCGCCGGCCGTCCGCCGGCGAGGTCACCGCGCCCCGGCCCGTCCTGAAGGTGTACCGGGTGACCGGGGAGAGGTTGCCCGCCTTGTCCTTCGTCCGCACGTGGAGCGTGTGCGGACCGACCGCGGACGGGGTGACGGTGACCGTGACGGGCCCGGTCGCGGGGACGAACGTGCCGGGTGGGTTGGTGTCCAGGCCGTACACGAAGCCCGCGAGGTCGGTGGTGCCGGTCACCGGGGTGAGCGTGAACGAGCCGGCCTCGCCCGCGCCGCCGGACCAGGTGCCGTCGGCCGGGTACTTCGCGGACGCCACGCCCGGTGCCCCCGGGACGGCGTAGTCGGTGGCGCAGACCGGCACGCCGGGGACCGGAGCGTTCTGCTCGCCCTGGACCAGGGCCGTCGCGGGGAGGAACCCCCAGGCGTTGGTGTAGCCGTAGTTGTTGTCCCGGTTGACCGCGTCGCCCTGGGTGTAGAGCCACCAGGTGTTGGTGTTCCCCTGGATCACCGGATTGGCCCGGCCCTGGACCTGGCAGACCCCCCAGATGTCGGACCCGAGGTTCATGGCGGTCACGTCGTCGAGCGGCGCGGCGTCCTGGATGTTCGCGAACATCGTCTGGGCGACGTAGGTGGCGCAGTGGTAGATCCTCGGGAACGGCCGCCCCTTGTAGTCCGTCACCGTCCGGGACTCCGCCGAGCACGGCGCCGTCGCCGCGCCCGCCGGCCCGGCGGGCACCGTCAGGCCGCCCACCAGCATCCCGAACGCGGCCAGACGGGCCGCCAGCCCCCATCGTGGTCGTCTCATCCTTCCGCCCTCCCGGCAGCGGCTCCCACCGCTGCCCGACGCGCGGTCACCGCCACCTCGGAACGGGGCGGCGCCGCTGCGGAGGACCGTACGGAGGGCCGCTTCGAGCCCGCTACGACGCCGCTATGAGCACCATCGCCGCAGGTCGGCCACGCCCTGGGCGGCTCGACGGCGCCCCGAACGGACCGACCGCCGGCTCCGCGCCTTCCTCCCGGAGGGCGCGGGATGCCCGTGCGGCATGATGGGCGGGCGGATGACGAACCGTACCGGGGCGAGTTGACGGCGTTCCGCTACCGGATGCTGGGGTCGTGCCACGATGCCGAGGACGTCGTGCAGGAGACGCTGCTGCGGGCCTGGAAGGCCCGCGACCGGTACGACCCGGCGCGTGCGTCGGTGCGCACCTGGCTGTACCGGATCGCGGCCAATGCCTGCCTGAGCGCCCTGGAGGGGCGCCGACGGCGTCCGTTGTACCGGCTGCTGACCTTCCCCACCGTCCTCGGCACCGGCCGACGGCTGTTCCCCGCCGAGGGTCCCCGGGCCGACCTGGAATGCGTGACCGCCGAACGGATCGGCCCCGCCGTCCTCACCCACGACCGCCGGGCCGCCTGACGACCCGTCCGCCGCCCGCCCCGCCCGCCCGCCCGGCCGGCACTCCCGGCCGGGCGGGCGGACGCCGCGGGCTCAGCTGCCGCCCTTGCGCCACGGTCCGTCCTCCCACTGGTTGTCGAAGTCCCGCAGGCGTACCCGGTGCTCGTGGTCCGCGCCGACCATGGCGGTGTACGTCGGGCCCGAGGTCACGGTGAAGGCGTGGTGGGAGGCGCCGCCGCGGATCTGGACCGCGAACTCCCAGCCGTCGGACGCGTCGGCCTGCGCCCACACCGCGTGGCACGCCCTGGAGTAGCGCAGCCAGGCGCGGACGTGGTCGGCGGCCTTCGGGACCTCGCTGCCGGGGACCGTCCGCGCGTCCGCGGCGCAGCCCGCGGACTTCGGGCTCCCGCCGTCGCAGGCGTTGCCGTGACAGGCCACCGCGGCCTGCGCCGGGACCGGCGCCAGCGCGGCCGGCGCCAGCAGGGCGGCGGCCGCGAGAACCAGGGCTGAGCTGCGGGACACCCGCATCGGCACTCCTTCCGTCGGGGCTCCGGCGGAGCCCTCCTTCCTCCCAGGGGTACCGGCAGCCGGCCGACCCGCGCAGCGAAGAGCGCCTCATTCACCGGAAAGGGGACACCTCGCAGGCCGACGCCAGGACGCCGCGGGCCTCACGGTCGAACTCTCGGGTCCTCCGGGGGCTCACCGGGCCGCGACGACCTTGAGGGCGGTCACGTCCGTCGTCCGCGCACTCCCGCGAAGCCGCGCGGGAGCCGGGCTTCCCTGACTGCCGGGCGGAAACGACCTGCTCGCAGTCCGGAGCGAAGGCCGTGATCCGCCGGCCGGCGGTTGGTGTCCGGGTTCGCAGGTCAGCAGGGGCGGTGCGGGATGCTGTTGAGCGGTCGGGCGGCCATGGCCGCAACGGCTGGGAGGCCACCGTGGCGGGCATCCTGTGCTCTCCTCGCCGTGGTCCATGGCGCAGGCCATGCGAATCGTGACTGACCGTCATCATCCGGTGGCCGGCGGAGGTGATCGTCAGCGTCTCGGGCCGGCTGTGGCGTACAGGGCGCTGCCGGTCAGCAGGAGGGCTGCCGCGGCCCAGGTGGACGCCTCCGTGCCCGGGGGAGACGTCATCCAGCCGACCGTCTTTCCCACGGCGTCGGGTGGCAGTGGTGGGACAAGGACGGTGAACGCGAGCCAGGCGGTCGGCAGCGTCCAGGCGAGGTGCGCCCCGCAGAGCACCGCTCCGAGCGCGGCCAGGCCGACCAGGCCCGCGCTGTCCCGGAGGACGACCTCGGTGGGGGCGAACCTCGGGCCCGCCGCCTGGACCGTCAGCAGCGCCGCACCGGCGAGCGCGCCGACCAGCAGCACGTGCGCCACCCGGCGGGGCGCCCACCGGATCGCGGCCGTCCGGTCCAGGGCGAGGTCCTGCCCGCCGAACCCGACGGAGCCGGCCGCCACGCCCGCGGCGAGCACGAAGAACGCGGTCGGGTCCATCGCCTCCGTCCCGCCCGTGCCGTCGCCCCGGGTGAAGGCCCACACCGCCAGGGCGACCAGCGTGACCGCGGCGGCCGAGGCGGGCACCTGCCGTGAACGCGCGTACAGCGTCAGCCACCTCATCGCTGCGCACCTCCCGCCGGGAGCTCGGGCAGCCGCGCCGTGCAGGAGAGGGCGGCGGTGCGCAGCTCGGCGATCCGTGCGCGCTGCTCGGCCGTGGCCAGCCCCTTGAGGTCCTGCCAGGCGGCATCGGCGGCGGCCCAGGTCCGGCGCGCGTACTCGTCGGCGGCCTTCTCCGCCATCGGCCGGAGGGTGGGGTCGTCGAGGGCCCAGCTCACGGCGATGCTCTGGAGGGCGATGTCGTTCTGTGTCCCGCCCTCCCGGGAGGTGCGGGCGTGGCAGCTCGGTGCCAGCCCCTGGGCGATCAGCGCGCGGGTCAGGTCGCTGCCGGTCGCGTCGATGAACAGCTGGTCGTCGAAGTCGACCGTCACGGTGTCGGCGGACAGTGTGCGGAGGTCGCCGAGCGCGCGCAGGGCGGTGTCCTCCCGCACCGAGGTCGGCGCCGCGTCGCCCAGGACGTCGTGGAGGACGCCCAGCGCCTCCCGGCCGCGCGGTGCGAGCTCGGCCAGGTGGGATTGGCTCGCCTGCGTCACGCAGACCGGGCCGTCGCAGACGAGGGCGGCGGCGGCCTTGTCGACGACGTAGGTGTCGCGCGGGGCGGCCGGCAGGATCAGCAGGGCCGCGGCCGCGGCGGCCAGGGCGGGAGCCGGCGCGAGCAGCCGGGCCCGGCGGGTGGTGGCCGCCAGCAGCGCCAGGCCGGTGGCGAGCAGGCCGACCAGCCAGAGCGTCTGGCCGAGGTGGACGGAGTCGGACAGGGTCAGCAGCGTCCGCCGCGGCTCCGCGGTCACCGGGGACAACAGGCCGAGCCGGTTCGACGTCCTGCTCTCCGGCACCTCCCCTTCGATCCGCACCCGCAGCACGTTTGTCATCACGAGGCAGGCCACCACCAGGGCCGGCGGGGTGAGGACGGAGGGCAGCGTCCGGGCGACGCCCATGGCGAACACGGCGGCCGCGACGAGTCCCAGCACCGCCACCAGCGGGATCGGCAGCCAGCCGAGGCCCGTGTAGGTGGTCGGGCCGAGCGCCACCCGCACCCCGCCGGTGAGGACGAGGAGGCCGAAGCCCACCGCCAGGGCGAGCGCGAGCGCTCCCGCCGGCAGCGCCGCGCGGCGCCAGGCCGGCAGCGGCGTGGTCGCCAGCAGTTCGGTCATCCGCGAGCGGGGTTCACGCAGCCCGTAGACCGCCCCGATGCCGACCACGAGCGGCAGCCAGAAGGCCAGCAGGGAACGGGTCCACATGGCCATGGTGGTCCACTGGGCCGTCCAGCCCGCGGTGCCCCGCCACCAGACTCCGTCGATCAGGAAGAAGACCGCCAGACTGCCGCCCAGGACGACGGCTCCGGCCCACGGGGCCGCCGAGCGCTTCAGCTCGGTGCGCAGCAGACGTCCGTTCACCAGGCGCCTCCCTGCCGGCCGGAGTCGCGGAGCAGCGCCGAGTAGCCGCGTTCCAGGGGGCTGTCGCCCGGGTGCTCGGGGCCGCCCGCGGCGGCGAGTTCGTCCGGGGTGCCCTGGAAGACGAGGCGGCCGTCGGCGAAGAGCAGCACGTCGGAGCAGGCGGCCGCGACGTCCTCCACCAGGTGGGTGGAGACGATCACGCAGGTGTCGCGGCCCAGCTCGTGGAGCAGTTCGCGAAAGCGCAGCCGCTGTGCCGGGTCGAGGCCGGCGGTCGGCTCGTCCAGCAGCAGCACCTCCGGGGAGTTGACGATGGCCTGGGCGATGCCGGCCCGGCGCACCATGCCGCCGGACAGGGTCTTCATCCGGTGGTCGGCGCGGTCCGCCAGGCCCACCCGTTCCACGGCGCGCTGGACGGCTTCGGGGATGTCCGCCTTGGGGACCTCCTTCAACCAGGCCATGTACTCGACGAACTCGCGCACCGTGAAGCGCTTGTAGTAGCCGAAGTCCTGCGGCAGGTAGCCGATGCGGCGGCGCAGGGCCCGGTGGTCGGCCGTTCTGCGCACGGAGGTGCCGAGGATCTCCAGTTCGCCCTTGGTGGGGCGCAGCACCGTGGCCAGTGTCCGGATCAGGGTGGTCTTCCCCGCGCCGTTGGGCCCCAGGAGGCCGTGGGCGCCGGTGCCCAGGGAGAGGCCGAGTCCGTCGACGGCCATCCTGCTCCGTCCGACGCGTACCTTGAGGCCGTCGGCCCTGATCTCCCAGGCGTACGTCCTGGGCGCGGTTTCGGCCGCGCTCGTCACGGGTGTCATGCGGTGGTGCCTTTCGGTGGTGGACATGGGTGTCACAGCGTCGAGTACGTGTTCCTGCGGGCGATCACGGCGCCGGCGCTGAGTGCGAGGAGCAGCCCCCACACCGGCAGCCGGTCCGGCTGCAGGGCCAGGCGGAGGACGGTGGGGCCGCGGCCGGTGACCAGCGCGGGTGCCACGACGACGAGGCCCCAGGCGACCGCCAGCCAGCCGGCGGCGCGGGTCACCCCGATCACGCTGCCCAGTGCCAGCGCGGTGGAGGTGAAGGCCAGCGAGGGCAGCAGCCACTGCGCGGCCGTCGTGGTCCCGGTCAGCCATCCCCCCAGCAGCAGCACGGGCAGGACCACCGTGAGGGCCGAGGTGGTGCGCCTGAGCAGCAGGGGCAGGCCGGCCCGGGCGGTCGAGGCGGTCAGTTCGTGTGCCGGGTCGAGGCCGCTCGACCACGACGCGGCGACGCCGCACAGCGGCAGGACCGGCGCCAGCAGCGACACCACCGAGGAGCCGCCGAGGAACTCCGGCGGCGCGGCCGCGTCCAGCAGCAGCGCCATCAGGGTGACGACGGCGGTCATCGCCAGCCACGGGGTCATGACCGGCGTCAGCCAGGACGACACCCAGCCCGGACGGTGCCACCGCGAGGGCCTCGTGACCGCCGCGTCCAACCGCGGTTCCAAACCGGCCCGGACGGAGTCGACGAGTGCGGCGATGCCCGGCGCCTCGGTGGCCACGGAGGCCGCCAGCAGGCTCCGGCACGGCGCGCACGTCTCCAGGTGGGCCTCCAGGGCCCAGACCGTGTCCGCCGCCATCGCCGTGTCACCGCGCGTGTAGTCGTCGATCAAGCGCCGGGACGCGTGTTCCCCGCTCATGCGCACCTCCCCATGACTCTCTCCCGGCCTCCGGCCGGGGGGACCCTCGTGCTTCGCCCGCTCATGCCAGCGCCTCCCGCATCGCGATCCGGGCCCGGCGGGCACGGGTCTTGACCGTGCCTTCGGGCAGTCTGAGCAGGACGGCGGTCTCCCGGACGGAGAGCCCGTCGAGCACGGTGGCCTGGAGGACCTCTCGGAGTTCCGGCGCCAGCCGTCGCAGGGCGTCGCCGACGTCTCCGCCGACGGTCCCGGCGAGCGCCTCCTCCTCCGCCGCGGGAACCACGGCCCGCTCGGCGGCGGCGACCGGCGGTTCGGCGTGGTGGGCGCGGCGCCGGAACGCGTCGACGAGGCGCCGCGCCGCGATGGTCCACAGCCATCCGGCGGCCGTCCCGCCGGCCGCGCTCCCGGCGAACGCGCCGGCCGCGCGCCATACCGCCAGATAGGTCTCCTGCATGACTTCGGCGACGATCTGCTCGTCCGCGCAACGGCGGCGCAGCCGCACCGCCAGCCACGGCGACGTGCGCCGGTACAGCTCGTCGAACGCCGCGCGGTTCCCCTTGGCCACCAGCCGGAGGAGTCGCTCCTCGTCCACGTCGTCCAGTGCTCTCCTGCGTGATCTCACACCAGCCAGACGCCCGCAGGGGCGTCCGGGTTCTGCGCCCGGCGTGACCTGCATCACAGTCGGGCGGGTCTCGTCGGCGGTGGCTGTTCGCCGGATGCCGGGCCGGTCGGCCCTTGGCGGCGCGGAGTCTCCGGACGATCCTCAGGGGCGCCGGTGTCGCGCCCGGCGCTGGCCGCACCGAGGCGCTGCGCCGGTCCGGGCGGGCCACTGCGCGGTCCGGGCCCCGGACCGCTCCCGGCCGGTCCTGCCGATGATGCCCGGGGCGCCCGGGGCGCCCGGGGTGCCCGGACGCCGCAGCCGCGACGACGTCCGCGCGGGCACCGCCACCGGCAGCCTCGTCGGCTCCCTCCACCGCCGCCACCGCGCCGTGGAGTTCGGAAGGCTCCCGGCCGGGCTCGACAGGGACGTGCCCGCCGGCCTCGAAATCACCGGTCGGCCGGTGCCACGAAGCCCGACTCGTAGGCGAGGACGACCGCCTGGGTGCGGTCGCGTGCGCCGAGCTTCGCCAGCATGCTGCTGACGTGCGTCTTCACCGTCTGCACGCCGAGGTACAGCTGTTCGGCGATCTCCCCGTTGGTCAGTCCGCGTGCGACCAGCCGCAGCACCTCGGCCTCGCGTCCGGTCAGGGCGGCCCGTGCCATCGCCGCGCGCGCCGCCTCGTTGCCCCGGCCGGCCGCGAGCCGGCGGATCTGGGCGGGGAAGAGCAGCGACTCGCCGGCCGCCACCAGCCGTACGGCCTGGGCGATCTCGGCGGGCCTGGTGCGCTTGAGCAGGAAGCCGTCGGCGCCGGCCCGCAGGGCCTGGTAGACGTAGTCGTCGATCTCGAAGGTGGTGACGACCACGATCTTCGGCGCGTGGCCGCCGGGCACGGCCCCGTCGCGGACCAGTTCACGGGTCGCGGCGAGGCCGTCCGTTCCGGGCATCCGCACGTCCATCAGCACCACGTGCGGACGCAGCCGGCGGGCCAGGTCGACCGCCTGCGCGCCGTCGGACGCCTCGCCGACCACCCGCAGGTCGCCCTGCGCCTCCAGCACCGCCCGCAGGCCGGCCCGGACCAGTTCCTCGTCGTCCGCCAGCAGAATGTCGATCATCACGCGCCCAAGCGTAGGGGGACCCGGACGGCCAGCACCCACTCGCCGGACTCGACGCCCGCCGAGGCCTCGCCGCCGAGCAGCACGGCCCGCTCGCGGATGCCGCGAAGTCCCTTGCCGCCGCGGCGCGGTGGGCTGCCGGAGCGGCCCGGTGCACCGGCGTGCGCGGGCAGGGCGTTGGCGCAGCGCAGCTCCAGCCGGCCGTCGCGGACGGCGATCCGGACGCTGATCGGCTCGCCGGGGGCGTACTTGAGGGCGTTGGTGACGCCCTCCTGGACGATCCGGTAACCCTCGCGGGAGAGCACGCCGGGCAGGGGCCCGGGCGGGACGTCGACCCGGGCCTCGACGGGGCTGCCGGCCGCCCGGGCGGTCTCGAAGAGGGCGGGGAGGCGGTCGATGCCCGGCCGTTCGCGGACGTCCTCGGTGCCCGCGTCGCCGCTGTCGCCCACGCCGCCCAAGCCGCCGGCGCCGCCGGTGTCCCGGAGCAGGGCGAGAGTGCGTTCGAGGTCGTCCATCGCCCGGCGGCCGGTCTCCTCGATGACGTCGAGCGCCTTGGCTGTGAACGCCTGGTCGCCGACCGCGCGTGCGGCGCCCGCCTGAAGGACCGTCACCGTCAGCGCGTGGCCGATGGAGTCATGGAGCTCGCGCGCCAGCAGGTTGCGCTCCAGCAGCCGTTCGGCGCGCAGCTCGGCCGCGGCCAGCCGCTCCGCCGGGGAGGGCCCCAGCAGCCGGACGGCCATGGCCAGTTGGAGCCGACCGGCCCAGACGACCAGCCAGCCGAGACCGAACAGGGCCAGCGGTGCCAGCAGCGGCGCCCAGCGCGGGGCGTCCCCGCCCGGCATCCGGAGGCCGAACACCACCGGCTCCGGCCGCACCAGCAGGTCGAAGGCGGTGGCGGGTCCGAGCACCGAGGCCGCGCCCACGGCCCCGCCGAGGACCAGCCGGCCGAGCAGCCAGAGCGCCGTGCGCCACCGGTCGGCCCAACTGCGCGAGGGTTCGGCGACGATGTCCTGCTCGCGCTCGGGGACGAGCAGAAGCCGTGCCTGCACGCCCTCCGCCCGGCGCATCGCGGGCACCGTCGCGGACAGCACCACCAGCGCGACGTCCACCGGCACCGCCCGCACCAGCACCTCGCCGAAGCCGCGTCCCGCGATGCCCGGATAGATCATCAGCATGACGCCGGCGAAGATCCAGCCGATCAGCAGATGCAGCCACCGCGCGTAGGTGACGGGACTCAGCAGGGGCGCGACGATGCGGGACACGGCGCCATCCTGCCAGGCCGGAGACGTGCGCGGCCTCCCTCCCGGGAGGGAGGCCGGTCCCCTCCCCGGCGGGATCCGCCGGGGCGCCCGGACGCGGTCCCATGGAGCCACCGAAGGACAACGGCGCGGCTCGCACGACGCGGCAGAACGGAGGACGGTCATGATCACCGTGGAGGGACTCACCAAGGAGTACGGCGGGACGCGGGTGGTGGACGGCCTCGGCTTCGAGGTCCGCCCCGGGGTGGTGACCGGCTTCCTCGGGCCCAACGGCGCCGGCAAGAGCACGACGATGCGGCTGATCCTCGGCCTGGAGCGCCCGAGCGCCGGCCGGACCCTGATCGACGGCCGCCCGTACGCCGAACTGGACGCCCCGCTGCGGCGGGTGGGCGCCCTGCTCGACCCGCACGCCCTGCACGGCGGCCGCACGGCGCGCGGACACCTGCGCTGGCTGGCCGCGAGCAACGCCCTGCCGCGGCGCCGGGTCGAGGAGGTGCTCGACCAGGTCGGGCTGTCCGACGCGGCCGACCGGCGGATCCGCGCCTTCTCCCTCGGCATGCGCCAGCGCCTGGGCGTGGCCGCCGCGTTGATCGGCGACCCGCCGGTGCTGATGCTCGACGAGCCGGTGAACGGCCTGGACCCGGAGGGCATCCGCTGGATCCGCGCCCTGCTGCGCGGCCTGGCCGCCGAGGGGCGCGCGGTGCTGGCCTCCTCGCACCTGATGTCGGAGATGGCGCTGACCGCCGACCACCTGGTGGTGATCGGCCGGGGCCGGCTGCTGGCGGACGCGGCGACCACGGACTTCATCGACCGCCACGGCCGGACCAGGATCCGGGTGCGGGCCGTCGACCCGGACGCGCTGGCGTCGCTGATCGGCCGCTCGGGCCTGGACGCCCGGCGTGCGGACGGCGGCGCCTGGGAGGTCACCGGCGCGGCGCCCGAGGAGGTCGCCGCGCTGGCGGCCGCCGAGGGGGTGGTGCTGTACGAGATCGCCGTGCAGCAGGACTCCCTGGAGGAGGCCTTCCTGCGGATGACCGCCGACAGCGTCGAGTACCGGGCGGTGGCCGCATGAGCACCGCGACCTCCTTCACGGCCGGCCGGGCCGCCCGGGCCGCGCTGCGCGCCGAGCGGATCAAGTTCACCACCCTGCGCTCCCTGTGGATCACCCCGCTCGTCGCCGTCCTGCTCACCGTCGGCTTCGGCACCGCCGTGGCCGCTGCCGTCGGCGGCCGGGACGACAGCTTCGCCGAGGACCCGGGCCTCGGCATCCACTACGGCCTCAACTTCGGCCAGGCGGCGCTGGTCTGCTTCGCCGTCCTGCTGTTCGGGCAGGAGTTCGGCACCCGCATGATCGGCGTCTCCCTGGCCGCCGTCCCGCACCGCGGTCGCCTCTACGGCGCGAAGCTCGCCCTCGGCGCGGCCGTCGCCCTCGGCGTCGGCGTGCTCGGGACCGCCGGCTCGTTCCTCGGCTACGGCGCGTTCGTGCCGGAGACCTGGGACGGTCCCGCCCTGGTGCGCAGCGCCACCGCCGGGGTGCTCTACCCGGTGCTGCTGGTGGTGTTCTGCCTGGGGCTGACCGCGGTGCTGCGCAGCCTCACCGCGGCCATGGGCCTGCTGCTGCCGGGCGTCTTCCTGCTCTCCCCGCTGCTGTCCGGCGTCCCGGGCGTACGCAGTGCCGCGCAGTTCCTCCCGGACCGCGCGGGCCAGTACGCGCTGCGCTACGCCGACGACCCGCAGGTCGCGTACGGGCACTGGACCGGCCTGCTGATCATGGCCCTGTGGGCCGGCGCCGCCGCGTACGCCGGACTGTGCGGACTGCGCCGCCAGGGGAACTGACGGGGCGCCGGGCCTGGTGGGACCGCGCCCCCGCCGCCTCGGGCAACCCGTGGGCCGTGCCCGGCGGCGGGGGCGTGTCGGCGAGCGGATTCACGCCGGGGCGTGCAGGCAGTGGTCGAGGAGGGTGTGCATGCGGTGGGCGGGGAGGGACGGGTTGGCGGCGGCGCCCTCCGCGGTGCGGGGGGTGGTGAGGAGGTCCTCCAGGGCCCGAGGGGTCAGGCTCGGGTTGGCGGCGGCTGCCCGGCACACGGTGTCGTCGGGATCGTCCACCGGGGGGTCGGGGAGGGCGGGATCGGCGGCGGCCAGGGCGCGCACCTCGGGGTCCGGGTGGGCGATGAGATGGGTGAGGCCGGTGCGCGGGAACGCGGGCAGGGTCAGCAGGTGCGGGCGGTGGACCGGGCGGGTGACGAAGACGTCCAGGAGGAGACCGGGCGGAGCCAGGGGGTGGTGGCAGGCCAGCCGGATCCGCACCTCCTCGTCGGCGTCCTGCGCGAGTGCCCCGGCGAGGTCCG
The DNA here is from genome assembly GCF_042884635.1 of Kitasatospora sp. NPDC058115. Taxonomy (NCBI): domain Bacteria; kingdom Bacillati; phylum Actinomycetota; class Actinomycetes; order Kitasatosporales; family Streptomycetaceae; genus Kitasatospora; species Kitasatospora sp. NPDC058115. The sequence goes on from NZ_JBHVTL010000011.1 coordinate 70,836, forward strand.
CGGGCAGGAGCGGCCGGCTCGCCGCCACCCGGCGGAGCTCCGGTTCCCCGGACGCGGCGCAGGCGGCGAACCAGTCCGGGGACGGCTCGGCGGACGGCTCGGCGGACGGCTCGGAGGAGGACTCGGCGGACGGCTCGGTGATCGGGCAGATGCAGTCCGGACCATGTCCGACGACCTGGCCGACGACCCGCCCGATCGCCCCGTACTCGGCCCAGGTGCGGGAGAAGGGCTGGAGGCGTGCGCGCAGCCGTACGGTCTCGTCCGGATCCTGCCTCAGCTCCGCCGCCAGGTCGGGTCCCAGGTCGGGCCGGACGGCGGTCAGTGCGCGGACGGTCGCCTCGGGGTGGCGGGCGAGCCGGGCCACGGTGTCGGCCGGGATGTGGGGGTTCCGGGCCAGGGCGCGCACCGTGCCGTCCGCGAAGCACTGCTCGACGAGCGCGGGGGACAGGGCGCAGGTGCCGAACACGAATTCCCTGTGACGCGCGCCGACGGACGGCAGCTCGGCCTCCACCCGCTCCGGGTCCAGCACCCAGCTCCGGTCCCGCGCGGCCTGCCGCACGGCGGGGTCGGGGTCGTCGAGCAGGGCCTCGCGCTGCGCGGGGGTGAGCGACTGCCACGTCAGGGTGGCCCGGATCCGGAGCGCGGGGTGCTCGCGATCGGCCAGGGAGCGGTGGAAGGACGGCGGGATCTGCCGGGAGGAGACGAGCTCCTCGATGATCTCGTTCGCGGTGAGCCTGCCGTCCGCACCCCCGTCCTCGGCGGTCAGGAGGGTGACGAGGACGTCGTCCGGAAGCGGCCGGACCGACCGGGGCCGGGAGCGGGGGCCACCGGCGAGCCAGGCGCGGACGATCCCCGACGGGTCCGTCGCCAAGGGCGCGAGCCGGGCCGGGTCGACGTGCCGGTTGCGGGCGAGTGCGCGGCGGATCCCCGGGTCCGGATGGCGCAGCGCCGCGTCGACGACGGCGTCGGGGAGGTCACGGCCCTCGCACATCAGCGGGCCGGCTGCACCGGCCGCCCGGTCCATCAGGCGGACCAGGACGTCGGAGGGCGCCGCGGGGTTGAGGGCGAGGCCGCGCAGCCACGGTTCACGCAGGGAGTCGGACACCGCGCCATCCTGTCACCCGGTGGCGGCGGCCGGCCGGGCGGGTGACGGGTGCTCAGCGTCGGGTCTCGTACCTGCTCAGGACCACGCCGCAGGGGAGCGTCCGGGTCTCCACCAGGTTCAGGTCCACCCAGTTGTCCAGCGCGGTGAAGAACGGCGTGCCGCCGCCCACCAGGACCGGCGCGGTGGCCAGCACGTACTCGTCGATCAGTCCGGCCCGCATGGCCGCCCCGGCGAGCGTCGCGCCGCCGATGTCCATCGGGCCGCCGTCCTCGGCCTTGAGCCGGGTGATCTCGGCGACCGCGTCGCCGGGGACCAGGCGGGTGTTCCAGTCGACCTCGTCGACCGTCGAGGAGAACACCACCTTGGCCATGTCCCGCCAGCGGTGCGCGAACTCGGTCTCCGCCGGGGTGACCCCGGGCTGCTGATCGGCGGTCGGCCAGTAGGAGCTCATCGTCCGCCACAGCCTGCCCCCGTACAGCGACAGCTCGGTCGCCCGCAACCGGTCGGACCAGAAGCCGAACAGCTCGTCGCTCGGCGTGCTCCAGCCGATGTCGTCGCCGGGTGCGGCGATGTAGCCGTCCACGGACACGTTCATGCCGTAGATGAGTCTCCGCATGGCACCGGCCCTCCGTGAGTCGGTCCCAGCGTAGCGACGGGCGTGGTGCGGGGGACTCATCGGCGCGCGGCAGGGATCCGGCGGCCCTCCCGGGGTCAGTCCTCGGCCGCGCCGCGCTCCTCGGACCGCTGCCGGGCACGGCTGAAGGCGCCGGTTCCGACCCGGGCGGCGAGGGTGTCGTCGGGGCCGGAGAGCAGGGAGCCGTAGCCGGTCGCGGCCCAGAGGCTGCGGTCGGCGGGCACCTCGAAGTAGGGGACGGTGCGGCCCTGGTCGCGGACGGCGAGCACCCGGGGCGCGCGGCGGGCGCGCAGGGCGCGGGCGCAGTCCTCGCAGACGGCGACGTCGACGCGTTCCCGGCGGCCGACCGGGCGCCAGGTGGTGCGGCGGACGGCGGCGCCGTGCCGGGGGTCGAAGAAGCACAGCGGGAGCCGCGGTCCGGCCGCGAGCGCGGCGCGTCCCTCGGCGGCCAGGGCGAGCACGCCCACCAGGTCGGGGACGCCGCGGGCGGCGTCCAGCACCCGGCCGGCCGCGTCGTAGGCGTCCAGGGCGCGGGCCAGGCCGGGGGTGGTGGTCCCGTCGGCGCCGTCGACGGCCTCGCCGAGGGCGAGCAGTTCGGCGGCGGCCTGCCGGCGCAGCCCGGCCTCGTCGGCGGCCTGCCCGGTGGCGAAGACGGTGTCGGGGAAGGCGGGGGCGGCGGGCCGGGAGGAGCGGCGGCGCCGTATCAGGAGGGCGGCGGCGAGGACGGCGAGGACCAGCGCGGCGTCGACCACGAGCAGGGTTCCGCTGCCGTCGGAGGAGGAGCGGGCCGCCTCGTCCTTCACCCGGGGCACCGTGGGGCGGGCCGAGTACTCGCGGTCGGCCCGGGCGGCCTCGGCCTGGTAGACCTCGGTGGCCCGGCCGGTCGCGATCAGGTCGACGGCCCGGCCCACGCGGGCGGCCAGTCCGGCGTCCTTGAGCTCCTTCAGCATGCCCACGGCCATCGCCGCGTCGCGGGCCCGGTGGGTGTCGTCGGGCCACTCGGTGCCCTTGAGCCGGCTCCCGTACTCGTCGTTGGTGAGCAGGATCAACTGCGGCAGGCCGAGGCGTTCCCGGACCACCGCGGCCAGGGACTCGGCGCTGCCGCCGAACGCGTCGCCCTTCTTCAGCGGCACCAGGACCACCTTGATCGGCAGGCCGGACACGGCGATCCGGTCGGCGAGCTCCCGCTGCTGGGCGGCGGTGACGGCGGCGGCGAAGGACGGGTCGACGTGGACCGGGGCGGTGGCCAGCGACTCGACGATCGTCGCGGCGCCCGGGCCGGGGCCCGTGCTCTCCGCGCGGACGGGGGCGGCGGTGCCGAGCAGGGCCGCACAGGCCGTCAGCAGCGCGGCGAGCAGCCCGCCGAGCCGGCGCCGGTCGAGCGTCGTGGTGGCCGGGCGCCGGACGGTTGCGCGTCGGACGGTCTCGCGTCGGACGGTCGTGCGGTCACTGGACACCGGCGGACTCCCTGGTCCTGAGGATGAGTGCTTCGATTCCCTCGCGGGCGGCCGGCAGGACCTGCCCGGCCTCGTCCCAGACGGTCCGGGTGCGGTGGTCCGCCGCGGGCAGGCGCAGCAGCCGGTCCCGGGCCAGGTCCACGCGGACGGCTCCGCCGCGGAGGGCGTCCCGGCAGGCGGGGCACAACTCCGCGGACCCCGGGCCGAGGCCGCCCGCGGCGAACCAGGCCGGCACCGGGCCGCCGGTGGCCTCGCCGTGCAGCGGGTTGAGCCGGCAGACGGTGGGGTGGGAACGGCCGCGGAGCGCGGCCAGCCCGGCCCGGGCGAGCACCACGGCGGCGGCCAGGTCGCCGGCCTCGGCCGCCTCTCCCGCCCCGGCCGGGGCGTCGGGGCGCTGCCCGCCGCCGGCGAGGAGCCCGGCGGCGTCCAGGCAGTCCCAGGCGCGGGCGCGGCCGGGCGCCGGATCCTGCGCGGCGGCGGTCTCCTGCGCGGCGGTCGGTTGTGAGGCGGCCAGCTGTGCGGAGAGTTCGCGGACCCCCTCGCCGGCCCGGGCGCGGAGCTGCCGCAGGGAGGGCAGCGGGGTGGTGTGCTGCGGCGAGGGGCCGGCCGCGCGGGTGCGCCGGGAGCGGATCACGGCCCGGGCGGTGGCGAGGGCGGCCCAGCCGAGCACCAGCAGGGCGCCGAGCAGCATCACGCCGAGTCCGACGCCGGTCCCGAAGTCGTTGCCGAACAGGGCCGGCAGCCGGTTGTCGTGCAGCGGGGGCAGCGTGGTGGGGCGCTCCGCGGGATCGTCGCCCGGCCGGGGCCCGGCGGCGGCGACGGCGTCCAGCACCTGGTCCAGCCGCTGTGCCACGCTCCGGCCCCCGGTGTTCCCGTACACGTACCTGACCCCGGCCGGCAGTCGTGCGAAGCGGCGCAGGGTGTCCCGGTCGGTCCCGTAACTGTCGAGGTCGATCGTGCCGGTCGTCGGGTCGACGAGGACGTAGACGCCGTTGCGGCCGGTGCGTTCGTGGATCAGGGCGAGCAGCAGATCGGCGTCCTGGTCGGTCTCGTCGTCGCTGCCGGTGGGGGTGACCACGACGTGCACCGGGCCCTGGGGGGCGAGTTCGGCGAGCCGCTGCCGGAGCGCGGGCAACTCGGCGGCGGTCAGCGCGTCGGGGCCGGACGGGTCCTGGTAGACCGGGTCGGCCGTGAGCCCGGCGGCGATCTCGTCGACGCGGGCGTCCAGGTCGGCCCGGGTGACGTTCAGGGAGGGGCCGTCGACGACCTGGGGGAAGACGGCGGGCGCGACGCGCACCACGCCGACCACGGTGGCGGCCGTCGCCAGCAGGGTCACCGGGAGCAGCACGAGGCCGCGCCGCGCGGCGGCCGGACCCCGGGCACGGTGGCGCACGGCCGGCGGCTTCTCCAGGCTGACGGCGGGCCTGTTGCCCGGGCCGGAGGAGCCGGTCCGGCGGAGGGGGAGGCAGAGGCCGAGGCCGAGGGCGAGCACCAGGCCGGGCAGGACCACGACCGCCAGTCCGAGCAGCAGGTTCTGGTTCTGCCGGTCGGTGGAGCTGATGTACGGATCGCTCCGGTCGCCGTCGTGGTACCGGTTCGACAGTTCCTCGGCGTCGGCGGCGGCCCGGTCCTTGCCGGAGGCGACGGCGTCGACGAAGTTCTCGAACGCCGCGAGCGGCCCGGCACCGCGCGGGGTGCCGTAGAAGGAGATCCGGCGGGCGTCGTCCACCGGGAGGTCGACGCCGAACGCGGCCGCGGTGATGGAGCCGTGGTCGCCGATCAGCACATAGAGGCCGTCCGTGCCGAGCCGGTCGTGCACCAGGGCGAGCAGCGCGGCGTCGCCGTCCGGCAGCGCCAGCACGTAGGTGGGCACGCCGGTGCGCTCCGCGAGGGCGGCGATCTCCGGGGCGAGCGAGCGCGGCAGCCGGCGAGGCAGGGCGGCCGAGACGTAGACCGGGTTCCTGCGCAGTTGCTCGGCCAGGCGCTCGGAGCGGGTCGTGCCGTCGGTGGGCCGGCCGGCCGGCGTGTCGGTGGCAGTGGCGGTGGCAGCGGCGGTCGCCGTGGGGCTCGGCGCGGCCGCGACGGCCGTTCCGCCGCCGCCGAGCAGGACGAGCGCGGCGAGCGTGAGGAGCACGGCGAGCGTGGTGGGCGCCGCGAGGGCCGTGCCCGCCCGGGCCCGGCGTGTCCCGGTCCGTCTCCGTATGCCTGCCGGTGTCCGCATCGGCGCCCCTCCCGGTGGTTCGTCCGCCCACCCTACTCGTGGGCGCTCCGGACGGAGGCGACCTCCCCGGACCGTCACCGGCCCGGCCCGGCGGGGCCGGCGGCGGGACGGGCCCGGGAGGCGCCGCCGCCGTATCGGCGGGCCCGGCCGCTGTTCCGCGGGCCGTGTCGACGCTACGGTGAACATCGGTTGTTCATCGGTGAGTTGGAGATTCCATGGTCGGAGCGATCGTCTACTTCCTGACCCTCGGCCTGCCGGTCGTCGTCCTGATCGCAGCGGCCGTGCTCGCGGGGCGCAAGGCCCGGCGCGCCGGGCGGCTGCGCAGGGCCGTCGGGGACTTCGGGAAGCGACCGGGCTGGTGGGAGCACGACCGCCGGAAGCCCCGCTGGACCGGCCACCTCACGCACTACGGCTGGCTGACGGAGGAGACCCTCGCGGTGTACGCCGTCTCCGGGATGCTCGGCAAGCGCCGGGCGACGATCGCCCTGCTGATGCGCAACCGGTCCCGGGACGTGGACATCTGGCTCGCGGTCTGCATCGGCCTCGCGGCCCCCGCGCGCACCGTCCGGCTGGAACGCCCCTGGAGCTCGCTGCCCCTGGGCGTCCACTGGCCCCCCGATTTCGTCTACGTACCGCGCGGCGAGGGCGCCGGGGACCTCGTGGCCTTCCTGGTGGACACCGACATCGCGCGGCGGCTGGCCGCCGTCGACGCCCCGGCGGTGTCGTTCCACGACCGCGAGGTGTGCTTCCTCTGGGACGAGCTGCCCGAGCCCGGGCAGCTGGAGCCCTTCGTGGACGCCCTCGTCGCGGCCGTCCCCGCCCTGGAGGCCGCGGCGGCGCGGTAGCGCCGTGGCGCGGCACCGGGCCCGCACCGGGCCCGCGCCGCTCCCGGACCGGAGTCCGGGAGTGGCGCGGGCCCCGCTCAGACCACCGCCCCGTTGTGGTCGCGCGTGCGGGCCGCGCCCGCCGGGTGCGGCGTCCGCACGCCCCGCGCCCCCGGCGCCTCCCGGGCCTCCCGCGGCCGGTCCGGGAACCGCCCCTGGAGCAGCACGACCACCGGCATCGCGGTGAACACCGTCGAGGCCGTGCCCACCAGGACCCCGGCCAGCAGCGCCACCGAGAAGTCGGCGAGCGAGTCGCCGCCGAGGACCGCCAGGGCCGCCAGGACGAACAGCGCCCCCATGCCGGTGTTCACCGTCCGGGGCAGGGTCTGCGCCACGGCGCGGTCGGCGAGGTCCGCCCAGCTCGCCTTCGTCCCCGTCCGGCGCAGCTCGCGCAGCCGGTCCAGGACCACCACCGTGTCGTTGACGGAGTACCCGACGATGGTGAGCAGCGCGGCGAGGAAGACGCTGTCCACCGGCTTGCCCAGCCAGGCGAAGAGGCCGAGCACGAGCAGCAGGTCCTGTGCCATCGCGATCACCGCGGCGGTCGCGAAGGTCCACCGGAAACGGACCGTGAGGTAGAGCAGCTGGGCGGCGACCGCGAGTCCGAGCGCGGCCAGCGCGTAGCCGCGCAGCTCGCTGCCGAGGCTCGGCCCGATCAGTTCGTCGCGCTCCACCGACAGTTCGCCGGTGACGCCGGTGAGCGCCTCCCGGATGCGCTGCTGCTGGTCGTCGCCGGTCTCCTTGGTGCGGACGGACACGCCGGTGTCGCCGGTGGTCTGCACCACGGCCTGCGGGAACCCGGCGCCGACCACCGCCGCGCGGGCTGCGTCCGCGTCGACCCGCTGCGCGGCGGTGTACTGCGCCACCCGGCCGCCGGTGAACTCGACGCCGAAGTCCAGGCCGCGCCCGCCGATCCCGGCCAGGGCGAGCAGCAGCAGGCCCGCGCAGGCGCCCAGCCAGCGCCGCCGGTGGCGCATCAGCCGGGGCGGCCGCCGGTTCAGCCGGGTCCGGAGCCGGCCGACGGTGGCCATGCCGGTCAGGGCCGGCCGCCGGGCGACGGCCGGCCGCCGCACTGCCCACTCGGCGAGCAGCCGGGTGATCAGCATGGCCGAGAACATCGAGGCCAGCACGCCGATCGAGAGCGTCACCCCGAAGCCCTTGACCGGGCCGGTGGCGAACACGAAGAGCAGCCCGGCGGCGAGCAGCGTCGTCACATTGGAGTCGGCCACCGCGCTCCACGCCTTCGCGAACCCGACGCGCAGCGGGCGCCGCAGGTCGCGCTCCCTGCCGCGGCCGGCCGCCCGGGGTGCGGTGTACTCCTCCCTGGCCCGTTCGAAGACCAGCACGTTGGCGTCCACCGCCATGCCGATGGCGAGCACGAAGCCGGCCAGCCCGGGCAGGGTGAGCGTCGCGCCGAGCACGACCACGGCGGCGTACGAGATCAGGCCGTAGAGGCCGAGCGCGACGGTGGCCAGCACCCCGAGCAGGCGGTACACCGCGATGATGAACGCCCCGGTGCAGAGCAGGCCGATGGCCGCGGCGAGGGCGCTGGCCCGGATGGCCTCGGCGCCCAGGGTGGGGCCGACGGTGCTCTGCTCGATCACCGTCACCGGGACGGGCAGCGCGCCGCCCTTCACCAGGGCCGCGAGGTCACGGGCCTCGTCGGCCGAGAAGCCGCCGGTGATCTGCGTCGAACCCCCGGTGATCCCCTGCCCGCAGGGCACGCTGTCCTGGACCCCGGGGGCGGACAGGACGCGGTCGTCGAGCACGATGGCGACCCGGCGGGCCGGGTCGGCCGGCGCGGCGCACGCCGCCTCCCCGGTGAGCCGGGCCCAGGCGTCGCCGGCCGAGCCCCGGAAGGACAGGTCGATGCTCCAGCCGAGGCCGGTCCGGGTGTCGAGGACGGCCGAGGCGTCCTTGACGCCGTCGCCGGTCAGCACCGGCGGGCCCAGCCGCAGGTGGCCGCCGGGCAGGGCGGGGTCGGCGAGGACCCGGGAGCCGTCCGCCGCCGCGGGGCCGGCCGGGCCCTCGGCGGTCGCGGTGACGGGGTGGAAGGTGAGCTGGGCGGTGCGGCCGATCACCGCGGCGGCCTCGCGGGGGTCCTGGACGCCGGGCAGTTCGACGACGATGCGCCGTTCCCCGGCGCGGGCGAGCGAGGGTTCCGCGACGCCGAGGCCGTCGACCCGGCGGCGCAGCACCTCCAGCGCCCGGTCGGTGGCGTCCGCGTCGGCGCGGACGGTGGGCGAGTCCTGGGTCTCCAGGACGATCCGGGTGCCGCCGCGCAGGTCGAGGCCGAGGCGGGGCGGGGTGGTCAGGGCGATGTAGAGCGAGACACCGACGACGGCGAGCGCGACGAGCGCGCGCCAGAACGTGGCACGGCGAGTGGGCATGGGTACTCCACGGGCGGTCCGCGGGAGCCGGGCGTCCGCGGGGGACGCCGCACCCGGGACGGGCGGACGCGAGGGGACGCGCGCCGCCGGGGACGCTCCGGGCACGGTGGCCGGAGTCCTCCCGGCCGGGCCGCGGGCAGGCCGCGGCACCCGGTCGGCGGGCGCGGTGGAACGTCAGCTGGACCGGGTGGAGGGGGGACCGCGGGTGTGGCGGGGGTCGTAGGCGTCGGACGGCGGCGCCCGCTCCTGGCGCGACCCCGGGGCGTACACCCCGGTCCCGGGCCGGGGGGCGTCCGTCCGGCCGGCCGGGAGCGCGGCCGGCGGGAGCGCGGGCAGCCGCACGGCGGGCTCGGCGGTGGCCGTGCGCCGCTGGGCGACATCCGCGTCGCGGCGGTCCGCGGCGCGCCGGACCTCCGCGCCCGCCGGGCCGAACCGTACGGCGACGGGCGCGGCCGGGGCGGCCTGGGCGGCGAGGGCGGGCGGCGCTTCGAGGGCCGGCCGCGCCGCGCCCGTCGCCGTGCCGAGGAGGACCTGGCAGACGGCCCAGGCCGCGAGGAACGCGCAGGACAGGGCGGCCGCCGCGGTCCGACGTACCCGTCGCTCCACTCCGGCCCCCCTCCGTGCTCGTGCCGTCACCCGGCCCCGTCCGCAAGAAGGTCTCACTGTAGGCGACGGCGCCGCCGCGTGGGGATCCGGTCGGCGCCCCGCACCCGTGACGGTGTGCGGGGAGGCGGCCGCCCGGCGGTTCGTCACGGCGGTGCGGCCCTCGGAACCACCGCTCCGATCCGGGCGATCCGGCCCCACCGGGGCGGGAAGTGTCTATCGTCGAACCGCGATGATCGGGGGACCGGGGGACCGGGGGACCGGGGGCGGAGGGTGGCGTTGGGCGAGGAGCGGACGCAGGCCGCGGGCGAGCCGCGGTACGCGGTGCTGTCGCTCGGGATCGCGCTGACCCGGACCGAGGACGGGGACTCGCCGCGCTTCGGCCTGGACGTCCTGGAGGAGGCTCCTGCGCACGCCGACCGGGTGGCGGGGATCCTGGCGGAGTTCCGGTACACCCGGCGCCCGGCCGCGGAGCCGCAGCCCCGGGCGGACTACGGGAGGCTGGTGGAGGCCGCGGTCGAGGCCGAGGACGCGGACGTGCTGATCGTGCACATCGTCGGGCACGGCGAACTCGCCGACGGCAGCAGCGAGAAGCTGTACGTCCTGGGCAGCGACGGGGAGCGGCTCAGCCGGCCGGTGGGCAGCTGGATCGACCTGATCGAGGACCACCCCGACCGGCACCGGCCGGTGACCCTGTTCGTCCTGGACGTCTGCTACAGCGGACAGGCGGCGGTGACCGCCTGGCACGCGCGGATGGACGTCGACAGGCGCCGGGCCTGGGTGCTCGCCGCGACCGGACCGGACCGGCAGGCGTTCGGCTACCGCCTCAGCCGGGCCCTGGTCCGGGTGCTGGAACGCTACCGGGACCTGGAGGTCCGCTTCGACCCCTCCCTGCCGCACATCCCCTCCGCCACGGTCTGGCGGGACATCGGCCGCACCGTCGACGAGATGGCCGAACAGGCCGGCGGGCTGCCGCAGTCGGTCCTGACCAGCCTCGTCCCCGGTCACGCCGACCTCTCCCGGCTGCCGTTCTTCCCCAACCCCTGCTACGCCCCGCAGCACGGCGGACCGGCACCGGACCTGCCGCCGGAGATCGCCCGCCTGGCGGACTGGGCCGCGGACCCCCTGCACTTCATGCGCCGCGCCGGCGGCGGCGAACCGGTGGCCCGGGACTGGACCGAGGGCTACTTCAGCGGCCGCACCGCGCAACTCGACACCCTCACCGGCTGGCTCGACGACGACACCGCCGCCCCGCACCTGCGGGTCGTCACCGGCAGACCGGGCGCCGGCAAGTCCGCGCTCCTCGGCATCCTGCTGTGCGCCGCCCACCCCGCGCTGCGCCGCCACACCCGCCCCCTGTGGGCCGCCCTCGACGACCACGTCCCGGGCGAGAACGACCGGATCGCCGCCGTCCACGCACGACGCCTCGGCCTCGACGACATCGTCGCCTCCCTGGTCCGCCAGATCCGCCACATCGTCACCCCGGGCGCTGCGGGCTCCCCGGACGGGCAGGCGCCCGCCCCGGACGCGAGCCCGGCGCAGCGCCTGCTGGACCTGATCCCCTCCGGCGAGCGCCCGGTCACCGTCGTCATCGACGCCCTCGACGAAGCCCTCAGACCCCGGGACGTCACCACCGCCCTGCTGCTCCCGCTCGCCCGGCACGCGCGGACGACCGGCGGGCCGCTGCGGCTGCTGGTCGCCACCCGCGAGGAGGACCGGTTCGACGAGCTCCTCGGCCTGGCACGGGACGGCGGATCGCTGACGGACCTGAGCACTGTCGCACCGCACGAGCTCCGCGCGGACCTGACCGCCTACGCGAAACGGCTGCTCACCGCCGACGGGCCGTACACCCGCAGCACCCTGCGGCCCGCCCGGGACGCCCTCGCGGACGCGATCGCCGAAGCCCTCACCGCACCCGCCGACGCCGACCGGCCGGGCGCGGACGCCGAAGCCCCGCACTGGGGGGAGTTCCTGACCACCGGACTCTACGTCCACCACCTGCTGGCGCTGCCGCCCGCCGACACACCCGAGGAGGCCCGGCGGCTGGGAGGGGCCGTGCCCCGCAGCCTCCCCGACCTCCTCGAACTCGACCTGCGGCGCCACGCCGACCAGCCCCACCTGCGACCGGTGCTCACGGCCCTCGCCTTCGCCCAGGGCCGGGGCATGCCCGAGAGCGTCTTGGTCCACGCCGCCGCCGCCTTCACCGCCGACGGCGACCCGCCTCCGTCCCTGCCGCAGCTGTACGCCCTTCTCGACGGGGACGCACGCTTCTACCTGCGCCGCGACCTCGACGCCGACGGCACCACCCTCTACCGGCTCTTCCACGAAGGCCTCGCCGACTGGCTGCGCGGGCCCGCCGGTGACCCGTCGCCCGAGGACCCGTCGCCGGCGACGGACCCGCTGCCCGGCCCCGCGCAGCGCCTGTTCGAACACCTCCTGCTCGGCGTCCCCCGGGACCGCAACGGCGGCCCGCTGTGGCAGAACGCCGCCGACTACCTGCTGCGGCACACCGCCCAGCACGCCGTCGACGCCGGACGCCTGGACGAGCTCCTCGACGACGCCGGTCACCTCCAGCACGCCGACCCCCACGCCCTCGCCGACGCCCTGTCCCGGGCCGGCTCCGACCGGGCCCGGCTGGTCGCCGCCGTCTACCGCGCCTCCTGGGGCGTCCACCACACGCTGCCACCCGCGGTGCGCCGGCAGCTCCTCGCCCTGGACGCCGCCCGCTTCCGCATCGCCCCGCTCCAGGACGAACTCCCCGGCGACGCCGACTGGCGGGTGTGCTGGGCCACGGGCGGCCAGGTCTCCACCGCGCTGATCCGCACCATGGTCGGCCGCAACGGCGCGGTCCATGCGCTGGGGGTGGCGGTCCTCACGGGGCGCCCTCATGCCGTCGCCGGGTGCGGCGACGGGTCGGTGGCGCTGTGGGACCTCACCACCGCCACCCAGGTCCGCCGGTTCACCGGCCATGCCGGCAGGGTCGTGGCGGTGGCGGTGGCGGACCTCGACGGGCGCCCCCACGCCGTCACCGCCAGTGCGGAGTCGGTGCGGCTGTGGGACCTCACCACCGGCACCCAGGCCCGTCAACTCATCGGCGGGGCAGGGGCGGTGGCAGTGGCGGTGCTGGACGGGCGCGCCCATGCCGTCACCGGCGGCAGCGACGGGTCGGTGGGGCTGTGGGACCTCACGACCGGTACCCGGGTCCGCCGGCTCACCGGCCACACCGTCAGGGTCGGGGCGGTGGCGGTGACGGTCCTGGACGGGCGCCCCCACGCCGTCACCGGCGGCAGCGACGGGTCGGTGGGGCTGTGGGACCTCACCACCGGCACCCGGGTCCGCCGGTTCACCGGCCACTTCGGCGGGGTGAACGCGATGGCGGTGACGGTCCTGGACGGGCACCCCCACGCCGTGACCGGCGGGAACGACCAGTCGGCGCAGGTGAGGGACCTCGTCACCGGCACCGAGGTTCGTCAACTCGCCGGTCACACCGACGGGGTCGGGGCGGTGGCGGTGACGGAGCTCGACGGGCGCCCCCACGCCCTCACCACCAGCGACGGTTCGGTGAAGCTGTGGGATCTCACCACCGGTGTCCGGGTCCGCGGGATCGCCGGCCACTTCGGCGGGGTGAGGGCGGTGGCGGTGGCGGACCTCGACGGGCGCCGCTACGCCGTCACCGGCTGCCGGGACGGGTTGGTGCGGTTGTGGGATCTCTCCACCGGTACCCGGGTCCGCCGGCTCACCGGCCAGAGCGACAGGGTGAGGGCGGTGGCGGTGACGGAGCTCGACGGACACCCCCACGTGGTGACCGCCGGCGACGGTTCGGTGGGGTTGTGGGATCTCACCACCGGTGTCCGGGTCCGGGGAATCGCCGGCCACTTCGGCGGGGTGAGGGCGGTGGCGGTGGCGGTCCTGGACGGGCGTCCGCACGCGGTCTCCGGCTGCAGTGACGGGGCGGTGCGCCTGTGGGACCTCACCACCGGTACCCAGGTCGGCCGGCTCACCGGCCACACCGACTGGGTGAACGCGGTGGCGGTGGCGGTCCTGGACGGGCGTCCGCACGCGGTCTCCGGCTGCGGCGACGGGGCGGTGCGGCTGTGGGACCTCACCACCGGTACCCAGGTCGGCCGGCTCGACACCCGCACCGGCTGGGTGAACGCGGTGGCGGTGGCGGTCCTGGACGGACGCCTCCACGCCCTTGTCGTCGGCGACGGTTCGGTGGGGCTGTGGGATCTCACCACCGACACCCACGTTCGTCAACTCGACGGCCACACCGGCGGGGTTCACGCGGTCGCGGTGACGGAGATCGACGGACGCCCCCACGCCGTCGTCACCGGCAACGGGGAATCGGCGTCGGTCCAGGACCTCACCACCGGTGCCCGGGTCCGCCTGCTCGCCGGTCACACCGGCGGGGTCGGGGCGGCGGCGGTGGCCGACCTCGCAGGGCGTCCGCACGCCGTCCTCGGCTGCGGCGACGGGGTGGTGCGGGTCTGGGACCTCACCACCGGCACCTGCCGCACCACGTTCCACCTCCCCGCCGCGGTGACCGCCGTGACGGTCACCGCCGACGGCACCGTCGTGGCGGGCTTCGGCCGCGAAGTGGCCACCCTCAGTCTGGACCCCCTTCTCAGGAGACTCCGTTGACCGGCATCACCGATTCACCGCTCCGCGTCGTCGCCGTGCACGGCATCCACAACAGCTTCGGCGCCGGCATCTCCGACGCGCGCAAGGAGGAGCTCCGGGCGCTCAAGGCCGCCGCCTGGGCACGGGACCTGGCGGCGGGGCTCGGCACGGCGCCGGAGCGGATCGACGCCGACTTCGCCTACTACGCGGACAAGCTCCGCCCCGGCCCGGCGCCGCAGGGCGACCGGGGCGGCGACTTCCTCGACGACCCGCTCGCCCAGGAGGTGCTCGACGCGTGGGCGCGGGAGCTGGGGGTGCCGGAGGAGGTGGCGCAGGGGAACGCCGCGGTGCCGCTGCGCGCGTTCTCGTCCTGGCTGGCGCGCAGGTTCGACCTGGCCGAGGGCCGGCTCGGGGTCTTCGTCCGGCTGCTGTGCGGCGAGGTGGCCGCGTACCTGCGCGCAGCCGATGCCCCGGAGCGCCTCGCGGCGCGCGAGGAGGTCGCGGCGCGCATCGCCCGGCACCGGCCGCGCGTCGTCGTCGCGCACTCCCTCGGCTCGGTCGTCGCCTACGAGGCCCTGCACGCCCACCCGGAGCTGCGGCCCGAGCTGTTCCTCACCCTGGGCTCGCCGCTCGCGCTGCCCCGCGTGGTCTTCGACCGCCTCGTCCCCGCTCCGCAGCCCGCCGACGGCACCCGGGCGCGCGGTGCGGGCCTGCCCGGCGGGATTCGCTGGGTGAACATCGCCGACCCGGGCGACCCCGTCGCCGTCCCTCCCGGGCTGAGCCGGTTCTTCGACGGGATCGCCCTGGACCACACCACGTCGGTCAGCTCCCTCTTCCGCTTCCACCACGCCGACAACTACCTGCGGTGCGCGGCCACGGCGGCCACCATCGCCCCCTACGCCGGGCTCTGACCCGGCGAGCGGCGGCACGGTCCTGTCGGGGCGGGGAGGAGCCTTGCCAGACTGTGTCCATGACGGAGCGAGGCTTGAGTGCGGGTGCGAATGTGCCGGTCGACGCGGCGGCCGTGCGGGTGGAGATCGGCCGAGGGGCCGGGGGACCCGATGTCGATGCGTCGGCCCTGCTGGTGGCGGCGGACGGCCGGGTGCGGGGGGACGGGGACTTCGTGTTCCACAACCAGCCGCGGCATGCGTCGGGGGCGGTGGTCCATCAGGGGAAGGCCGAAGGGGACGGGGTGGTGACGGACCGGCTCGCGGTGGGGCCGGCGGCCGTGGAACCGGGCGTCGAACGGATCGTGCTGGTGGCCTCGGCGGACGGCGGGACCTTCGGGCAGGTGCGCGGGCTGGTGGTGCGGCTGGTCGACGCGGGGACGCAGCGGGAGCTGGCGCGGTTCGAGCCGGTGGCGGGGCCGGAGACGGTGCTCATCGGCGGTGAGCTGTACCGGCGGGGCGGACAGTGGCGGTTCCGGGCGCTCGGGCAGGGGTACGCGTCGGGGCTCGCGGGGCTGGCGGCCGACTTCGGGGTCACCGTGGACGACGAGGAACGCGGCGGCGCGGGGGAGGAGGAGAGGCTCCCGGCCGGGATGCGGGAACGGCTGTCGCTGCGCAAGCGGCAGGTGGCGGTGAGTCTGGAGAAGCACGGGGCGGCGGGCATGGTCGCACGGGTCGTGCTGGTCCTGGACGCCTCCGGGTCGATGTCCGCGCTCTACGCCCGGGGCGTGGTGTCCGACGTGGTGGAGCGGATGGTGGCGGTGGCGGCGCAGCTGGACGACGACGGGACGATGCAGGCGTGGACGTTCGCGTCGAACCCGGCCCGGCTGCCCGACCTGCGGGTGGGGGACCTGCCGGAGTGGCTGCAGCACGTCCGGGTCGGGCAGCTGGCCGGGCTGTTCGGCCGCCGCCGGCGCGGCAACCGGCTGCCCGACGGCCGGGTCGACATGAGGGCGGTCGGCATCGGCAACGAGGAGCAGAAGGTCATCGCCGAGGTGCGGGACCACGTGCGCAGGAACCCGGCCGCGGCGCCCACCCTGGTCCTGTTCTTCTCCGACGGCGGCGTCTACCGCAACGCCGAGATCGAGCGCGAGCTGCGCGCGTCCGTGGAGGAGCCCGTCTTCTGGCAGTTCGTGGGCCTGGGCCGCTCCGACTACGGCGTGCTGCAGCGCTTCGACGACCTGCCCGGCCGGCGCGTGGACAACGTCGGCTTCTTCTCCGTGGACGACATCAGCACCCTGCCCGACCCGGAGCTGTACGACCGGCTGCTCTCCCAGTTCCCCCGCTGGGTCGTGGCCGCCCGCCGGGCCGGCATCCTGCCGTAGCGGTTCAGATCCAGCCGAGGGTGTCCAGGGCGGCGTGGATGCCCGCCGCGCCGGGGTGTTCGGGGCGCAGCACGTGCGGGGTGTCGGCGAGCGCGGCGAGCAGGGCGGGCTCGGCGCCGCCGACCACCACCGCGTGGGTGCCGAGCCGGTACAGCGAGAGGTCGTTGAGGGAGTCGCCGGCGACCAGGACGTCCTCGGGCCGCCAGCCGAGCTTGCCGGCCAGGGCGCGCACGGCGGTGCCCTTGGAGGCCCCGGGCGGCAGCACGTCGAAGTAGCGGTCGCCGGAGTACACCCAGGCGCAGCCCAGCGCCTCGACGGCGGCGGTGAGGTCGGCGGTGAGGTGCCGCGGCGCCAGCCGGTAGGAGCAGCGGCCGTCCTGGACGACGTCGTGCTGGTAGGTGAGGTCGGGGAAGCGGTGCAGTGCGGCGCGCACCCGGTCCTCTCCCGGCCAGCCGGCCCGCAGCCGGTCCTGGAGGGCGTCCAGCGGGGTGAGGTCGGTGCCGTCGAGGACGGTGGCGCCGACGTCGGCGACGATCCAGCGCGGCCGGGGGACGAGCGGGTCGCGCAGGACCTCGCGGACCGCGGAGGGACCCCGGCCGGTGGCGAAGACCGGGGTCACCTCGGGGTGGCGGAGCAACGCGTCCCGCAACCGCCGACGCTGGTCCGGGCTGCCGCCGAGCAGGGTGCCGTCCAGATCGGTGACCAGAATCCTCGACACCGCCAGGACGCTAGCACGGTCACGGGTCGTGGTGAAGTGTCCACCTCAGGTGCGGGCGGCCCCCTGACGGAGGGACAGCGGGCGCAGGTCGCTCCAGTGGGCGTCGACCCAGGACTCGCAGGCGTCCTCGGTGCCGGTGAAGCCGGCGGGACGCCAGCCCGCGGGGGCGGGGAGGGCGGCGGGATGGAGGGCGTGCTGCTCCTCGTCGTTGACCAGCACGGTCCAGCGGGTGTCGGACACGGGGGGCTCCAGAGGGGGGAAGGGGGTCAGCGGAAGCCGCCGTCGATGCGGACGACCTCGCCGGTGAGGTAGCTCGCCCGGTCGGAGAGCAGGAAGGCGACCAGGTCGGCGACCTCCTCGGGGCGGCCGAGGCGGCGCAGGGCGACCTGGTCGAGGGACTGCTCGACGGCCTCCTCCGGGAGGTCGGCGACCAGGTCGGTGTCGATGTAGCCGGGCGCGACCACGTTGGCGCGGATGCCGTAGCGGCCGACCTCCTGGGCGAGCGAGCGGGTGAAGCCGATGATGCCGGCCTTGGTGGCCGCGTAGTTGGTCTGGCCGGGGTTGCCGCAGACCCCGGCGACGGAGGACAGCGTGACGATGGCGCCGTGGCGGCGCAGCGCCATGCCGTCGATCACGGCGCGGCAGGCGTGGTAGACGCCGCTCAGGTTGACCTGGAGGACGTCGTGCCAGTCCTGGTCCTCCATCAGCAGCAGCGGGGTGTCGCGCAGGATCGCCGCCGAGGCGACCAGGGCGGTGACGGGGCCGAGGGCGTCCTCGGCCCCGTCGACCAGTTCGCGGACGGCGGCGGCGTCGGCCACGTCGGTGCGGCGGACGTAGACGGCGCGGCCGAGGTCCCGCAGCTCCTTCTCCAGGGTGCGGGCGGACTCGGCGTCGCTGCTGTAGCACAGGGCGACGTCGTAGCCGTCCTCGGCCAGCCGCAGGGCGGTGGCCCGGCCGATGCCGCGGGTGCCGCCGGTGATCAGCGCGACGGGGGTGGCCGTGCGGTGCATGGCGTGCCTTTCGGGGAGGGGGTGAACGGGCGGGGTCAGGAGGCGGGATGCTGCCGCACGCGGCGGCGCAGCTCGGCCAGCGGGAGGTCGGGCTCGCCGGTCAGCAGGTCCAGCACGGCCGGCCACCGGCGCATCATGGCGGCCATCGAGCGCGGGTCGATCCGGTCCGGCGCGTACAGCCACAGGCCGCGCAGCCCGGCGTCGGACTCGTGCATCATCAGGTAGAGGTCGGCGTTGTGCGGGCGCATCTCGGTGATCAGCTCCGGGATCACCTCCGCGTCGCCGACGTTGAGGTTCAGCGGCGCCGCGCTCAGCCCGTGCAGGTCCAGCGGGTCGCCCGCGACGTTGAGCAGGTTGAACAGCAGCCGCAGCGGGTTGCGGTCCTCCCCGGCGTCCCGGCGCAGCCACCGCAGCGGGACCTCCTGGTGCCGATGGGCGTCCAGGACGCCCGCCCGCACGGCGGTGACCAGGTCCCGGACGGTGGCGTCGCCGGCCGGGCGGGGGCGGACCACGACCGGGTTGATGAAGAAGCCGATCATCTGCTCGGTCTGCGGGTGCTCCCGGCCCGCCAGCGGGAAGCCCACCGCGAGATCGGTGCCGGCCTCCTCCTGCGCGTAGCTCTGCAGCAGCAGGTGGAAGGCGGACAGCAGCAGCATGAACAGCGTGGTGCCCTCGCGCTGCGCGGCCTCCTTCAGCGCCGCGGTGACCTCGGGCTCCAGCACGAAGCCGCTGGTGTAGCCCTCGACGGCCTCGGCCTTCTGGTGCTCGGGCGCCTCGAAGCGCGGCAGCTCCGGCAGGTCCGTCAGCAGCCGCTCCCAGTGGGCGACGTGCTCGTCGAGCTCGCCGTCGGCCAGCCGCCGCCGCTGCCAGGCCGCCCAGTCCGGGTACTGGAGCGCCGGCTCGGGCAGCCGGGGCTCGCGGCCCAGCACCCGGGCGGCGTACAGCTCGCCCAGCTCGCGGCCGAGCAGCGCGTACGACCAGAGGTCGACCACGATGTGGTGCAGCACCAGCACCAGGACCCAGGTGTCCGGCCCGGTGGTCACCAGGGTGCCGCGCACCAACGGGCCCTCGGCCAGCCGGAACGGGCGGTCCACCTCGGCCTCGACCAGCCGTCGCAGCGCCCCGGTCCTGGTCTCCTCGGGCTCGCCGCTCAGGTCCACCGCGGCCAGCGGCCAGCCGCCCGACGGGTCGGCCAGCTGGCGCCAGGAACCGGCGCCGTCCTCGACGATCCGGGTGCGCAGCGCCTCGTGACGGGCCACGATCGCGTCCAGGCTCTCGCGCAGCGCCGCCGGGTCGAGGGTGCCGGTGAGCACCGTGGCGGTGATGACGTTGTGGTGCGAGGCCTCCGGGTCGACCGGCTGGTGCATGATGTCCAGCTGGGCGAAGGAGAGCGGCACCCCGCCGGTGCGGTCGGCGCGCGGGACGCCGCCGCGCGCGGCCGGGCGGCGGCGCCGGGGCTGCGCCGCCGGGCGGACGGGCGCCGGGCCACCGGCGTCCGGCAGGGCGGCGCAGGCCGCGACGGCGGTCAGGGCGGCGAACCAGGTCTCGGCCAGCTCGCGCACCGCGGACTCGTCCAGCACCCCCCGGGCCCAGGTCCAGCCGGCCGCCAGGCGCGGGCCGTCGGGGCCGTCGTAGGTGACGGCGTTGAGCTCCACCGGGTGGGTCCGCAGTCCGGCCGGGGCGCCGTCCTCGGTGCCGGTGCCGCCGAGGGCGAGCGCCGCGTCGGCGGTGACCGGCGCCCAGAGGGCGTCCGGACCGGCGTCGGCGAAGCGCCCCAGGTAGTTGAACGCCACCTGCGGGGCCGGCAGCGCGGCCAGCGCCGGGGCGGTCTCCGGGTTCAGCCGGCGCAGCAGGCCGTGGCCCAGGCCGTCCCCGGGCAGGGCGGCCAGCTGCTCCCTGATCCGGACCACGGCGGCGGCCAGTTCGGGCCCGGCGGCCTCGACCTGCGGCCAGTCGAGCGGGCCGGCCGCCAGCCGCACCGGCTGGACGCTGGTGAACCAGCCCACCGTACGGGACAGGTCGACCCCGTCCGCGAGGTCCTCCTGACGCCCGTGGTTCTCCACGGTCACCAGCACCCCGCCGTCCGGCGCCCGCTCGGGGGCGCGGCGCCGGCGCCACTCCTCCAGGGCGATGCCGAACGCGGCCAGCAGCACGTCCTGCACGCCGGTGTGGAAGGCGCCGGGGGCGGTGGCGAGCAGCGCGGCGGTGGCCTCGGCCGGCAGGGTGAGGACCAGCCGGCCCGTTCCCCCGGCCGGCTCCGGGCCGGCCGGCAGCAGCGCCGGCGTGTCCGACAGCAGCCGCTGCCAGGCCGGGAGTTCGGCCACGCGCCGCGGATCGGCGGCCTCGTCGGCCAGCAGTCCGGCCCAGCGGCGCACCGAGGTGCCCACCGGGGCGAGCGGCACCGGCCGCTGCGCGAGCACCGCCTCGCCGGCGGCCCGCAGATCGGGCAGCAGGATCCGCCAGGACACCCCGTCCACCACCAGGTGGTGCAGCACCAGCAGCAGCTGTCCGGGGCGGTGCGCCCCGGCGTCCAGCCAGACCGCCTGGAGCATCACCCCGGCGCGCGGGTCCAGCCGGCTCCGGGCGGCGGCGGCCTGTTCCGCGGTCAGCGCCCGCAGCCCGGCCGCGTCGAGGCCCTCGGCGTCCACCCGCAGCAGGTGGTCCGCGACCGGCGCCGAACCGGCCGGCCCGGCGTGCAGCACCCAGCGGCCGTCGGCCCGGGTGTCCAGCCGGGAGCGCAGCACGTCGTGGTGGTCGACCAGTGCCTGCAGCACGGCGGCGAGCCGCGGCAGGTCCAGCTCCCCGGCCGGCGGCACGGCGACCACGGCCTCCTGGCTGAACCGCCCCCACTCCTCGGCGGGCAGGTCCAGTTCGCGCAGCCATTCGGTGATCGGGGTGGGGGCGATCTCACCCGTCCCGATGTCCTCGGTGTCCGCCGCGTCCTCCGCCCGGACGGCCACCGCCGCCAGCTCGGCCACCGACGGGTGGGCGAACACGTCGCGGGCGCCGATCACCAGCCCGGCCGTACGGGCCTGGGAGACCACCTGGATCGCCTGGATGCTGTCGCCGCCGAGGTCGAAGAAGCCGTCCCCGGTGCCGACCTCCGCCAGCCCCAGCACCTCGGCGTAGATCGCGCACAGCGTCTCCTCGGCCGCGGTGCGCGGGCGGGCGGAACCGGCGGCCGCGGTGAACTCCGGCGCCGGCAGCCCCTCCCGGTCCACCTTGCCGTTGGCGGTCAGCGGCAGCTCCGCCAGCACCACCACCGCGGCCGGCACCAGGTACGGCGGCAGCTGCGCGGCCAGCGCGGCCCGCAGCGCCGCCGGGTCCGGCGCCGTCCCCGGGCGGGGGACCACGTAGCCGGCCAGGGCCCGCCGGCCCGGCTGGTCCTCGCGGACCGCCGCCACCGCCTGCGCCACCTCCGGCAGGGCGCCGAGCGCGGACTCGATCTCGCCCAGCTCGATCCGGAAGCCCCGCACCTTCACCTGGTGGTCGGTGCGGCCCAGGAAGTCCAGCCGGCCGTCGGCCCGCCGGCGCACCAGGTCCCCGGTGCGGTACATCCGGGTGCCCGGCTCCCCGTACGGGTCCGCCAGGAAGCGGCGGGCCGTCAGACCGGGGCGGCCCAGGTAGCCCCGGGCCAGCCCGGCGCCCGCGACGAACAGTTCGCCGGGCACGCCGGGCGGCACCGGCCGCAGCCCCTCGTCCAGCACGTACACCCGGGCGCCGGGGATCGGCCGGCCCACCGGCGGAACGCCCCCGCCGGGCGTCAGCGGTCCGGTCAGGGTGGCGCACACCGTGGTCTCGGTCGGGCCGTAGGCGTTGACCATCCGCCCGTGCGCCGACCAGCGGTCGGCCAGCGCGGCCGGGCAGGACTCGCCCGCCACCACCAGCGACAGCCCGGCGGGCAGCCCGCCCGGCGGCACGGCGGCCAGCACGCTCGGCGGCAGCGTCACATTGGTGACCCCGTACCGCTCGCAGGTGCGGGCCAGCGGCTCGCCCGGGAGCAGTTCCTCCTTGGGCACGACGACCAGCGCGGCGCCGGTCAGCAGCGCGTCGCAGCGCTCCGCCACCGAGGCGTCGAAGCTCGGCGAGGCGAACTGCAGCACCCGGCTCTCCTCGTCCAGGCCGAAGCCCTCGCGCTGCGCGGCGACCAGGCCCGCCAGGCCGGTGTGGGTGACCACCACGCCCTTGGGCGTGCCGGTGGAACCCGAGGTGTGGATGACGTACGCGGCGTTCGCCGGGGTCAGCGGAGCGGTGCGCTCGGCGTCCGACGGCGCCGTCACGGGGAGGGCGGCGAGCTCGGCCGCCGTCTGCGGCGCGTCCAGCCGCAGCACCGGGACGTCGGTGGCCGGCAGCGCCCCGGCGGCCTCACCGGCCGTCAGCAGCAGGACCGGGCGGGCGTCCTGGAGCAGGAAGGCGATCCGCTGCGCCGGGTAGTCCGGGTCGACGGGCAGGTAGACCGAGCCGGCCTTGACCACGGCCAGCATCGCCACCACCGAGGCGGCCGAGCGCGGCAGCGCCACCGCCACCGGCCGCTCCGGGCCCGCGCCGAGGCCGATCAGCAGCCGGGCGAGCCGGTTGGCCTCCGCCTCCAACTGCGCGTACGTCAGCTCCCGTTCGGCGTCCAGCACCGCGAGCCGCTGCGGGGTGCGGGCCGCCTGCGCCTCGAACAGCGCGGGGAGGGTGGCGGCGGCCGGGGCCCCGGCCGCGCCGTTCCCGTCCGTCAGCAGCCGCTGCCGCTCCTCGGGGGCGAGCAGCTCGACCTCGCCGACCGGGCGCTCCGGCGCCGCGCAGACCGCCAGCAGCATCCGGCGCAGCCGCTCGGCCAGCAGCTCCACGGTCGCCGGGTCGAAGACATCGGCGTTGTACTCGACGACGCCGTCGATCCCGGCCGGGGCGCCGTCGCCCGGCGTGCGCCGGCCGGTCAGCGAGAACACCAGGTCCATCCGGGCGCCGCCGGTGTCCACCGGCACGACCTCCTCCGTGAGGCCCGGCAGGCCGAGCACCGCGTCGGGGACGTTCTGCCAGGCCAGCATCACCTGGAACAGCGGGTGGTGGGCGGTGGAGCGGGCCGGCCGCAGCGCGTCCACCAGGAACTCGAACGGGACCTCCTGGTGGGCGTAGGCGTCCAGGCCGCGTTCGCGGACCTGCGCCAGCAGCTCCCGGAAGGTCGGGCGGCCGCTCAGATCGGCGCGCAGTACGAGGGTGTTGACGAAGAAGCCGACCAGCTCCTCGGTGGCGGCGTCGGTGCGCCCGGCGACGGTCGCGCCGACCGGGACGTCGTCCCCGGCGCCCAGCCGGTGCAGCAGCGCGGCCAGGGCGGCGTGCACGACCATGAACTCGCTGGCGTCGTGCCGCCGGGCGAGCTCGGCGACGGCGGCGTGCAGCGCGGCGTCCCAGCGCAGCGCGACGGTGCCGCCGCGCCGGCTCGCCGAGGCCGGGTGCGGCCGGTCGGCGGGCAGCGCGATCCGCTCCGGCAGGCCGTCCAGCGCCCGGCGCCAGTGGGCGAGCTGCCGGTTCCAGGTGCTGTCCGGGTCGTCCTGGTCGCCGAGCAGCCGGCGCTGCCACAGGGTGTAGTCGGCGTACTGGACCGGCAGCGGCGCCCAGCGTGCCGCGCGGCCGTCGCGGCGGGCGGCGTAGGCGGTGGCCAGGTCGCGTCCGAGCAGGGCGACGGACCAGCCGTCGGCGGCGATGTGGTGCACCACCAGCACCAGGGTCTGCCGCTGCGGGCCGTGCACCAGCAGCTCGGCGTGCACCGGCAGTTCGCGCGTCAGGTCGAAGCGGTGGCGGGCGGCGGCCTCCACGGCGGGCGCCGCGTCGGCCTCGGGCACCTCGGTGACGGTCAGCACGGCGCGCCCGGCGTCGGGGCCCAGCACGTGCTGGCGCGGGACACCGGCGGTGTCGGGGAAGACGGTGCGCAGCGCCTCGTGCCGCTCGACCACGTCGGCGAGCGCGGCACGCAGCGCGACGGCGTCCAGCGGTCCGCCCAGGCGCACCGCCATCGGGATGTTGTAGGTGGCGGAGGGGCCCTGCATCCGGTCCAGGAACCAGAGCCGGCGCTGCGCGAAGGACAGCGGCAGTTCGGCGGGCCGGGGCTCGGGCGCCAGTTCCGGGCGCGCAGAAGCCGCGGCTGCGCCCTCACCGGCCAGGTGACGGGCCAGGCCTGCCACCGTCGGGGTCTCGAACAGCGCCCGGACCTGCACCTCGGCGCCCAGCGCGGAGCGGATCTGGGAGACCAGCCGGGTCGCGAGCAGGGAGTGGCCGCCCAGGTCGAAGAAGCTGTCGTGGACGCCGACCGCGGGCACCCCGAGCACCTTGGCGAACAGCGCGCACAGCGCCTCCTCGCGCTCGTCGCGCGGGGCGACGTACGCGGAGGCGAGGTCGCGGCGCTCGCCGTCGGGGGCGGGCAGCGCCTTGCGGTCGGTCTTGCCGTTGGGGGTCAGCGGCAGGGCGTCGAGCAGGACGTAGGCGGAGGGGACCATGTAGGCGGGCAGGCGTCCGGCCAGGGCGGTGCGCAGCTCCGGGACGAGCCGGCGGGCCAGCCGGCGGCGGGTGCCGCTGACGTGGCGGCCCCAGTCCGGCTCCTTCGCCGGCACCTCGGCGAGGCGCGGCAGGCCGGGCGCGGGCGTGCCGTCGGCGCCGGTCCGGCGGGCGACCAGGGTGAGCGCGCCGTCGGGGCCGTGGCCGGACCAGTCGAGGTCGATCCGGTAGCCGGTGGCGTCGGCGAGGGACCACAGCTCCTCGGGGTCGACCGCCTCCGGGCGGCCGGTCGCCGGGGCGTCGCCCTCCGTCAGCTGCCCGAGGGTGTCGGCGAGGTCGCGCAGCCGGGCGTTGGGCACGTCGCGCACGGCGAGCAGCGCGGGGCGTTCGGTGGTCAGCCGCTCGCGCAGCGCCGCCACGCTCAGGCCCTCGGCCGTCCAGTCCAGCCACTCGGCGGCGGGCTCGCCGGCCGGCCCGGCGGCGGGACCGCCGGTGGTGAGCACGACGTCGTAGCGGAAGCGGTTCAGCTCGTTGGCGGCGGCGGCCCGCTTGGGCAGCACCCGGACCTCGCCGATCGCCGGGAAGCGCCGCGGCAGGGCGGTGAACAGCCCGGGGTCGAAGACCAGCTCCTCGTCCTCCTCCACCCGGCGGCGCACCCGGGCGAGCAACTCGGCGCCGGGCAGGCCGGGTTCGGCGTGCGCCAGCTGCACCGAGAGGTGGAAGGCGCTCAGCAGCGGCAGGCTGCGGATGTCGCCGAGGAACAGCGAGCCGCCCGGGGCCAGCCGGCTCAGCGCGCCCTCGACGACCCGCAGCAGGTAGCGCTCGTCGGGGAAGTACTGGACCACCGAGTTGAGCACGATGACGTCGAAGAGCCGCTCGGGCAGCCGGTCCAGCCGGTCGGCCGGGCAGGCGTGCAGGGCGACCTCGCCGAAGGCCCCGGCGGCGGCGTCGACCACCGGGCGCAGGCCGTCCAGGGCGACCTGCGAGATGTCGGTGCCCCAGTAGCGCTCGGTGTGCGGGGCGACCCGCTGGAGGATCAGACCGGTGCCGCAGCCGATCTCCAGCACCGAGCGCGGGCGCAGGGCGAGCACCCGCTCGGCGGTGCGGTCGGCCCACTCGCGCATCTCGGCGGCCGGGATCGGCTCGCCGGTGTAGCTGCTGTTCCAGCCGCGCAGGTCCTCGCCGGGGATCGGGGCCGCGTCGGGCGCCGGGGCGTCCTCCGGCTCGTCGTAGGCGGTGTCCCAGATCCGGCGCCACTCGTCGACCTGGTCGGGCCACTCCGGGGCCGCAGCGGTGCCGCCGTCCGCGGCCGGCACCACGTACGCCACCAGCCGCTGGTCGCCGGGAACGTCCTCACGGACCGTCACCACCGCGTGGCCGACCTCCGGGTGGGCGGCCAGTTCGCTCTCGATCTCGCCCAGCTCGATCCGGAAGCCGCGCAGCTTCACCTGGTGGTCCAGCCGCCCCAGGAAGTCGATGCCGCCGTCGCGGCGGCGGCGCACCAGGTCCCCGGTGCGGTACAGCCGGGCCGCCGGGTCCGGGTCGAAGGGGTGCCGGACGAACCGCTCGGCCGTCAGCTCCGGCCGGCCCAGGTAGCCCCGGGCCAGCCCGGCGCCGCCGATGGTCAGCTCCCCGGGCACCCCGGGCGGCACCAGCCGGCCGCGCTCGTCCAGCACGTGCAGCTCGGTGTTGGCGATCGGCGCGCCGATCGAGACCGGGCCCTCGCCCACCTCGGCCACCGCCGACCAGATGGTGGTCTCGGTCGGCCCGTACATGTTCCACAGCTCCACGCCGCCGGCCAGCAGCCGCCGGGCGAGGTCCTCGGGCAGCGCCTCGCCGCCGGCCAGCACCTTCAGGCCCGGCGCGCCCCGCCAGCCCGCGTCCAGCAGCATCCGCCAGGTGGAGGGGGTGGCCTGCATGACGCTCGCCCCGGAGGCGGCCAGCAGCCGCGACAGCCGCTCGCCGTCGGCGGCCGAGGAACGCTCGGCGACCACCACCCGGGCGCCGCGCACCAGCGGCAGCAGCAGCTCCAGCAGCGAGATGTCGAAGGAGTGCGTGGTGACCGCGAGCAGGGTGTCGTCCGCCGCCAGGCCGGGCCGCTCGCCCATCGCGTGCAGGAAGTTGGTCAGCGCCCGGTGCGGGACCTGCACGCCCTTCGGCCGCCCGGTGGAGCCGGAGGTGTAGATCACGTAGGCGAGGTCGTCCTCGTCCACCGGGGCGCCGGGGTCGCCGGCCGGCTCGGTGGCGAGCTCCTCGCGCAGCTCGTCCAGGCAGAGCACCTCGGCGCCGCAGGCGGGCAGCCGCCCGGCCACCGGGCGCTGGGTGAGCAGCACCGGCAGCCCGGAGTCGGCGAGCATGAAGGCGATCCGCTCCGGCGGGAACTCCGGGTCCAGCGGGACGAAGGCGCCGCCCGCCCTGAGCACCGCCAGCAGCGCCACCACCAGGTCGACCGAGCGCTCGGTGCAGACGCCGACCAGGACGTCGCGGCCGACGCCGTGCCGGCGCAGCCGGTGGGCCAGCCGGGCGGAGCGGTCGTCGAGTTCGGCGTAGGTCAGGGCCTCGGCGCCGCAGCGCACCGCCTCGGCGTCGGGGGTGCGGGCGGCCCGCTCGGCGAAGCGGTGGTGGACCGGGCCCCGGTCGGGCCACTGCCGGCGGGTGTCGTTGCCCCGCTCGCGCAGCGCCCGCTCCTCGTCGGGCGCGAGCAGCGGCACCTCGCCGATCGGACGGTCCGGGTCGGCGAGCACCTGCTCGACCAGCAGCCGCAGGTGGCCGGCCAGCTGGTCGACGGTGGCCGCCTCGAACAGGTCGCTGTTGTACTCGAAGCGGCCGCTCAGGCCCTCGGGGCGGTCGAAGACCTGGAGCTCCAGGTCGAAGCGGGCGGTGTCGCTCTCCACCTCCATCGGCTCCAGGTGCAGGCCCGCCACGTCGAAGGAGGGCATCGCGATGTTCTGGAAGACGAAGGAGACCTGGAAGACCGGGGTGCGGGAGAGGTCGCGCTGCGGGTGCAGCTCCTCGACCAGCCGCTCGAACGGCAGCTCCTGGTGGGCGAAGGCGCCCAGGCAGGCCGGCCGCACCCGGGCCAGCAGCTCCCGGAAGGACGGCGCGCCCGACAGGTCGGTGCGCAGCGCCAGCATGTTGGCGAAGTAGCCGATCAGCCGCTCGACCTCGGGGCGCCCCCGGTTGGCGACCGGCACGCCGACGACGACGTCCTCCTCCCGGGTGTAGCGGTGCAGCAGCACCTGGAAGGCCGCGAGCAGCGTCATGAACGGGGTGACCCCCTCGGCCCGGCTGAACTCCCGCACCCGGTCCATGACCGGCGCGGACAGCGCGAACGGGCGCGAGCCGCCGCGGGTGGTGCGCACGGCGGGCCGCGGCCGGTCGGTGGGCAGCTCCAGGGCGGCCGGGGCGCCGGCGAGGGCCGCGGTCCAGTAGGCGAGGTCGCCCGCCGCGCCGTCGCCGTCCAGCCGCTTGCGCTGCCACACCGCGTAGTCGGCGTACTGGATCGGCAGCGCGGGCAGCACGGCCTCGGTGCCGGAGGCGTACCCGCCGTAGAGGGTGACCAGCTCGTCCAGGAACACCGAGGTGGACCAGAGGTCACCGGCGATGTGGTGGATGGTCAGCAGCAGGACGTGCTCGTCGGCGGCCAGCCGCAGGAAGCGCATCCGCACCAGCGGGCCGGTGGCGAGGTCGAAGGGACGGGCGAACTCCTCCCGGGCCAGCGCCTTGATGCCCTCCTCGCCGTCCGGGCCGGCCAGGTGCTCGCAGGCGACGACGGCGAACTCCGGCTCGGCGCCCTCGGTGACCACCTGCACCGGCTCGCCGTCCACCGCGCGGAAGGTGGTGCGCAGCGCCTCGTGGCGGCGGGCGATCGCGGAGACGGCGCGCCGCCACAGCTCCAGGTCGAGCGGGCCGCGGATCCGGGTGGCGCCGCAGACGTTGTAGGCGGTGTCACCGGGTGTCAGCTGGTCCAGGAACCACATCCGCTGCTGCGGGAAGGAGGCCGGGAACCGGTGCCGGCGGGGCTGGGCGGCGGCCTGCTTGCGGCGCAGGCGCTCGGCGAGCAGGGCCCGCTTCTCGGCGGCGGACAGGGTCGCCGGGTCGGGGGTGGTCATCGCGCGTCCGTCCTCGTGTGTGTCGCGGGTGCTCATTCCTGGTCCCCCTGCTCGGCGGACTCCTCGGCCAGCAGGGCCTGCAGCCGGGCCTCCACCTCGTCGTCCGACAGGCCGTCGAGGTCGTCGAGGTCGAGGTCGCCGAGCGCGTCCGGGCCGTCGGGGCCGTCGGGGCCGTGCGGGCCGTCGAGGGTGCCGAGGCCGTCGAGTTCGACGGAGGCGTCACGGCTGATCGCCTCGATGGCGTCCTCGGCGTCCCCGCCGCCGCCCCCGGCCAGCAGCCGGACGGTGTGCGCGACGGTGGGGGACTGGAAGAAGTCCCGCAGGTCGAGCTCGGTCCCGAAGCGGCCCTGGATCCGGGTGTTGATCTGCACGGCGGCCAGCGAGTGGCCGCCCAGGGCGAAGAAGTCGTCGTTCACGCCGACCTCCTCGACGCCCAGCACCTCCCGCCAGAGCGCCGCGACGGCCTCCTCCTGCTCGGTGGCGGGCGCCACGAACGGGGTCGCCAGGTCCGGGCGCGGGTGGCTGCCGCCGAGCGGCGCCAGCTGCTCCAGCTCCCGGGCCAGCAGCGCCGGGGTGATCGAGCGGGCCAGCCGGCGCAGCGCCCCGAAGTCCTGCGGGGTGACCACCAGGTGGGCCGGGAGGTCGGGCTGCGCCAGCACCCGGGCGAAGGCCGCCCGGCCGTCCTCCTCGGTGAAGCCCTCGCCGAGCGCGGCGAGCGCCCCGGCGGCCGCGGGCCGCGCGCCGGTCCCGGCGTCCCCGGCGTCCCCGCCGTCCCCGGCCGCCGCGGTGGACCCGCCGGCGGCCTCGGCCTCGGCGACGGTCTGCGCGATCTGCTCCAGCAGGGCGTCGACGTCGTTGATCCGCTTGACCGTGAAGTCGCCCACCCGGACCAGCAGCCGGCCGTCCGGGTCGAGCAGTTCGAGGTCGCAGCTGAGGGTCTCGCCGGTCGACCCGGCGGGGTGCCTGATCTCCACCGAGACGTGCACGGTGCCGGTCAGCGGGTGCAGGATCCGCAGGCTCCGGTAGGTCAGCGGCAGGTAGTACGGGTCCTCGGCGTGCAGCCGGAACACGCCGCCGGCCATGTCGAGCAGCGCCGGGTGCAGCGGGTAGGCGTCCAGGTCGGCGAGGAAGGCGTCGTCCAGCCGCAGGGTGGCGAGCATCCGCCGCCCGCCGGTGCGGATGGTCTCCAGCACCTGCCAGCGCGGCCCGAACCAGAACTGCAGCGGGCCGCCGCCCTCCTCGAAGCGCTCCACCCCCAGCCGGCGGCGGATCTCCTCCTCGGTCTCCAGGACCTCGGTCACCTCGCAGCGGGCCTCCACCTCGGCCAGGTCGCGCACCGTGTCCGGGCCGCGCTCGTGGAACGACGCCGAGCCGACGGCGTGCTCGCGCCAGGGCGCGCCCTCGCCGGGGCGGCTGCGGACGGTGAACCGGGTGCGGCCCTCGTGCTCCTCGACGGTGGTGTACACCGTCCGGGTCTGCCCGTCGGGGACGATCACCGGCGTCATGAACAGCACGTCGTGCAGCTCGATGTCGCGCTCGCCGGCCTGTCCGGCGAGCGCGGCGCGGACCAGCTCCAGGTAGGCGGTGCCCGGCACCAGCCCGTGGTCCATCAGCCGGTGGTCGTCGACGATCCAGCTGTCCGCGGTGGACAGCACCGTCTCGTAGACCCGGGTGGTCCCCTCGGACCGCACCGGCCGCAGCAGCGGGTGCCCGGTCTCCTCGCCGGCCGCGCCGGTCCTGGCGGTGAGCCCGGCGGCCATGCCGACGCCCTCCCAGGTGCCCCAGCCGAGCGAGGTCACCGGCCGGCCCTGGCGGCGCCGCCACTGGGCGTAGGCGTCCAGGAAGGCGTTGGCCGCGCCGTAGTCGCTCTGGCCGGGGCCGCCGAGGACGGCGCTGACCGAGGAGCAGAGCAGCAGGAAGTCCAGCGGGTCGTCCGCGCAGAGCCGGTCCAGCAGCAGGGTGCCGAGGGTCTTCGCCCCCAGCACGCCGTCGGCCTCCGCCGGGGTGCGGCGCGCCAGCATCCCGGCCGACGGCGCCCCGGCGGCGTGCACCAAGCCGTTCAACGGGCCGAACCGCTCGCGCAGTTCGGCCAGCCGGGCGGCGAGCTGCGGCTCGTCGGTGACATCGGCGCGCAGCACCGCGACCCTGGCGCCGCGCTCGCGCAGCCGGGTCAGCCGGCGGATCCGGACGCTGGTCGGGTCCTGCTCGCCGTGCGCCTCCAGCCAGGCCGGCCAGGCGTCCTCGGCGGGGAAGCCGGAGCGCCCGAGCAGCGCGAGGACGGGGGAGGCCGCGCCCTCGGCCAGCTGCTCGGCGAGAGCCAGGCCGACGCCGCCGAGCCCGCCGGTGACCAGGTAGACGCCGCCGTCGCGTAGCTGCGCCGGGCCGCCGGCCGGCCGGTCGTCGGCGGCCAGCGGCAGGGCGTCGAAGTCACGGACCCACCAGTGCCGCCCGCGCAGGGCGAGGTCGCGCTCCGCGGGCTCGCGCAGCAGCAGCGCGTGCACGGCGCCCACCGCCTCCCGGCCGGGGTCGCCGGGGTCGGTGCCGGTGAGGTCCAGCAGCCGGCAGACGGTGTCCGGCAGCTCCTGCGGCAGGACGGTGCACGGGCCGGCCAGCAGGGCCTGCTCGGGGCGCAGCGCCTCCTCGCCGGTGACGGCGTGCACGCCGCGGCAGAGCACGTCGACGGTGACCGGGACGGCGGGCCGGACGTCCCCGACGGCCTGGGCGAGGGCGCTCAGGCTGTCCAGGCCGAGCCGGCGGGCCGCGGCCAGCCGGTCCTCGTCGACGGCGGCGTCCTCGGACGGGTCGTCACCGAGGCTGAAGGCGTGCACCAGCCGCAGGGCCGTGGCGTCCCCGAGGTCCAGCGAGCCGAGCAGTCCGGCGAGCTGCGCGCGGTCGGCCGGGTCCAGCGTCCAGGCGTGCTCGCCGAGGCGGTGCGGGCCGGGGACGCGCAGGCCGTCGGTGCGGGCGGAGCCGTCGTCGACGGCGACCCGGACCACGGGCGCGCCCGCGCCGGCCAGCCGGTCGGCGAGCGCGGCGCCGAGGGCGGTGCCGTCGCCGAGCACCACCCACAGCGGTTCGCCGTCCCGGCCGGGCCGGGCGGCGGCCGGGGCGAGGCGCTTCCAGCCGGGCGTGCGGAACCAGTCCTCCAGTGGCACCGGTCCGGCCGGGCGCTCCGGTGCGGCGGCGGTGCCGGGGTCCGGGTCGACCCAGTAGCGCTCGCGCTGGAAGGCGTAGCCGGGCAGTCGCAGCACCCGGCCCCCGGCCGGGGCGAGGGCGGCGGGGTCGACGGGCGCCCCGGCGCTCCACAGCGCGCCCAGCGCCTGCGCCAGCCGGACCCGGTCGTCCTCCCGCTCCTGCGGGTGGCGCAGCGAGCCGGCCACCGTGCGGCCCTCCTGCCAGGCGTCGTGGCGGCGGACGAAGTCGCCGAGGGTGTGGCCCGGCCCGACCTCCAGCAGCACCCAGGACGGATCGGCCAGCAGCAGCGCGGCCGCGTCGGCGAACCGGACCGGCTCGCGCAGGTGGCGGCCCCAGTACTCCGGGCTGGTCGCCTCCTCGTCGGTGATCCAGGTGCCGGTGACGTTGGAGCAGAACGGGATCTGCGGCGGGCTCAGCCGCACCCCGCGGACCGCCTCGACCAGCGGGCCGACCGCGCCGTCCATGGCGGCGGAGTGGAAGGCGTGCGAGGTGTGCAGCCGGCGGCAGGCGACGCCGGCGGCCTTGAGCCGGCGCTCCAGGGCGTCCACCGCCCCGGCCGGGCCGGAGACCGCGCTCAGCTCGCTGGAGTTGACCGCCGCCACGGCGAGGCCGGGGTCGGCGTCCAGCCACGGCGCGAGCTCGCGCTCGGCGAGGAACACGGTGAGCATGGACCCGGCGGGCATCGCCTGGACCAGCCGGCCCCGGGCGGCCACCAGACGCACCGCGTCCTCCAGCGAGAACACGCCCGCCAGGCAGGCGGCGACGTACTCGCCGACGCTGTGACCGGCCATGGCGCCCGGCCGCACGCCCAGGGACTCCCAGTGGCGGGCCAGCGCGTACTCGACCAGGAACAGCGCGGGCTGGGCGAACTCGGTGCGGGTCAGCCGCTCCTCGGCCGCCGCGGCCCGCCCGGGCGCGGGGAACAGCAGCGCGCGCGGGTCCTCGCCCAGCTCGGCGGCGAACAGCTCGGCGGCGCGGTCGAGTTCGGCGGTGAACACCGGCTCGTGGCGGTACAGGCCGCGGGCCATGTCGACGTACTGGGTGCCCTGGCCGGGGAAGAGGAAGGCGACCCGGGCCCGCTCGGCGGCCTCGGCGGTGCCGGCGGCGGTCACGGCGCGCAGCGCGGCGACGATCTCCGCCAGGTCGCGGCCGGCCACCGCGCGGCGCCGGGCGAAGGCGCGGCGGTGGTGGGCCAGGGTGTGGGCGAGGTCGGCCGGTGCCGTCGCCGGGTGGGCCTCCAGGTGGTCGGCGAGCCGGCGGGCGCCCTGCGCGAGGGCCTCCGGCGTCCGCCCGGACAGCGGCAGCACGACCGGCGCGCCGTCCGGCCCGGCGGCCGGGGCGGGCTCGGCGGCCGGGGCGGGTTCGGGGGCCGGGCCCTCCTCCAGCACCAGGTGCACATTGGTGCCGCCGATGCCGAACGAGCTGACCCCGGCCCGGCGCGGCGCGCCGCCCCGGGGCCACGGCCGCAGCCGGTCGTTGACGAAGAACGGGCCGGACTCCAGGTCGAGTTCGGGGTTGGGCTTGGTGAAGTGCAGCGACGGCGGGATCGCCTCCCGGCGCAGCGCGAGCACCGCCTTGATCAGCGCGGCGACCCCGGCGGCGGCGTCCAGGTGGCCGATGTTGCTCTTCACCGAGCCGATCGCGCAGAAGCCGGTCTCCTCCGTGGACTCCCGGAACGCCCGGGTGAGCGCGGCGATCTCGATCGGGTCGCCGAGCGCGGTGCCGGTGCCGTGCGTCTCCACGTAGCCGACCGAGCCGGCCTCCACCCCGGCCACCGCCAGCGCCTCGGCGATCACCGTGGCCTGCCCGTCCACGCTGGGCGCGGTGTACCCGGCCTTCAGCGAGCCGTCGTTGTTGACGGCCGAGCCGAGCACCACCGCGTCCACGGTGTCGCCGTCACGGCGGGCGTCGGCCAGCCGGCGCAGCACCACGACGCCGGCGCCGTTGCCCGGCACCGTCCCGCCGGCCGACGCGTCGAACGGACGGCAGTGGCCGTCGGGGGAGAGGATGCCGCCCGGCTCGTACTGGTAGCCCTGCTCCAGCGGCGAGCCGATCGAGACGCCGCCGGCCAGCGCGAGGTCGCACTCGCCGTTGAGCAGGCTCTGGCAGGCCAGGTGGATCGCGGTGAGCGAGGTGGAACAGGCGGTCTGCACGCTCAGCGCCGGGCCGGTGAGGCCGAGCTTGTAGGCGACCCGGGTGGCGAGGAAGTCCTTGTCCGAGGCGAGCATCGTCTGGTACGGGCCCGCCGAGTCGAAGACCCGCCGGTTGGCCGTCACGTTGTGCAGCAGGTAGGTGTTCAGACCGGCGCCGGCGAACACACCGATCCGGCCCTCGAACGCCTCCGGCACGCAGCCCGCGGACTCCAGGGCCTCCCACGCGCACTCCAGGAACACCCGGTGCTGCGGGTCCATGATCTCGGCCTCGCGCGGGTTGTAGCCGAAGAAGGCCGCGTCGAAGCGGTCGGCGCCCTCCAGCACGCCCTTGGCCGGCACGTAGCCGTCACGGCCCGACACCCCGGGGTCCACCCCGGAGGCGCGCAGCTCCTCCTCGGAGAGCACGGCGATCGACTCGCGGCCCTCCTCCAGGTTCCTCCAGAACGCGTCGACGTCGGGGGCGCCGGGGAAGCGGCCGGCCATGCCGACGATGGCGATCTGGTCGAGTTCTTCGGACATCTCCGGCATCGGGGTCTCCTGTCGCCCTCTCACATCGGTCCCTCAGGAACGGGCGCGGCGCGCGGCCGCCTGTTGCCGCCGGGCACCGGCCCGGCGTCGGTGTTCCGCGCGTTCGCGCGCGTCCGGTCCGGGGGCCGCGGACGGCTCCCCCTCGGACCGGTTCAGGTGGGCGGCCAGCGAGGCCACCGTCGGGTGCTGGAACAGCTCGACCATCGAGACCAGGTGCCCGGTGTCCGAGGCGAGCAGCGAACGCAGCTCGGCCATCAGCAGGGAGTGCCCGCCGAGGTCGAAGAAGTTGTCGTGGGCGCCGACCCGCTCGATCCCCAGCACCTTGCGCCAGAGCCCGGCGAGCGTGCGTTCCAGACCGGCCCCGGGCGCGGCGAACGGCTCCTGCGCCCGTCCGCCCTCCGGCTCCGGTTCCGGCAGCGCGGCGCGGTCCACCTTGCCGCTCGGGGTGAGCGGCAGGGCGTCCAGCACCGCGAACGCGGCGGGCACCATGTACCCGGGCAGCTGCCCGCGCAGATGGGCCGCCAGCTCGGCGGGCCCCGGCGCCGCGGCGCCGTCGGCCGCCGTCAGATGGGCGACCAGCCGGACGTCCCCGGCCCGGTGCTCCCGGGCCGTCACCACCGCCTCGCGCACCCCGGGGTGCGCGGTCAGCACCGCCTCGATCTCGCCCAGCTCGATCCGCAGGCCGCGCAGCTTCACCTGGTGGTCCAGGCGTCCCAGGAACTCCACCGCGCCGTCCTCGCGGAACCGCGCGAGGTCCCCGGTCCGGTACAGCCGGGCCGCCGGGTCCGGGTCGAACGGGTCCGGCACGAAACGCTCGGCGGTCAGCTCCGGGCGGTTCAGATAGCCGCGGGCCAGGCCCCGGCCGCCGATGTGCAGTTCCCCGGGCACCCCGACCGGCACCGGGCGCAGCGCCCCGTCCAGCACGTGGATGCGGGTGTTGGCGATCGGCCGGCCGATGGGCACCGGGCGGCGCGGGTCGCCGTCCGCACGGCAGGTCCAGTGGGTGACGTCGATGGCCGCCTCGGTCGGGCCGTACAGGTTGTACAGCCGGGCCCCGCTGCGGGCCAGGAACCGGTCCTGGAGGTCGCGCGGCAGCGCCTCGCCGCTGCACACCACCCGGCGCAGGCTGGTGCACTCCTCCACCGGCTCCTGGAGGAAGGCCTGCAGCATGGACGGCACGAAGTGCACCGTCGTGATCCGCTCCGCCCGGATCGTCCGGGACAGGTAGCCCGGGTCCCGGTGGCCCTCCGGGCGGGCCAGCACGAGCGTCGCCCCGGCGGCCAGCGGCCAGAAGAACTCCCACACCGAGACGTCGAAGGAGAACGGCGTCTTCTGCAGCACCCGGTCGTCCGCGTCCAGCCGGTAGGCGTCCTGCATCCACAGCAGCCGGTTGTGAATCGCCGCGTGCACGTTCATCACGCCCTTGGGCAGGCCGGTGGAGCCCGAGGTGTAGATGACGTAGGCGAGGTCCTCGCCGCCCACCTCGACGTCCGGGGCGGTGTCCGGGGCGTCGCCCGGCGCGGCCTCGAACTCCTCGACGCACAGCACCTCGGCCCCGGCCTCGGGCAGCCGCCCGAGCACCCGGCGCTGGGTGAGCAGCACCGGCACCCGGGCGTCGCGCACCATGTGCTCCAGCCGGGCGGCCGGCAGCTCCGGGTCCAGCGGCAGGTACGCGCCGCCCGCCTTGAGCACCGCCAGCAGCGCCACCACCAGCTCGGGCGAGCGCTCCATCCCGACGCCGACCACGACGTCCCGGCCCACGCCGAGCCCGCGCAGCCGGTGCGCCAGCCGGTTGGCCCGCCGGTCCAGCTCCCGGTAGCCGACCGACCGCCCCTCGAAGCGCAGCGCCTCCGCCTGCGGGTGCAGCCGCGCGCGCTCCTCGAAGGCCTGGTGGATCCAGCCCTCCGCGGCCGGCCACTGCCGCGCGGTGGCATTGAACTCCTCGACGACGAGCCGCCGTTCGCGCTCCGTCAGCAGCTCCAGCTCGTCCACCGGCCGGTCCGGCGCCGCCACCGCCTGCTCGGCGATCCGGCGGAAGTGCGCGGCCAGCCGGACGACCGTGGACTCGTCGAACAGGTCGCGGTCGTACTCGAACCAGCCGCTCAGCCCGCCGTCCCGGTCGAAGGCCTGGAGCTCCAGGTCGAAGCGGGCGCCGCCGCTGCGCACCAGCACCTGCTCCAGCCGCGCACCGCCCAGGGTGAGGTCCGGCACCGCCTCCCGGCCGTAGGCGAAGCTCACCTGGTACACCGGGGGGCGGCTGAGGTCGCGGGCGGTGCCCAGCTCCCCGACCACCAGCTCGAACGGCACCTCCTGGTGCTCGTAGGCCCCCAGGCAGGCGGCGCGGACGCGCTCCAGCACCTCACCGAACGTCGGCTCGCCGTGCAGCTCGGTGCGGATCGGCAGGGTGTTGACGAAGTAGCCGATCAGCGGCTCCAGTTCGGGCCGGTCCCGGACCGCCGTGGGCACGCCCACCACCACGTCGCGCTGCCGGCTCCAGCGGGCGAGCAGCACGGTGAAGACGGCCAGCAGCGCCATGTAGGTGGTCGCGCCGCGCCGGTGGGCGAACGCGGCCAGCTCCCGCATCAGCGGCTCGGGCAGCTCGAACGGCAGGGCGCCGCCGTGGAAACCCTGCACGGCGGGCCGCGGCCGGTCCGTCGGCAGCTCCAGCGCGGCCGGCGCCCCGGCCAGCCGCTCCCGCCAGTACGCCAGCTGCCCGTCCCAGCGGCCGCGTTCCTGCTGCTCGCGCTGCCAGACGGCGAAGTCCGCGTACTGCACCGGCAGCTCCGGCAGCGGCGAGGGCCGGCCCTCGGCGAACGCCGCGTACAGCGCGGCGAGTTCGGACAGCAGCACCCAGAACGACCAGCGGTCCGAGACCAGGTGGTGCAGCGCCAGGGCGAGCACCGACTCGTCCTCGCCGGTGCGCAGCAGGGTCAGCCGCACCGGCGGCCCGGTCTCCAGGTCGAACGGCTCGCCGACCGCCACCGCGGTGATCCGCTCGTCCAGTTCGGCCGCGCTCAGCCCGGTGTCCCGCAGGTCGATCTCCGGCAGCTCCGGCGCCGCCGCCGGCCGCACCAGCTGGACCGGGCGGCCCTCGCGCAGGCCGAAGCCGGTGCGCAGCGCCTCGTGCCGGCGGACCACCTCGGCGAACGCCGCGCGCAGCACCCCGGCGTCCACCGGGCCGCGCACCCGCACCGCGCCCGGCACCACGTACGCCGGGTTGGCGGGGCGGACCTGCTCCAGGAACCACATGCCCTGCTGGAACACCGAGAGCGGGAAGACGTCCTCGGCGGGGGCCGCGTTCCGCCTCTCGGCGAGCAGCTGCTCCAGGCGGGCCCGCTGCTCCGGGGTCAGGGCGGCCAGCCGCCGGTCGAGCTCGCCCGGCCCCGTGGTCTGCGCCGTCTCAGCCATCGGAACGCTCCGTCTCGCCGGTGACCTGGTCCAGCAGGGCGAGCAGTTCGGCGTCGCGGTCGCCC
The DNA here is from genome assembly GCF_042884635.1 of Kitasatospora sp. NPDC058115. NCBI lineage: Bacteria > Bacillati > Actinomycetota > Actinomycetes > Kitasatosporales > Streptomycetaceae > Kitasatospora > Kitasatospora sp. NPDC058115. The sequence goes on from NZ_JBHVTL010000011.1 coordinate 108,688, forward strand.
GCGCGGGCCGCCCGGCGGATCGGCGCGCTGTCCTCCGCCCGCTCCGGGCCCGGGGCGGCGGCCAGCTCGCCGACCACCTGCCCGGCCAGGCTCCGCACGGTCGCGCCCTTGAGGAAGTCGGCCACGGTCACCTTGACGCCCAGCCGGGCCTGGATCTCGTTGCGCAGCTCCACGGCCATCAGCGAGTCCAGCCCGAGGGCGGACAGCGGTGCGTCGGGGTCCACGGCGGCCGCGCGCGAGCCCAGGGCGGTGCGCACCCCGGCGGTCAGCCCCGCCACCAGGGTCTCCACGCGCCGTTCGGCGGGGACCCGCGCCAGCTCCTCGGCGGTGGGCAGCGCGCCGGCCGCGGCCCGGCCGGGCGCCCCGGGCGGCGGCGCCGGCTGCTCGCGCCGGGGCCGGTCGGCGGTGCGGGGCGCGGGGGCCCGGCGGACCGTCCGGTCCGCGCGGTCCGGGCGGCCGGGCCGGGGCGCACGGACCTCGGTGACCTCGCCGCTCGGCTCGTGCCAGCAGCGGGTGGCGGCGAACGGGTAGTGCGGCAGCGGGGTGCGGGCCCGCGCGTAGTCGCGGTCGAACCCGGCCCAGTCGACCTCGGCCCCCTCGACGTACAGCCGCCCGAGGCTGCCCAGCAGGACCTCCCAGTCGTCGAACTTGGGCCGCAGGCTGGGCAGCATCAGCACGTCGTCACCGGTCAGCACCTCGCGGACCAGGCCCAGCAGGGTCGGCGCCGGGCCGACCTCCAGGAAGGTGCGGTAACCCAGCTCGTACAGCGAGCGCACCCCGTCGGCGAAGAGCACCGGCTGCCGGGCGTGGCCCAGCCAGTAGTCGGTGTCCAGCGGCCGGTCCCACGGCCAGAGCCGGCCGGTCAGGTTGGACACCAGCGGCAGCCGCGGGGCGCCGAAGGCGACCTTCTCCAGCGCCGTCCGCAGCGGCTCCAGCACCGGTTCGACCAGCGGGGAGTGCGAGGAGGTGGAGATCCGCAGCCGGCGCACCTCGGCGCCGCGCGCGGTGAACACCTCGCAGATCGCGTCGACGACCTCGCGCACCCCGGAGACGGTGGTGTTCGCCGGGCCGTTGACCGCGGCCACCGCCACCAGCGCGGCGTCATGGCGGGCGACCTCCGCGGCGACCTCCTCCACCGGGGCGGAGACGGCGGCCATCGCCCCGGCGTCGGCGAGCCGCTGGAGCAGCCGGCCGCGCTCGGCGACCAGCCGCAGGCCGTCCTCCAGCGGCATCGCGCCGGCGAAGCAGGCCGCGGTGTACTCGCCGAGGCTGTGCCCGACGACCGCGGCCGGCTCCACGCCCCACGAGCGCCACAGCTCGGCCAGCGCGTACTCCACGGCGAACAGGCCGGGCTGGGCGAACTCCATGGTGTTGATCAGCTCGCCGTCCGCCTCCGAGGCCGGGTACACGGCGGAGAGCAGCGGCGCCGGCAGGACGTCCCGCAGGATCTCGTCGCACTGCTCCAGGGTGCGCCGGAAGGACGGCTGGGTCTCGAACAACTGCCGGGCCATTCCGGCGCGTTGCGGGCCCTGGCCGGTGAACAGGAAGACCGGCTCGGCGGCCGTGCCCGGCCCGGCGTCCCGGGCGGTGCCCAGCAGCAGGCCCTCCCCGGCGTCGTCGCGCACGAAGTCCGCCAGCCGGTCGGCGAGTTCCCCGGCGCAGGAGCCCACCGCGGCGAGCCGGTGCGGGAAGTGCGAGCGGCCGGTGTTGGCGGAGAAGCAGAGGTCGGGCGCGTCCAGCGGCCCGGCCGTCGCCAGCCGGTCCTGGTAGCGGCGGGCGAGCTTGAGCAGCGCGCCGCCGCTCTTCGCCGACAGGGCCAGCACGGACAGCGGGCGGGCGCCGTCCGGCTCCGCCGCCGGGCGCTCGGGCGCCTGCTCCACGATCAGGTGGGCGTTGGTGCCGCTGAAGCCGAAGCTGCTCACGCCCGCCGTCCGGGGCCCCGACGCGGCCGGCCACGGGGTGAGCGCGGTCGGCACGGCGAAGGTGGTCCCGTCGAAGGAGATGTGCGGGTTCAGCTCGCCGAAGTGCAGGTTCGCCGGGATCAGCCCGCGCTCCACGCAGAGCGCGGCCTTGATCAGCCCGGCGATCCCGGCGGCCGCCTCCAGATGGCCGAGGTTGGTCTTCACCGCGCCCAGGTAGAGCGGCTCGCCCTCCTCGCGGCCGTAGACCTCGGCCAGCGCCGCCACCTCGATCGGGTCGCCCAGCTTGGTGCCGGCGCCGTGCGTCTCGATGTACCCGAGCCGGTCCGGGCCCACCCCGGCGGCGGCCAGGGCGTGGCGGAACACCTCGCGCTGGGCCGCGCCGTTCGGCGCGGTCAGCCCGGAGCTGCGGCCGTCCTGGTTGACGGCCGAGCCGCGGATCACCGCGAGCACCCGGTCGCCGTCGCGCTCGGCGTCGGAGAGCCGCTTGAGCACCACCACGCCGCAGCCCTCGCTGCGGACGAAGCCGTTGGCCGCCGCGTCGAAGGTCTTGCAGCGGCCGTCGTCGGCGAGCATCTCCGGGAACTGCGAGAAGGAGATCGCCGCGTCGGGGGAGACCACCGCGTTGACCCCGCCGGCCATCGCCAGGTCGCACTCGCCCAGGCGCAGGTTCTGGCAGGCCTGGTGCACGGCGACCAGCGAGGAGGAGCAGGCGGTGTCCACCGAGACGCTCGGGCCGCGCAGGTCCAGCAGGTAGGAGAGCCGGCCGCTGGCGATGCTGTGGGCGACGCCGGTGCTGGCGTGGGCGGTGATGTCGGCGGGCTCGCGGAACAGCAGCCCGGCGTAGTCGTTGCTGCAGATGCCGAGGAACACCCCGGTGCGGCTGCCGGCCAGCGCGTGCGGAGCCTGCCCGGCGTCCTCCAGGGCCTCCCAGGCGACCTCCAGCACCAGGCGCTGCTGCGGGTCCATGGAGACGGCCTCGCGGCGGGAGATGCCGAAGAACTCGTGGTCGAAGCGGTCGATCCGGTCCAGGAAGCCGCCCCAGCGGGTGCTGTGCCTGCCGGGGGTGCGCGGCCGCTCGTCGTACAGCGCCTCGACGTCCCAGCGGTCGGGCGGGATCTCGCCGATCGCGTCGCTGCCGGCGGTGAGCAGGTCCCAGTAGGAGTCCGGGTCGCCCACTCCGCCGGGGAAGCGGCAGCCGGCGCCGATGATGGCGATCGGCTCGGTCCGCGCCCGCTCGTGGGCGTCGATCCGCTGCTGCATCCGTTCCATCGTCAGGAGGGCGCGCTTCATCGCCGTCATGGACGCGGACCGGTCGTCGGGCGCGGCGGGCCGGGTGGTGCTGTCGCTGGTGGTCATCGTCCCTGTCCCCGGTCGGTCGGATCGGCATCGGCGTCGAACTGCGCGGTCTTGGCGAGGAGGAGCGCTTCGAGCTCGCTCTCCGAGAGCCCGTCGAGGTCGACGGGGGCGGCGCCCTCCCGGGCGGCGGCGGTCTCCCCGGCGCCGGAGGTCTCCCGGACGCCCGTGGGCGGGGCCGCGGCGGGCCGGCTCGTCCCGGCCGGGGCGGCGGCCTCCAGCGGGATGCCCATCCGCTCGGCGAGGAAGGGCACCAGCGCGTCCAGCGTCGGGTACTGCCAGCCGAGCGTGGCGGGCAGCGGCACGCCGAGCGACAGCTCCAGCCGGGTGCGCAGCTCCAGGGTGCGCATGGAGTCGAAGCCGAGACCGGCCAGCGGCGCCGAGCTGTCGATCGCGGCGGCGTCCGCGCCGGGCCCGTCGAGCACCCGGGCGGCCAGCTCCCGGCAGTGCCGCACCAGGACGGCGCGTCGGCGCCGGCCCGGTTCGACCTCCAGCATCAGGCGGCGGACCGCCTCCCCGCCGTCGGAGTCCTCGCCCGGGGCGCCGTCGCCGGCCGCCGACGCCCGGACGATCGTGGCCGGGCTGCCCAGCAGCCGGGCCAGCGAGCCGAGGCCCTCGCCGTCGACGCTCAGGGCCGGCAGCCCCAGGGCCCGGCGGTGCGCGGCGAGCGCGTCCAGGCAGGCGCCGAGGGCCGTGTCGCGCCCGGCCCCGGTGGCCGGGTCGCACAGCACGAAGAAGTCCAACGCGCTTTCGGCCGTGGCGAGGTGGAGCTGCCAGGCCTCGGCGGCCCGGGCCGCCGAGGCGTCCGTCGGGTCGTCCTCGCCGGCGCCGTCCCGCGGGGCGCTCGCGAGGTGCACCACCCCGGCCACGTCCAGGCCGGCCAGCAGCGCGGCGGCCTCCCCCGGCCGCGCCAGGTCCGCGACCGGCAGCGCCACCTCCACGCCCCGGGCACGCAGTCCCGCCGCCGCCTCGGCGGCCCCGGCGGCGTCCGCGCCGGGGGAGCGGAGCAGCACGATCCGGCGCGCGCCCAGCTCCGCCAGCCGTCCGGCGGCCGCCAGCGCGGCGGGCGTCGTCCCGCCGGTCACCAGGTAGCCGGCCCGGTCCGCCCGGACGACCGCCGGGCTCGGCGGCACCGCGATCTCCGGCGCCGGCTCCGGGCGCAGCACCAGCTTCCCGAGGTGGCGGGCCTGGGCCATCGCGGCGAACGCCTCCCGCGCCTCGCCGAACGGGCGGGCGGTGACCGGCAGCGGCCCGAACTCCCCGCTGTCGAAGCCCTGCACCACCTCCGCGAACAGCTCGGCGAGCAGCTCCGGCTGCGCGTGGAAGGTGTGGTCGAGGTCGACCGCGAACAGCGCCCGGTTGCCCTTGAGGTGGCCGAGGCCGATCGGGTTGTCGTCGAAGATGTCGCGCTTGCCCAGCTCGACGAAGCGGCCGCCCGGCGCCAGCAGCGCCAGGCCGCGCCGCAGCGCCTCGCCGGTCAGCGAGTTGAGCACCACGTCGACCCCGCGCCCGGCGGTCGCCTCGGCGACCTCGTCGGCGAAGGCCGTCGAGCGGGAGTCCATCACCCTTTCCACACCGCCCAGTTCGCGCAGGAAGCGGCGCTTGTCCGGCGTCCCGGCGGTGGCGAACACCCGGGCCCCGCGACGCCGGGCCACCGCCAGCGCGGCCAGGCCCACCCCGCCGCTCGCCGAGTGGATCAGCACCGTCTCGCCCGCCCGCAGCCGGGCCAGGTGGTCGAGCCCGTAGACGGCGGTCAGGAAGGCGACCGGGACGGCCGCCGCCTGCTCGTCGTCCAGCGCGGCCGGCCGCGGCGCCACCAGGTGCGCCTCGGTGGTGGCGTACGCCGCCAGCGCGGACGGCACCACGGCCATCACCCGGTCGCCGGGCCGGAAGCGGTCGACGCCCGCGCCGACCGCACTGACCCGCCCGGCGCACTCGACGCCCAGCGGGACGCTCCCGGCGGCGCCCGGATAGGCGCCCATCGCCTTGAGCACGTCGCTGAAGTTCAGCCCGGCCGCCGCGATCTCGATCTCCACCTGGCCGGGGCCGGGCGCGGTCCGCTCCCAGCGGGTCGGCGTCAGGCTCTCCAGGAGGCCGGGCCGCACCGCCAGGATCCGGTGGTTGGTGTCCAGCTCCGGGTCGAACGGCCGCCGCTGCCACCCGGGTTCGGTGCCGTCCGCGGAGTCCTGCGGCACCCGCACCGGCACGTAGCGGGCCGGGCCGCGCAGCGCGGCGGCCGGCTCCCCGGCGGGGCGCAGCAGCACGTCCAGCAGCCGGGCGGGGTCGTCGCGGCCCGGGTCCGGGTCGAGGTCGACGACCAGCGGGTGCGGCGTGCCGGGCGCGGCCGCGGCCGCGGCCGCGCCGCGCAGCAGTGCCTGGGCCGGGTCGGGCGCCGGATCCCGCTCGCTGACCCGCTGCGCGCCGCGGGTCAGCAGCGCGAGGCGCGGGGCACCGGGCAGGCCCTCCCCGGCCAGCTCCCGGAGCAGCTGGAGCACCGGGCGCACGGCGCGTGCGCGCTCCTCGGTGAGCGGGAACGGCGCGGGCCCGTCCGGCCGGGGGCCGGGGGCGTCCAGGCCCCAGGCGTGGACCACCCCGGCCCACGGCCCGTCGCCCTCCGCGCGCAGCTCCTTGAGCAGGGCGGTGAGGTCCTCGGGGCGGCGCGGGTCTAGCTCGTGGCGCAGCGCGTCCAGCCGCCGGGACCGCTCGCCGGGGGTGACGGTCACCGCGCTGCCGTGCCGGGCCGTCAGCTCGGCGCCCAGCGCCTCGCCGACGCCCGTGCGGTCGGCGAACACCAGCCACCGGCCGGGGGCGCCGGCCGGGGCCTCGTCGGCGCCGTCCCCGGCGGGGGCCCACTCCAGCGCGAACAGGGCGTGCCGGCCCTCCGCGGGCGCCTCGGCCACCGGAGGCACGGGCGCGGCCACGGGCACGGCCACGGGAGAGGACGGGCCGGCCGGCTCCGGCGCGTACCGGCGGCGCTGCCACGGGTAGTTCGGCAGGTCCAGCACGGCCCGGGACGGCGCCGTCGCGACGTCCTCCGCGCCGTCGCCGCCGTGCTCGCGCTCGGAGAGCTCCACCCCGGACGGCGAACCGCCCCCGGCGAGCCCCCGGAGGGCCCGCAGCGCGGCGCCCCGGTCCCCGGCCGCGATCCGCGCCCGCAGCCGGTGCCGGGCCCGCCCGGCGCCCGCCGTGTACGCGAACGCCGGGTAGTCGGCGTCCGTCAGCCCGGCGAGCCGGTCGTGCAGGGCGCCCGCCAGCGCCCGCAGCGCCTCCGGGGTGCGGGCGGACAGCTCGAAGCCGTCGACCGGTCCCGCCGGCACCGCGCCGCCGTCCTGCTCCTCGGCCGCGCCCACGACCACCTGGGCGTTGGTGCCGCCCATGCCGAAGGCGCTGACCAGCGCGTGCCGCCCGGCGCCCCTCGGCCACGGCCGCAGCGCCGTCGGCAGGGTGATGCCGGTGCCCTCCAGGTCGATCAGCGGGTTGAGGGTGGCGAAGTTGGCCAGCGGCGGCACCTCGCGCCGCCGCAGGCACAGCACCGCCTTCACCAGCCCGATCACCCCGGCCGCCGACTCCGGGTGCCCCAGATTGCCCTTCACCGAGCCGACCGCCAGCTCGGCCCCGCCGTTGCGGCGGCCCAGGGCGGCGGCGATCGCCTCCATCTCGATGGTGTCCCCGAGCGAGGTGCCCGTCCCGTGCGCCTCCACCAGGCCGATGTCGGCGGGCGTCAGCCCCGCGTCCGCCAGCACCGCCTCGGTCAGCGCGACCTCCGACAGCACGTTGGGCGCCGTGAAGCCGGTCGACCGGCCGGTCTGGTTCACCGCCGAGCCGTGCACCACCGCGTGCACCCGGTCGCCGTCGCGCCGGGCGTCCTCCAGCCGCTTGAGGACCAGCACACCGCAGCCCTCGCCCCGGGTGAAGCCGTTCGCCCGGGCGTCGAACGGGCTGCACCGCCCGTCCGGCGAGAGCGTGCCCGCCAGCTGGTGCAGCCGGGTCGCCCGCGGCGACAGCACCAGGTTCACCCCGCCGGCCAGCGCCACGTCGCACTCCCGGCGGGCCAGCGCCTGACGCGCCAGGTGCACCGAGACCAGCGAGGACGAGCAGGCGGTGTCCACCGTGATGGCCGGACCGGCCAGCCCCAGCGCGTACGCGACCCGCCCGACCGTGAAGCAGTGGCCGTTGCCGCCCGCCCAGTGGGTGTCCAGCTCCCCGCTGTGCCAGTCCCAGTACTCCTGCCCGGTGACGCCGACGAACAGCCCGGTGCGGGCCGCGTCCAGCCGGTCCGGCGGGAGCGCCGCGTTCTCCAGCGCCTCCCAGGCGACCTCCAGCAGCAGCCGCTGCTGCGGATCGGTGCCGCGGGCCTCCTCGGCGCCCATGCCGAAGAACTCCGCGTCGAAGTCCATCACCTCGTCCAGGAAGCCGCCGGTGTGCGGCAGCCGCTCCCACTCGGCGGCGAACGGCCCGCGCCGCCCGGCCGGAAGCGGGCCCACCAGGTCCCGGCCCCCGGCCAGCGCCGACCAGTAGCCGTCCAGGTCGGCGATGCCGCCCGGCAGCCGCAGGCCGATGCCGACCACGGCCAGCGGGCCGGTGCCGCTCGCGGCGTCCAGCTGCGCCCGCAGCTTGCGGACCGTGTCCAGCGCCCTGGTCAGCGGCGTGGGCGCGGTGGGCGTCTGCTGATCCGTCATCGCGCTCAGCCCTCGCCGTCGGTGGCCGCGTCCGCCGGGGCGTCCTCGCCCGCCTGATCGCCGAGCAGCCGCTCGGCCAGCACCGCGGACAGCGCCCGGGGCGTGCCGTACGTCCACAGCAGGGTCGGCGACAGGCGCAGCCCGAACGCCGCCTCCAGCCGGTTGCGCAGCTCCAGGCCCATCAGCGAGTCCAGCCCGAGCGACTTGAACGGCGTGTCCCGGTCGACCGCCCCGGTGTCCAGCCGCAGCACCCGGCCGGCCAGCTCCTGCACCTTGGCCTCCAGCAGCTCCGGCCAGCGCTCCTCGGGCGCGGCCCGCAGCTCGGCGAGGAAGGCCGCGCCCGCGCTGCTGCCGCCGCCCCCGTGCCGGGCCAGCTCGCGCAGCGCGCTCCAGCTCTCCAGCGTCACCGCGTCGGGGTACGCCTCCAGGTACTGCCGCAGGTCGATCGGCACATAGGCGACCACCTGCTCGTCACCGCCCAGGAAGCCCTCCAGGGCCCGCCAGGCCTCCCCGGTGGAGAAGCCGGCCATGCCGCGCTCCGCCAGCCGGTTGCCGCGGTTGTCCTCCGCGGCCGCCAGGCCGACGTCGCTGAACGGCCCCCACTGCACGCTCAGCGCCGGCCGCCCGCGCCGCCGGCGGGAGACCGCCAGCGCGTCCATGAAGGCGTTGCCCGCCGCGTAGGCCGCCTGCCCGGCGTTGCCGAACAGCGCCGCCGCCGAGGAGAACAGCAGGAAGAAGTCCAGCGGGTCGTCCGCGGTCACCGCGTCCAGGTTGGCCGCGCCGTCGACCTTGGGCGCCAGCACCCGGTGCAGCTGCTCCGGCGTCAGATTGAGCACCGTCGCGTCGTCCAGCAGACCGGCCGCGTGCGCCACGCCGCGCAGCGGCGGAAGCTGCTCGTGCACCCGCCGCACCGCCGCCGGGTCGGCGACGTCCGCCGCGAAGACGTCCACCCGGGCGCCGCGCGCCCGCAGCGCCTCGATCCGCGCCACCGCGTCCTCGCGCGGCGCCGATCGGCCGACCAGCGCCAGCCGGCCCGCGCCCCGTTCGGCCATGAACTCGGCCAGCGACAGACCGAGCGCGCCGAGGCCGCCGGTGATCAGATAGGTGCCGTCGCCCCGGAACCGGCCGTCGCGCAGCGGCTCCGGTGCCACCTCGCCGACCGTCGCCGGGTCACGGAGCACGAACTTGCCGATGTGGTTGCCGCGCGCCATCTCCCGCATCGCCTCGGCGGCCTGCGCGAACGGGCGGCTCAGCACCGGCAGCGGCCGCAGCCCGCCCTGCTCGACCCGCTCCCACACCTCGGCGAACAGCCGGGTGAACAGGGCCGGACGGCGGGCGATCACGCCCGCGAGGTCCAGGGAGGCCAGCGAGATGCCCTTGCGGAAGGCGTCCAGGGCCAGCGTGCGCCCGCCGTAGATGTCGGCCTTGCCGACCTCGACGAACCGCCCGCCCTCGGCCAGCACCTCAAGACCCAGCGGGATCGCCGCGCCGGTCAGCGAGTTGAGGACGACGTCCACCCCGCGGCCCCCGGTCGCCCCGCGCACGAGGCCCGCCCAGGAGAGGTCCCGGGAGTCGAAGACGTGCCGGACGCCCAGCGCGCGCAGATGGGCGCGCTTCTCCTCGCTGCCCGCCGTGGCCACCACCTCGGCGCCGAGCAGCCGCGCCACCTCGATCGCCGCCAGGCCCAGGCCGCCGGCCGCCGAGTGGATCAGCACCGTCTCGCCGGGCTGCAGCGAGGCCAGGTGCCGCAGTCCGTACCAGGCGGTGATGGTCACCGCCGGGAACGCCGCCGCGTCCTGCGCGGACATCTCCGCCGGCACGGGCTGCGCGTGGTCGGCGAGCACCGTCCAGTGGGTGGCCAGCGCGCCGCCGCTGGTGCAGGCGACCACCCGGTCACCGGGGGCGAAGCGGGTCACGCCCTCGCCGGTCCTGGTCACCACGCCCGCGCCGTCCAGGCCGAGCAGCCGGGCGTCCGCCGACGGGTCGGGGTAGGTGCCCATCACCTTCATCACGTCGATGAAGTTCAGCGCGGCCGCGTCCACCGCGATCTCGATCTCCCCGGCGCCGGGCGCCCGCCGCTCCAGCGGGCGGAACGCCAGGCCGTCCCAGGTGCCCTGACGGTCCGGGGCGAGCCGGAACGGCTGCGCCGCGCCCGTCCGCCAGGCCGGCCGGGCCGGGCCCGCCGGGGCGTCCGGCGCCGCCGCGCCGCGCACCAGCCGGCCGACCAGCCGCTCGCCGCCGTGCAGCACCACCTGGTCCGCGCCGTCCTCGGCGGCCAGCTCGCCCGCGCACCGCGCCGCCCAGCCGTCGTCCGCCGCGGCCACGTCCACCAGCACCGGGCGCAGCTCCGGGTGCTCACCGCGCAGCACCCGGGCGAAGCCCCAGTACAGCGCCGCCCCCGGATCGCCCTCGCCGGGCGCCGACGCCGGCAGCTGCGCGTCGGCGGTCACCACGACCAGCCGGGGCACCAGCGGGCGGGTCGCACAGGCACGCACCAGCGCGGCCAGCGCCGCCAGACCCGCGCGCTGGGCGGCCGGGCCGGCGTCCGCGCGCGGCGCCACGAAGACCACCCCGGTCAGGCCCTCGACGGAGGCCAGCCGCTCCTCCCAGGCCCCGGTGTCCCCGGCCGCCCCGCCGTCCACCACCCGGGCCTGCGCGGTGCCGCCGAGCGCGCCCAGCGCCTCGGCCAGTTCACCGGCCCGCGACCGGGCCGCCGTGCCACCGGCCGCCTCGACCGCGCACACCGCCCAGCGGCCGGGAGCCGCGGCCCCGCCGTCCTCCGCCGCCCCGCCGTCCTGCGCGCCCTCCGCGCCCTCCGGTCGGGCGAGCGGCCGGAACTCCATCCGGTGGATCCGCTCCGCGTCCGCCGCGCCCGGGTCGGCCGAGGCCGCCAGGGCCCGCATCCGCAGCCCCAGCAGGCTCAGCACCGGCCGGCGCGCTGCGTCGAACAGGAACAGGTCGACCTCCTCGCCGCCGTCCCGGCGCACGGCGTGCGACCAGAGCGCGGTGACCGGCTCCGCCAGGTCCGTGTGCAGGTGGATCCGCCCCACCCCCACCGGCACCGCCGCCTCGTCACCGGGGAACAGCGGGATCGACGCCTGCAGCGCCGCGTCCCACAGCGCCGGGTGCAGCCGGTGCGGGTAGCCGGAGACCAGCAGCCCCTCCGGCAGCCGCACCTCGGCCAGGCTCTCCGCGGCGTCCCCGCGCAGACCCACCACGCCCCGGAACGCCGGACCGTAGTTCAGCCCCCGCGCCGCGCAGTCCGCGTAGAACTCCCCGGCCGGCGCCGCCTCCAGACCGAGCATCCGCTCGGGGAAGGACGGCAGTTCGCGCGCCGTGTCCTCGGCCAGCACCCGCGCCGTGGCGTGCCGCACCCAGCCCTGCGCGCCCGGCTCCAGCGAGGAGAGGGTGAAGCTGCCGCCGCCGGTGACGTCGTCCCGCCAGCCCAGCGCCACCGTCACCGGCTCGTCGGTGAGGGTGAGGTGGCTGTGCAGACCGACGTCGGCGAGCGTGCGGTGCGCCCCGCCGGTGCGGGTCAGCGCCGTGCGCAGCGCCAGCTCCAGCATCGCGGTGCCGGGCAGCACCACCGCGTCGTACACCCGGTGGTCGCTCACCCAGGGCAGGTCGGCCGGGGCCAGCTCCAGCGTCCCCGACCAGGCGCCCTGCTCGGTCACCGACGGCACCAGCTGCAGCGCGTCCCCCGCGCCGCCCGCGGTGCGCCGGCGGGCCGGCTCCACCCAGTGGGCGGTGCGCTGCCACGGGTACGGCGGCACCGGCGCCCAGGCCGACCGGGGCAGCGCGCCGAACGGCTCCAGACCGCTCACGTACGCCCGCGCCATCGACTCGCGCAGCATGCCCGGCGAGCCCTGGTCGCGCCGCAGCGTCGACAGCACCTGCGGCGGGACGGGCCGCTGCGCGGCCAGCTGCTCCAGCGCCGGGGTGAGCACCGGGTGCGGGCTGATCTCCACCACATGGGTGACCCCGGTGTCGAACAGCCGCTCCATCGCGTCGGCGAACAGCACCGGACGGCGCAGGTTGTCCACCCAGTACCGGGCGTCCAGCTCGGGGCCCTCCAGCGGCGCCACCCGGACCGTCGACATCAGCCCGACGGTGCCGCGGCCCGGGCGCACCGACCGCAGGGCCGCCAGCAGGTCGTCCTCCAGCTCGTCCATCTGCGGGCTGTGCGAGGCGTAGTCCACGTTGACCAGCCGGCAGAAGGTGCCCTCGGCCTCCAGCAACTCCTTGAGCGCCAGCACCAGTTCGGTGTCCCCGGAGAGCACGCAGCTGTTCGGCCCGTTGTTCACGGCCAGCGAGACGCCCTCCTCGAAGCCGGACAGCGCCGCCTTCGCGGCGTCCAGCGAGAGGTCCACCGCCAGCATCCGGCCCTTGCCCGAGGTGCGCCGGGCGATCGCGCTGCGCCGGGCGACCACCATCGCGCCGTCCTCGTAGGAGAGGATGCCCGCGGCGGTGGCCGCGGTGACCTCGCCCTGGCTGTGGCCGACCACGACGTCCGGCTCCACCCCGGCCGCCCGCCACACCTCGCACAGGCCCAGCGAGACGGCCCACAGGGTCGGCTGGAGCATGTCGATCCGCGACAGCCACTCCTCGCCGGCCTCGCCCGAGACGACCTCCACCAGGTTCCAGTCGGTGTACGGCTCCAGGGCCTTCGCGCAGCGGCGGATCACGGCGGCGAACACCGGGTCCGAGGCGAGCAGTTCACGGCCCATGGCGTGCCACTGGGAGCCCTGGCCGGGGAAGACGAAGGCGGTGCGCCCGTGCGGCGCGGCGCGTCCGGTGACCACCCCGGCCCCGGCGGCGCCGGGGTCGGCGGCCAGCCGCTCCAGGTGCCCGGCCGCCTCGTCGGCGCCGGCGGCGGTGACGGCCGCGCGGACCGGGAACTGGTCGCGCTGCCAGGCGAGGGTGCCGGCCAGCTCCGGGAGCGCGGCGGCGCCGGAGACCAGCACCTCGCGCAGCTCGCGGGCGCGCTCGGCGAACGCCTGCTCGTTGTGCGCCGACACCGGCAGCAGCACCGCGCGGTCCGCCGCGGCCGGCACCGCGCCGTCCGGCACCGCGCCGTCCGTCGCGGCGGGGGCGGGCACGGGGGCGCCCGGCGCACCGGTCAGCACCACGTGCGCGTTGGTGCCGCCCCAGCCGAAGCTGCTCACGCCGAGGAACACCTGCTCGCCGGCGGGCAGCGGCAGCGGCTCGCGGACCACCGTCAGGTTCAGCTCGTCGAAGGCGATGTCGGGGTTGAGCTCGGCGGAGTGCAGGCTCGGCGGCACGACCCCGTGACGCAGCGACAGCAGCGCCTTGAACAGCCCCGGGATCCCGGCGGCGGCCTCCAGGTGGCCGATGTTGGTCTTCACCGAGCCGATCGGCAGCGGGCCCGCGTCCGCGCTGCGGGCCTGCCCGAGGACCCGGCCGACGGCGCCGGCCTCGATCGGGTCGCCGACCGCGGTGCCGGTGCCGTGCGCCTCCAGGTAGGCGACCCGGTCGGCCGGGATGCCCCACTGCCGGTAGGAGTCGCGCAGCAGCCGCTCCTGGCCCAGCGGGCTGGGCGCGACGACGCTCTGGCCGCCGCCGTCGTTGTTCACCGCCGTGCCGGCGATGACGCCGTGGATCCGGTCGCCGTCGGCGAGCGCGCGGGCGACGGTCTTCACGTACAGGGCGCCGACGCCCTCGCCGCGCACGAAGCCGTTGGCCCCGGCGCCGAAGGCCTTGCAGCGGCCGTCGGGGGAGAGGCCGCCGAAGTAGGTCAGACCGATCGAGGCGGTCGGGTCGAGCATCAGCGCGACGCCGCCGATGATCGCGGCGTCCACCTCGCCGGCGCGCAGCGCCTGGGCGGCGAGGTGCGCCGCGACCAGCGCCGAGGAGCAGCCGGTCTCCACGACCAGGCTGGGGCCGGTGAGGCCGAGGAAGTAGGAGACCCGGGCGGCGATCATGTCGAGCGCGTAGCCGGGGGCGGTGTGCTGGGTGACGCCGCTGCCGCTCTTGCGGCCGACGTGCTCGTAGTCGTGCCAGCCGGCGCCGACGAAGACGCCGGTGCGGGTGCCGGCCAGCGCGCGGGCGGGCGTGCCGGCGTCCTCCAGGGCCCGCCAGGCGGCCTCCAGCATCAGCCGCTGCTGGGGGTCGAGCATCTCGGCCTCGCGCGGGGAGATGCCGAAGAAGGTGGCGTCGAACCGGTCGACGTCGTCGAGGAATCCGCCGACGGCCTGGATCTCCCGCTGCGGGTCGAGCTGGGCGGTGGCGTCCCACCGGGCGGCGGGGACGGGACGGATGGCGTCGCGCCGCTCCGTCATCAGCCGCCAGAAGCTCTCGACGTCGGGGGCGTCGGGGAACCGGCCCGCCATGCCGACGACGGCCAGGGCCTGGGTCGGGTCCTGGACCACAGGGTCTGTGTGCATGTCCTCTTCCTCCGGCATCCGGGGTGAGCGGGCTTCGGGCGTGGCCGGGTACCCGGCCGGGGCGTGCGGGGGCGCACGGGCGGACGGGGACCGGTCGGCGCGGGCAGGGATCGGGGCCTGCGGGGCGCGCGGGCGGTGGTGGGCGTCGGGGCGGACGGCGGTCGGGGTGACGGATGGGTGCGGATGGGCCGGGCGGGGCGGACGGGCCCAGCGCGGCAGTCGGTCACCAGTGCGCATCGTGGTCCTGGTGGGTGACCGGCGACAAGGCTTCGACCTGCTTCCACTGACGTTTGTCACGTCCCTCTCCCCGGGCACCGGGTCGCCCCCCGGGGCCGGGATAGGTTGAGGGGTCGGCGGATGACACGCGTAGATCCGCGGCTCCGCCGGCTCCTCGGGTCCTGCCGCGGACATGTCCTCACCCGGACATTCGCAACCCGTCGACGGGGCCGGACGGCCGGCCGCACACTGGGCCGCGGCCGAAACGATCACCAGGAGTGTCCCGTCCCAGGGACCCTCGGGGGAGACCTGATGATGACCATTCGTGTATTGGTAGCCGACGAGCAACTCCTGCCCCTGGACGCGATCGCCGAGGTGCTGGCGTCCGTCAAGGACTTCGAGGTCGTCGGCGCCGTGAGCCGCAGTTCGATGATCGTCCCGGTCGCGGTGCGCCGCCGTCCGGACGTGGCGGTGCTGGGGATGGGCCCCACCCAGGGCGGCTTCCGGCTGGTGCGGGAGCTGGGGCGGCGCCTGCCCGACTGCCGGGTCGTCATCATGACGGCCCGGCCCACCCGGACGCTGGTGGACCGCGCGGTGTCCGCGGGCGCGCGGGGCGTCGTCACCAAGCAGACGAAGATCCCCTGCCTGGTCGACGCCATCCGGGACGCCGCCGTCGGCAGACCGGCCGGCAGCAGACCGGCGGCCGGGAGACCGGCGGCGGGCCACGTGCCGGAGCCGCCGGCCCGCCCGGCCGCCCCGGCGCCCGTCGCCGAACAGATCCTGAGCGAGCGCGAACGGGAGATCCTGCGGCTCACCGCCACCGGCGCCTCCGTCAAGGAGGTCGCCCGCGAGCTCTACCTCGCGGCCGGCACCGTGCGCAACCTCACCTCGGGCGCCATGCGCAAGCTCGACGGACGCAACCGCTTCGACGCCGCCCGGATCGCCTCCGAACGCGGCCTGCTGTAGCGCACGGCCGCCCGTGGACCGCGGGTCAGGGCGCCGCAGCCGCCGGCGCCCGCCACGGTTCGTGCTCCAGCAGCCCGAGCCGGGTGGCCCGCACCATCGCGGTGAGCCGGTTGTCGGTCTCCAGCACCCGCAGGATCTCGGCGACGAAACGCCGCACCGTCCGGTCCGAGTAGCCGAGGTGACGGGCGATCGCCTTGTCGGTCGCCCCCGAGGCCATCATGTGCAGCACCAGCCGGTGGGTGCCGGAGAGCACCTGCGCCGGATCGTCGGCCCGCCGCCGCCGGGTGTACGGCGCGGCCGTCGACCAGCTGTGCTCGAAGACCCGGGTGAACACCTGCGCCAGCAGTCCGCAGTCGATCACCACGTGGCGGCGCGGGCCCCCCGGCTGGGAGCGGGTGACCACCTTCTCCCGGTCGACGATGACCAGCCGCAGCGGCAGCGACTCGGCGGTGCGGACCTCGGCGCCGGCCTCCTGCAGCGCGTCGACGTACTCGACGACCGCCGGACTGCCCAGGGCGGAGGCGGGCGCCACCACCCGGCACTGGACACCCCGCTTCAGCAGCTCCACGTTCTCGTGCACGGACGGCTGCAGCGGCTCCGGCTCCGCCGCGTGCGGCAGCATCACCGCCACCTCGGAGCGGCTGGCCGCGTGCAGTTCCCCGAGCCGGCGCAGCAGGTGCTCGCGCGAGTCGACCACCTCGACGGCCGAGCTCCCCGCGGCGGCGGGCGGACGGGCCATCAGGCCGTCGGCGAGGTCGGAGATGAGGTCCTGCGCGCGGGTGAACTCGGCCAGCCGCTCCTGCTGGTCGGCCACCAGCCGTCTGAGCACCCGCTGCGGCGGATCGACCGGCGAGTCCGGATCCCGGTCCAGCAGCCCGTGCCCGGCCAGCCAGTCCACGGCCTCCCGGACGTCCTCGGAGCAGGCGCCGAGCCTGCGGGCGACCTCCGCCGGATCCGTGCGGCCCTCTTCGGTGCGAAGCATCGCGTGGTAGACACGGTACGCAAAGCGAGCATTGGTCCCGGTTGCCGCCGTCATCGCCTTGAACTCCAACCGTAGATCCGGTTCACGCGTGGGAATGTCTCGGGGAACACCGGGGGAGACCGATTCCCCCGGACTTGGGTGGCGACACTACTGCAAGGACTTGACTGGTCAAGGGTGCCGGGGTTGAACTCCAGGCGTTCCCAGCGGAGTGACGTTACGTCAGTGTTTCGCTCCTTACGTGCCGTCCGCGTCCGGCCCCCGGGAACCGCGCCGCGCGGGCCGTCGCAGCGGAGCAGTTCGTCTCCCGGGCCCCGGCCCGCCCGCGCGGGACGACCGGCCGGTGGGGCGCGGCGGTCTCCGGCGTCGGCAGTGCCACCCGGGCCGGATCCGGGAACGCCGGCTCCGCCGCGCCCCGTCCGGACCCCCGCACGACCCGGCCACTCACCGCCGTCGCCCCCGCGGACGTCACGGCCGGCGCACCGGCGGCCGAACACCTCTCCGCACGACGGAACGTCTGATCTGTCGTCAAAGTTCCTGGTTTTCCTGCGAACTTGTGTGAAGTCCCTTTAAGCTCCCCTTAACAATGACGGCTTTCCGTCACACGCGCACTCCCGCACGGAGTCGGGGCGGCAGGCCCAACTGTCTGATGAGAGCAGGGATGACGACGACACATGATCAGGAAACCGGTGCCGCGCGCGGCCCGGGACGGCGGCCACCGGGTCCGGTCGGCCGCCGCACCGTGGGGGGCGCCGCGGCGCTGCTCCTCGGAATCGGGGCGTGCTCGCTGCTGGCTGCCCCGGCCGCGTTCCCGCAGCCGGCCGACGGCACGGTGACGGTCCGCGTGGTGCGGGCCGTGGACACCGACGGCGTGTGGCAGGCCGCGCTGGAGCCCGGCATGGCCGGCGTCAGGGTGACCCTCACCGACGACGCGGGAGCGGTCGTCGAGGGCACCACGGCGGCCAACGGCACGGTGACGCTGACGCCCGGCACCAAGCTCACCGGCGGCAAGTACCGCGTCCAGGTGGTGAACCCGAAGCCGGGCACGCTCCACCCGGCGTTCGCCTCCCGGAAGGGGCTGGAGGGCGCGCCCACCCAGCTCAGCAGCAACGAGGAGTTCGTCGACGTCACCGGCGGCAAGAACGTGGAGCTCACCACCGGGCTCTGGAGCCCCGGTGACTACTGCCAGAAGAACGCCCCCCTGGTGACGGCCTGCCAGCCCACCACCCGCGAGGGCGGGGCCCAGCGCACGCTGGTCTCCTTCCCGTACAGCGCGCGCGGCCAGGAGGGCGTGGACGTCAAGGCGACGAACCTCGCCACCAACGCCGACACCGGCACGCTCTACGGCATCGCGTGGAACAAGGCCGACCGGCGGGTGTTCTCCTCGGCGGTCGCCAAGCGGGCCACGGACTACGGTCCCGGCGGCGCGGGCGGGATCTACGTGACCGACGTGGAGACCAAGAGGACCACGCTGTTCACCACCGTCCCGAACACCGGTACCACCGCCCACGGCGGCGGCACCGACGACGGGTTCATCGGGGCTCCGGGCAAGGAGAGCCTGGGCGGCATCAAGGTCACCGACGACGGCAAGGACCTCTTCGTCGTCAACCTCCACGACCGCAAGCTCTACCGCTACGACGCCACCGCGCCCACGGCCTCCGCGCCGAAGGCGGCCTACCCCGTTCCGGACCCGGGCTGCCCGGCCGCCGTCGACTGGCGTCCGTTCGGCCTCGGCCTCCAGGACGGCACCGGCTACCTCGGCGGCGTCTGCTCGGGCGAGTCGACCGGAAAGGCCTCCGACCTGCGTGCGGTGGTGCTGCCGTTCGACCTGGCCACCGGGGCGTTCGCGGCGCCGGTCCTGAACCAGCCGCTGGACTACCCGCGCCAGTCGACCGTCGGGGGCGGTGCCTGCGACGGCGCTGCCTGGTTCCCGTGGACCGACACCTGGCCGACCTCGCAGAACGGCAACCCCTGCGGTTCCACCCTCATCGCCCAGCCCGAACCCGAGCTGGGCGAGATCGCGTTCGAGACCGACGGCTCGATGCTGCTGGCCTTCCGCGACCGCTTCGCCGACCGGGCGCCGTCCGGTGTCCCCTACTCCACCGTGATGTCGGGCGGTGACCTCAACAAGGCCTGCCCGGCGAACGGCGGCTACGTGATGGACACCAACAACGGATGCGGACTGGCCCCCCGGGGCACCCGCTTCTTCGACACCGCCTGGGGCGGTCACCGCAACACGGCGTTCGCGGGCATGGCGGACTCCAAGGTCGAGAACACCATCGCGACCTCGGCGTTCGACCCCAACCACACCGCCCTCGGCTACGGCACCTCGTTCCTCCAGCGGGACGGCAAGCAGGACCCGAAGTTCGGGTTCCGGCTCACGCCGAAGGACGAGGTGTCCCCGTTCGGCAAGGGCGCCTCGATGGGTGACCTGGAGGTGCTCTGCGACCAGGCCCCGCTCCAGATCGGCAACCGGGTCTGGTACGACCCCGAGCGCAGCGGCATCCAGCGCCCGGGCCAGAAGCCCGTGCCCGGAGCGACCGTCAACCTCTACGACGAGACGGGGAAGCTCGTCGGCACCACCAGGACCACCGAGCGCGGTGAGTACTACTTCGACGACTCCAACGTCACCGGCGGCCTCAAGCCCCGGACGAAGTACACCGTCCGGCTGGACAACCCCGCCGACTACGCCAAGGGCGGCCCGCTCCACCAGTGGGTGCCGACCGACGCGGACGCCGGCGACAACGCGTTCATCAACTCGAAGGGCATCGTCCCGGCGGGCGGGCAGTACGCCGAACGGGCGCTGACCACCGGTGGACCGGGCGAGAACGACCACACCTTCGACTTCGGCTTCCGGCAGCAGGAGGGCGCGCTGCGCCTGGTCAAGCACGACCAGGACGGCAAGCCGCTGGCGGGCGCGAAGTTCCGCCTGTGGAAGGAGAGCAACGGCACCGACGGGCTGCAGAGCACCGGTGACAAGCCCGACACGGCGGTCGGCGACCCCTGCACCACCGGGGCCGACGGCATCTGCCTGGGCAGCGGTGTGGTGGGCTCGTACTACTGGCAGGAGGTGAGCCCGCCGGAGGGTTACTCCGCGCCGGAGAAGACGGTGTTCGGGCCGCTGGTGCTGAACGCCGACAACCTGGCCGCCGGAGTCGAGGTGACGGCCGTCAACCGGCTGATCCCGACCCCGACGCCCAGCCCGACGGCCACCCCGACGCCGACGTCGACGCCCACCGAGACGCCGACGCCGACGCCCACCCCGACGCCGACGCCGACGGCTCCGCAGACCCAGGCGCCGGCGCTGCCGTCCCCGGCCGCGCCGCCGCCGCCGGCGCCGGCCGCCCCCGCCCCCGGATCGCACCTGGCCAACACCGGGGCGAACGAGGGCATCCCGGTGATGGCCGCCGGTGCGGGCACGCTGACCGTGCTCGGCGCGGGCCTCGTGCTGCTGGCGCGCCGCCGCCGGACCCGGCAGCAGTAGCCCGACCCCGGTGGCGCACCCCCGCCCGTGCGGGGGCGTGACGCCGGAACCAGGGCGGGTCCGGGGACCACGGGTCCCCGGGCCCGCCCGTCTGTTGTGACCGACCGGTTCGACGAGAGAGAACGAGAGAAGGCAGGCGCATGGCCCGGAAGACGAAGGCCGACATCCCCGAGGCGAGCCCCGGGCCGGGCCGCCGCCGGGCCGTCTGGCTCAGGAGCCTGGTCGCGCTCGCGGTGTGCGCCGCCGCGGGCGGCCTGGTCGCCTACCGCTCCGTCTCCGACGAGCCGGGGGAGCGGCCGGTGACCGTCGACGAGGCCTCCCGGCTGGCCCTGTCGCGCCTCAACCTGTTCGAGGCCAGCCCGGTCGCGGTGACCCTCACCGCCTCCGAGGGCGGCGGCGTCGGAGTCCGGGTCGAGGGCGTCGTCGACTACCGCACCCGCCGGGGCACCGGCCGCTACCAGGTCACCGGGGCGAACGGCCCGCTCGACCACGGCCTGGTCGTCTGGGACGCCGGCGGCCTCGGGCTCGCCCCCGAACCGGCCGGCGCCGACGGCCCGGCCTGGCAGCAGGCCGAGCACGTCCCCCGCCAGGGCTGGTCCCCGCGCAGCTACACCGCCGACCCGCTGGACGCCGGGCTCCAGCTGATCGTCCAGCTCGGCGCCGACCGGCCCGACAACCCGCTGCTGCTCGCCCAGTCCGGCGCCCGTTGGCTCGGCCGCGACCGGCTGGACGGCCGCGAGCACGACCGGTTCGCCGGACCGCGCGCCCAGGGCGCCGCGCCCGACGGCGAGCGGTCGCCGCTGACCTACTGGGTCGACGCGGACGGCGCGCTGCGGCGGGTGACGATGCGGATGCCGGGCCTGGGCACCCCGAGCACGGTCGAGTTCGGCGGGCGCGACGACACCGCCAAGCTCCCCGAGGCGCCCTGGCTCACCGGCTGACCGCCGGCCCGCCGACTCGCCGGCTACCCGGCAGGCCGCGGCGGCACCGCCGCGGGATCCGTCGGCAGCGGGTACGCCGCCGGGTCCACCGCCCCCGGCAGGCCGGTCGCCGGACGGGCGGGCGCCGCCGGGTCGGTGAGCGACGGCTGCGCGGACGGCGCCGGCACCCGGCTGAACGGCACACCGGGCGGCGCCTGGACCGGCGCCGGGCGCCCGGCGGCCAGCGGCCCGCGCCCCGCTCCGCCGCACGCCGCCGCGGCCTCCAGGCCGTCCGGGCTCTGCGTCACGGGCCGGTTGCCGCCGAAGCAGTTGGCCGGGTCGACGGAGGCGAGCACCAGATCGGCGCCGTTGCCGTCCACCTGGTTGCCCTCGACCCGGTTGCCGCTCGCCGGGTGGCCCGCCGGATCGGTGACGATCACCCCGGCCGCCCGGTTGCCCCGCACCAGGTTGCGCTCCACCCGGTTCTCCGTGCCGCCGCCGATCCCGATGCCGATGCCGAAGCCGCCGTCCGCCTGCTGCGGCGAGTCGGCGGCGTTGTTGTCGACGACCACGTTGCCCGCGATCACTGCGCCGTGCTGCGGGGCCAGCGCCTCCAGGTCGTTGGAGTTCACCGTGACGCCCACCCGGTTGCCCGCCGCGCGGTTGCCCAGGATCGACAGGTTGTCCGAGGCGTTGGTCAGCTCGATGCCGACCGCGTTGCGCTCCACCGTGTTGCCGCGCACCAGGGTGTCGCAGGGCTTGCACTGGCCGACGTAGATGCCGGAGTCGGCGTGCCCGGAGGCGTAGGACTCCTCGATCACCCCGGCGCGCGCGTCGAAGGCGTAGATGCCGTACAGGCCGTTGTTGTACGCCGTCACCCGGGTCGCCCGGAAGCCCTCCACCGGGGGGAAGCGCCGGGTGTCCAGCGGGTCGTACGCCGAGCCGCCCGCGCCGCGCTGCTGCAGCTTCTCGTCGGTCACCCCGGTGAACAGCACGCCGTTGGCCAGGTAGCCGTGCACGGTGAGGTTCTCCACCACCGTGCCGGGGCCGGTGGCGGTGATGCCGTTGGCCAGCTTCAGCCCGCCGTCGAACACCACCGCGGAGCGGTCCGTGCCGCGCAGCACCACGTTCCGACCGGTGACGCGCACGCTCTCGCGGTAGGTGCCGGGGCCGATCAGCACCGTGTCGCCCTCGCGGGCGACGTCCACCGCCTTCTGGACGGTCGGGAAGTCCTCCGGTACGCGGACCACGCTCCCGGCCGGATGCCTGGCGTCCTCCGCGGCCGGGCCGGAGGAGGAGCACCCGGCGGCCGCCAGGGCGACCGCGACGACCAGCGAGGTCACAGCGGTCCTGCGGGGTGACTGACGATCAGGAAACGTGATTTGCATGGCACGTGTTTTATCGTCTCCAATAGGGCGCATGCCCACCGAACCGGAAAACGCGTCGCCTTCGGACCTTCCCGCCGCCCCCGGCGTCGGGCGCCGGCGGGCGCTGCTGGCGGCCGGGGCGGTGCTCGCCGCCGGCGTCGGCGCGGCGGTCGGCGAACTGGTGGACCACGACCGCGCGCCGGTCCGCGCGGCCACCCCCGGCGCACCGCCGCCCGCCGCGCCGATCCCCTTCCACGGCGCCCGGCAGTCCGGACTGACCGCACCTCAGCTGCCCGCCACCAGGCTGCTCGCCTTCGACCTCCCGCAGGCCACCGCCGCCGACGGCCGCGAGGCCCTGCGCACCCTGCTCACCGCCTGGACCCGCACCCTGGCCGCGGCGGTGGGACCGTCGCCCGACCCGCGCCTGCGGGCCGACGGCGCGGCGTCCCGGTTCACCTCGCTGGTCGGCCTCGGCCCCGGCCTGGCCGCCCGGCTCGCCCTCGCCGTCCCCGCCGGCTTCGCCGAACTGCCGCCGTTCCCCGGCGACCGCCTCGACCCGGCCCGCGGCGGCGGCGACCTGCTGCTCCAGCTGTCCGCCGCCGACCCCTGGACACTCGCGGTCGTCGCCGAACTCGCCACCACGGCCGCCCACGGCGCGGGCGCCGCGCCCCGCTGGGCGCAGTCCGGCTTCCTGCCCCCGACCGCGCCGGGCGTCACCCCCCGCAACCTGTTCGGCTTCAAGGACGGCACCGCCAACCCCGACGAGGACGCCGCCCGCCAGTGGGTCTGGGGCCCGCCCGGCCCGCACCAGGACGCCACCGTGCTCGTCTACCGGCGGATCCGGATGGACACCGCCGCCTTCGCCGCCCTCCCCGGGGAGCAGCAGGACCTCGCCATGGGCCGGCGCGCCGGCGACGGCGCCCCGCTGACCGGCACCGCCGAGCGCGACGAACCGGACCTCTACGCCAAGCACCCCGACGGCGCCTACGTCATCCCGGCCACCTCCCACGTCCGCCTCACCGGCCCCCGCCTCGACGGCGGCGCCCGGATGCTGCGCCGCGGCTACAGCTACGACGACGCGCCCGGCGACCGCGGCCTGCTGTTCTGCGCCTTCATGCGCGACCCGGGCCAGTTCACCCGCGTCCAGAACCGCCTCGCCGAGCGCGACGCGCTCAACCCCTTCCTCGAACACACCGCCTCCGCCGTCGTCTACGTCCTCCCCGGCGCCCCCGAGGGCAGCACCCTCGGCGACCACCTCTGGGCGTGACCCCGGCCCGGCGGTGGCCGGCCGTCAGCCGGTGGCGGCCCGGCGCAGGCGCTTCTTGTCCGGCTTGCCGACGGGCGTCAGCGGGATCTCCTCGACCAGGTGGAGCACCTCGGGGGCGTAGATCCGGCCTTTGTGCGCGGTGACGAAGGCGCGGAGTTCGTCCAGCCGCGGCCGCTGCCCGGGGGCGGGGACGACGGCGACGTGGACGTGCTCCGCCTCCTGCTCGTCGCGGACCCCGAAGACCGCGCAGCGGGCGACGGCCGGGTGGGTGAGGAGCAGGTCCTCCACCTCGGAGGGGTAGACGTGCCCGCCGACCACGATGATCAGGTCCTTGACCCGGTCGGAGAGGTGGAGGTACCCGTCCTCGTCGAGGTGGCCGACGTCGCCGGTGTTCAGCCAGCCGTCGCGCAGCACCGCGGCGGTGAGGTCGGGCCGCTTCCAGTAGCCGGCCATGACGGTGTCGGAGCGCAGGTGGATCTCGCCCTCGGCGCCGGTCGGCAGGTCGGTGCCGTCGAGCGAACGGACCGCCACCTCGACGCCCGGCACCGGCCGTCCGACCGGGACCGGCCCGCCCGGGCCGAGCCGTTCATGCTCCTGCGGGGTGAACACGGAGACCAGCTGGGCCTCCGACATCCCGTAGATGCCGGTCATGACCGGCCCGAACACCTTGAGCGCCTCCCGGATCCGGACCGGCGAGGCGGCGCTGCCCCCGTAGAGGATCTGCCGCAGGCTCGACAGATCGGTGCGGCCGACCGCCGGGTGGTCGAGCAGCTGGTGCAGCAGCGGGGGCAGCACCCAGAAGTCGGTGATGCGTTCGCGCTCGACGGCCTCCAGGACGGCGCCCGGGTCGAAGGAGCGCTGGAGGACCACCGTGCCGCCGCGCCGGAGGGCCAGGTCGGCGAGGATCCCGGCGAGGTGGGCGAGCGGGGTGGCGACGAGCAGCCGGGGCGGGGCGTCGGCGGAACCGCTGCCGATCGGGGCGTCGAAGACCCGCAGGTAGGGCCCGTGCAGGCTGAGGATGCCCTTCGGGATGCCGGTGGTGCCGCCGGTGTGGCGGATGCCGAGGTCGTCCCCGGGGGTGATCGGGACGCCCGGCGCCTCGGCGGGGCGGTGGGCGGAGGCGGCGATGACGTCCTCGCCGAGGGCCGTGCCGCCGGGGCCGGGGTCGGGTCCGGGGCCCAGGGTGAGGACGGTGGGCACGTCGAGCAGCGGGAGCAGCCGGGCGGCCTCGGCGTACCGTTCGGCGTCCACGAGCAGGACGGTGGTGTCGACGCTCGCCGTGATGTCGGCCAGGACCGGTGCGCTCATGCCGTCGTACAGGGTCACCACCCGGGCGCCCGCGAGACCGGCCGCGTACCGGGCGCCGAGGGCCTCGGGGGTGTTGCCGGTCAGCAGGGTCACGGTGGTGCCGCGCGCGGCGCCCCGGGCGATCAGCTCGTGGGCGAGGCGGTAGGTGGCGGCGGCGAACGCGCCGGCGGAGACCGCGGCGCCGTCGGCGGTGACCAGGGCCTGCCGGTCGGGTCCGGATGCGAGGGACCGGAGGATCAGCTCGGGGCCGCTGACGAACTCCGCGTCGCCCACGGCTACTTCTTCGTTGGCGTTGGCAACCATGGGCCCAGGCTAACCCCGCCCCCGCCGCCGTCCGGCGGGAACGGGGCGTGAACGTCTTTTCGCGGGCGCACCGGTGATGCCGCGTCAGCATCCGTGCGCCCCCGGCCGCCCGTCGTTCGGTAGGCTCGCGGGCGGGACTGGAACGGTCCGGTCCGGACGGGAGTGATCCGTGGCGACCTACGTTCTGATCCACGGCGCGGCAGCCGACGCCTGGTGCTGGCGGCCGCTGGCGGCCGGGCTGCGCGGGCGCGGCCACCGGGTGGTCGCACCGGACCTGCCGTGCGAGGACGACACCGCCGGGCTCGCCGAGTACGCCGACGCGGTGGTGGCCGCGGTGGCGGCGAGCGGCGAGCGCCGGGGCCCGCTCGTGGTCGTCGCCCACTCCTTCGGCGGCTTCACCGGGCCGCTGGTGTGCGAGCGGCTGCCGGTGGACCTGCTGGTCATGCTCCAGGCCCAGGTGCCGGCCCCGGCGGAGTCCCCCGGCGCGTGGTGGGAGAACACCGGGTACTGGCCGGCCCGCCGCGCGGCCGACCTCGACCGGGGGGTGCCGCAGGGCGTGGAGGAGGACGAGCGCGTCCTGTTCCTGCACGACACCCCGGCCGCGTTGGCCGAGGAACTCCTCGCCGGCCACGAGCGGCGGCAGTCGGCGACCCCGTTCGGGGCGCCGTGGCCGCTGAAGGCCTGGCCGCAGGTGCCGACCAGGTTCCTGCTCGCCGCCGGGGACCGCTTCTTCCCGCCCGCCTTCCTGCGGCGCCACGTCGAGGAACGGCTCGGCTTCCGGCCGGACGAGATGCCGGGCGACCACCTCCCGATGCTCGGTCACCCGGAGGAGCTCGCCGAGCGGCTGGAGGCGTACCGGGCGGGGCTGTAGGGCACGCCGGGCTGGGCCGCGCCGGGCCGCGCCGGGTCCGCGACGCCGGGCACGCACACCCCCGGCCACCGGCCGGGCGGTGCCCCCGCCGCACGGACCCCGCCGCATCCACGCCGCCACGGCCTCGGCCGACCTGATGCACCGGACACGCCCCGGGGGGCGCCTTGTCGGGCGGCTGAGCCGGGCCCCGGCCGCGCCCCGGCCCCCGCCCGTGCCGGTCGGTGGCGCGGTGGGCGAGAATGGGGGTGACGGAGGCACAGGGCTGTGGGGGCGACGAGGTGGGCGGGGATTTCGGGGGTGCGGACGAGGCCGGCACCCGGGTGCACAACCGGCTGACGGACAGCACGGTGCACGGCGCCGTCGTCCAGGCCGGGCGTGCCGACATCGTCCTGCGGGCCACGGAGCCCGTCGAGCCGGCCGTCCCGGTGACCGTGGCGCCGCCGCTCGGCCTGCGCGACACGAGCCGCCCGCTGCGCGGCCGCGCCGACGCCCTGGCCCGGCTGGAGGCCGCCGCACCGGCCGGTGACCGGCTGCTGGTGCTGTGCGGGATGGGCGGCTGCGGCAAGACCACCCTCGCGCTGGAGCTCGCCGCCCGCCGCACCGCGGCCGGCTGCCGGGTGTGGTGGGTCGAGGCCCGCAACGGCCCGGCCCTGGAGGCCGCGCTGCGCGCCGTCGCCCGTCAGGCGGGCGCCGCCGCGGAGGAACTGGAGCGCGGGGACACCGCCGACGTCCTCTGGTCCCACCTGGACCGGCTGGACGCGCCCTGGCTGCTGGTCGTCGACAACGCCGACGACCCGGCGCTGCTCGACGGCCCGGGCGCACTGAACGCCGGCACCGGCTGGATCCGCCCCGCGACCGGAGCCGGCACCGTCCTGGTCACCACCCGCGAGAGCACCCCCGCCACCTGGGGGCCGGCGGCCCGGCTGCACCCCCTGCAACCGCTGACCGGCGAGCGCCTCGACGCCGCCGCCCGCATCCTGCGCGACCACGCCCCGGACACCGCCGGCACCGAGGCCGAGGCGCACGCCCTCGCCGCCCGCCTCGGCGGCCTGCCGCTCGCCCTGCGCCTGGCCGGCACCTACCTCACCGAGGCGGGCCGGACCCCGGCCCCGTTCCGGGCCCCCGGCACCCCGACCACGTACGCCGACTACCGGCGGGCGTGGGAGGACGGCCCGCGGGGCCTGGACCCCGCGCACGTGCTGCCCCGGACCTGGGCGATGTCCCTCGACCTGCTCGACCAGCGCGGCCACGCCCACGCCCGGGGCCTGCTGGAGCTGATCGCCTCCTTCGCCGACGCGGACCTCCCGTACACCCTCCTGCTCACCCCCGACCGCCTCACCGACGCCGGCCCGCTCGCGGCCCTCGACGGGCCGGCCCTGTGGCAGCACCTCACCGCCCTCGCCGCCCTCGGCCTGATCGACCTCCCCGACCCCGCCCCCGACACGCTCCCCGTGCTGCGCATGCACCCCCTCGTCCGCGACGCCTCGCGCACGGCGGGGGCCGGGCGCACCGCGCTGCGCCTGCTGGTCGTGGCGGCCCTCGCGGAGGAGACCGGGGCGCCGGAGGACGCCGAGTTCGGGAGGGTCTGGCGGCTGCTCTCGCCGCACGTCCTGGACGGCTTCCACCGGGTCGACACCGGCTCCCTCGACGACGAGGACTTCCTGGAGCTCACCGACGCGGTCGACCTGGCCGTGCGTCACCTCTGGGTGGGAGGCCTGCTCACCCAGGCCCGGGCGGAGTACGAGGCGGTTCTGGCCCTCGAACGCGAGCGGGTGGACGACACCCACCCCGACCTGCTCGTCACCCGGCGCCACTTCGCCCGGGTGCTGCGTGACCTGGGCGAGTTCGAGGCGGCCCGGGCGGAGCTGGAAGAGGTCCTCGCCATCGAGTGCGAGCGGGCCGGCGAGACGCATCCGGGCGCGCTGAACGCCCGTCACGACCTGGCCCTGGTGCTGGCCGCCACGGGGGAGTCGGAGGCGGCCAGGGCCGCGTTCGAGGCGGTCCTCGCCGCCCGCCGGGCGGCCTTCGGTGACGCCCACCCCTTCACCCTCGCCACCCGGCACGAGCTCGCCCAGATCCTCCATGACCAGGGGGAGTTGGCGGCGGCCCGGGCCGAGTTCGAGGCGATCCTCGCCGTCCGGGACGCGGCGTCCGGCCGCAACCACCCCGGGACGCTCGTCACCTGGCACCGCCTCGCCCTGGTGCTGCGTGACCTGGGCGAGGCAGAGGCGGCCCGGGCCGAGTTCGAGGCGATCCTCGCCGCCCGGCGCGGCGGCCTCGGCGAGGACGCTCCCGAGTCGCCCGCCGATTTCGCCAAGATCGCCCAACTCCTCTACGACCTGGGGGAGCTGGAGGAGGCGAGAGCCGCCTACGAGCTGGCTCTCGCGAACCGGAAGGAGCGGAGCGAGACGCACCCCGACACCCTCGTCATCCGGCACAACCTCGCCGTGGTGCGCCTCACCCTGGGGGAGTTGGAGGCGGCACTGGCCGAGCTGAAGGCGGTGGTCGCCCTCGAACGCGAGCGGTGGGGCGACACCCACCTGGCCGGCCTCCCCGCCCGCCGTTCCCTCGCCCTGGCGCTCCTCGGCGCGGGGGAGCGCCAAGCGGCCAGGGCCGAGCTGGAGGCGATCCTCCGCATCCAGCACGAGCGGCTGGGCGAGGACCACCCCTACACCCGCGCCGCCCGCGAGGACCTCGCCGGGGCCCGGCACGTCCCGGAGGGAACGGCCTAGCGGGCTCCGCGCGTTGGGCGGGCATGGTGATGCTGACGAGTCTGCTCCTGATGACGGCGCTGGTGATCGTGCCCTTCACCCTCGCGGCCGCCCGGCACCTGGTGGTGCGCTCGGGCCGGCCGGGGTGGCTGGCCCGCCGCCTGGCCGCCCGGACCAGGCCCGGCGGGGCGGGCCTCGGTGCCACCGCGACGGAGGAACTGCACGCCTTCCTCAACGCCAACAAGCGCGTCCAGGTCGAGCAGCGGCAGGCCCGGCTGGTCCTGCGCGACGACGACCACGCCGGCGCCCCGCCCCGCGCCCGCTTCGACCTGGACCTCGGCATCGCCTACGTGGAGCAGCAGCGGTAGCGCCGCCGCCGTGCTCAGACGGCCAGCACCTCCACCGTGTGGACGGCGTTCCGGGCCCCGCCGGGCGGTTGGACGCGGCCGCGCGCGTCGGTGGCGCGGCAGCGGATGCGGTGCGGGCCGGGGCTCAGACGGCAGGGGAGGGCGAAGCGCTGCCAGACGGGGTGCGGGCCGCGCGGCTGGAGGGCGGCGGGCCGCCAGCCGCCGTCGTCGACGGCGACCTCCACCGAGACGACCGGCGTGAAGCTCCACGCCCGGCCCGTCACCTCGTGCGGCCCGGCCGGCACGCGTGCGCCGTCGCGCGGGCCGAGGAGCTTGCTGTTGACGTCGACGTCCCGCACCGGCTGCGGGGCGCCGCCGCCCGGCGGGACGCGGGTGTAGAGGCGGGTGGTGAACAGGTGCTCGGGCCGGTGGTCGGCCAGCACCACGCGGGTCAGCCACTTGACCGAGTTGGTGGCGAACATCCGGGGCGCCACCGCGCGCACCGGGAAGCCGTGCCGGTGCGGCAGCGGTGCGCCGTTGACGGTGTCGGCCAGCAGCACCTCCTCCCGGGCCCGCTCCAGCGGGAGGTCCTTCAGGTAGGCCAACCCGCGCTCTCCCGCGAACGCGCCCCGGTCGGCGCCCTCGAACCAGACGTGCCGGGCCCGCGGACGCGGGGTCGCCAGGGCCAGGACGTGGTGGAGCGCGACGCCGGACCACTCCAGGTTGGCCACGGCGCGGGTCGGGACGTCGGGGCGCGACGGGCTGCCGAAGCACTCGTGGACGGCGGTCAGGCGGGTCCGCGGCAGCCCGCGCAGCGCCGAGAGGTCCAGCCAGAGCGGTCGCTCCACCAGGCCTTCGACGGTCAACGTCCAGGCGGAGGCGTCGAGTTCGGGGGGCGGAGCGAGGTGGTTCCGGACGAAGAGGTGCTCGACGGGGGTGAGGAAGGCGTCGGGCGTGCTCGGATCGGCGGGCGTTGCCTGCACACGGGCTCCGTACGTCGTCGGGCGGCCCGGGAGGACCGGGGTGGACTACAGGAAGGATTCCGGCCCCGAACGATCCGTGTCCACCCACCCGCCCCGGCGGCTTCCCGGACACCGCGTGACGACCGTCAGGACGGCAGGACGCCGAGCTGGCGGAGCTGGGTGAGGAGGTCGACGACGCCCCAGGTCTCGGCGATCCGGCCGTCGGCGAAGCGGAAGACGAAGATCTCGTCGTACCTGACCGCGCGCCCGGTCGGCGGACGGCCCAGGTACTCGCCGAGGTTGGTGCCGGTGACGGTGTTGCGGCTGACCACCTTGTCCCCCTGCGCGATCACGTCCTCCACCGTGACGCGCAGGTCCGGGAAGGCCCGCAGGAGCGTGGTGAACACCTGCTTCAGCGCCTGCACCCCCGTGGTGTCGAGCGGCAGCGGCGTGCGGACCAGCAGGTCCGGTGCGGCGACCTCGTCGATCGTCGCCGCGACCAGCTCCGGATCACCGGAGCCGACGGCGTCGTGCAGCCGGCGCAGCGTCGCCACATGGGCGGTGGTGGTGGACGTGGGCACGGGGTCCTCCTCCTGTCGGAAAAACGGAAAGCCGTACGGAGGACGGATGCCGGGCGCGATCTGTGACACGGCCCCGCCGCGCCTGGAGTAGGGCCCGGGGCCGGGGGGTACTGCTCAAGCGACAACGGGGACACGGAACGTGACCGAC
Organism: Kitasatospora sp. NPDC058115; assembly: GCF_042884635.1. Lineage (NCBI taxonomy): Bacteria > Bacillati > Actinomycetota > Actinomycetes > Kitasatosporales > Streptomycetaceae > Kitasatospora > Kitasatospora sp. NPDC058115. The sequence continues at coordinate 139,476 of NZ_JBHVTL010000011.1, forward strand.
GGCACCGCCGGACCCCGCGCGTCCCGTACGACTCTCCCGCCGTGCACCGAGAGGACGAACATGGCCGAGATCGGGATCATCGTCGGCGGCGAGCAGCCCGGCCGGCGTGCGGCGCTGGCACGGTCGGCCGCGGTCACCGCGGACGCGTTCCGGGCCGTGGGCCACACGGTCCGGGTGGTCGAGGCCGGTGACCCCCGCACCGTCGACGGGCTCCGGGGCGTGGACGTCGCCTTCCTCGGCCTGGCCGACGACTACGCGGAGCACGGGACGCTGCAGGGAGTGCTGGACGCCCTGGGCATCCCGTACACCGGCTCCGGGGTCACCGCGAGCGTCCGGTCGGTGCACAAGCCCAGTGCCAAGGAACGCGTGGCGGCGGCCGGGGTCGACGTCCTGGCGCAGGTCCGGGGGACGGAGCTGGACGGGGCCGGGCCGGACGGCGCCCGGCGGGCGGCGGACCGCGTCGGCCTGCCGGCCATCGTCAAGCCCGAAGCGGAGGGGTGCTCCGCCGGCATCTCCGTGGCGCGCACCCACGAGGAACTGGCCGACACCCTCGCCCGGCACCGGGCGGTGGGCCGCCGGGTCTTCGTCGAGCCGTTCGTCGTCGGAAGGTCCGTCACCGTGGGGGTGCTCCAGGACGCCGACGGCACGTGCGCCGCCCTGCCGGTGCTGGAGATCGATTCGGGGCGGGAGTTCTTCGACCACGACGCCAAGCACGCGCTCGGCGTCGCCCGCCGCTGCCCGGCCGACGTGCCGGCCGGTGCGGCCGACCGGATGGCACGGGCGGCCGTGACGGCCCATCGCGCCCTGGGCTGCCGCGGGTACTCCCGCAGCGACTTCGTCCTGGCGCCGGACGGGCGGGCGTACTGGCTCGAAGTCAACGCGCTGCCCGCGCTGTTGGAGACGGCGAGCTTCGCCACCGCGGCGGGCGCCGCCGGTGTGGCCTACGGCGAGCTGATGCTGAGGGTGCTGTCCACGGCCACCCACCCGTCGGCCTACGGGCCGGGGCCGTCGTCGAACGCGCCGAGCCTGGAAGCCGCGCCGTGACGCGGCCGTCGCGTGCTACGGCGCTCCGCCGCCCGCGACCAGCGTGCCGAGGGCCGTGCGCCGGTGGGTGACCGAGCGGCCGGTGCGGGCCGTCGTCGCCAGGCCGGCCGCCCTGAGCGCCGCCGCGTGGGCGGAGGCCGTCGCGTTGCTGACGCGCAGGGCGCGGGCCAGGCCCGTCGTGGTCCGGGGCTCGGCGAGCAGGCGCAGGGCGTCCAGCCGGGTGCGGCCCAGGACGGCGGCCAGGGCCTCGGAGGGGTCCTCCGGGCGCCCGGCGGCGGGGGGCAGCCCGGGCCCGGCGGGGTAGGTGAGGACGGCGGGACGGTCCGGCGCGTCCTGGAGCAGGGGGCCCGCCGGGTGGTGGAAGGTCGGCAGCAGCACCAGGCCGCGCCCGCCCAGGACGACGTCCCGGGCCGGTCCTGCGCCGGGCCACTCCCACACACCCCCGTGCAGCCGGCTGCCCGGGGCCAGGCCGGTCAGCGCGGCGGCCGGGCCGTGCTCGGCGACGGCCAGGGCGTAGCGGGCGAACTCCTCGCGGTGCAGGTCCTGGACGACGGACCAGACCGGGGCGAGGACCGCCCCGAACGCGGCCTGCTGGGCACGGCGCAGGGTGCGCCAGGCCGCCCCGTCGCCCTCGTACAGGCCGTGGATCCAGCGGGGCGCGGTCAACGGCCCGTGGACGCGCTCCAGTTCGGCGCGCACGAGCCCGGGGGCGGTGGCGCGGATCCGCTCGAAGCCGTCCGCCAGGGTGTCGCCGAGCACGTCCAGGAAGGACGGCGGGCGGCCCCCGGGAACCAGGTCGGCGAGCGGGCCGGCGGCGGCCGGGAGGGAACGCAGGACCCGGCCGCGCCACGGGGCGAACAGCGGCCCGCCGCGCGGATCCACCGCCGTCGCCAGGGCGGCGTGCAACTCCTGGAGCGGCGCCGGGCGGGGGGCGAAGCGGAGCCGGGCGAAGTCCGCCGCGGTGAAGTGGACGCGCAGCACTCCCACGGCTCCCACGATCCCCCGTCCCGCGCCGGCCTTTCGGCCAGGGCCTGAACCTTCGCGCCGGGACGGCCCCGTCCCGAGGATGGCCGCATGACATCCCGACGCACTCTTCTGAAGGCCACTCTAGGCGGCACCGCCGCCGCCCTGCTGCCCACCGCCGCCGCGACCGCCGCGACCGCCGGCGGCGGGCCGGTGCTGCGGCTTCCCGCTCCCGGCGGCCCGCACCCCGTGGGCCTGCGGACGGTCGCGCTGACGGACCCCGCCCGCTCCGACCCGTGGGTGGGCGGCCCGCGCGAGGTGATGCTGACCGTCCTGTACCCGGCCCGCTCGGTGCGCGGCCTCCCGCAGGCCCCGCAGCTCACCCCGGCCGAGGCCCGGGAGTTCGCCGGCTACGCGCCGCTCGTCCACCCGGGGCTGCCGGGGCCGGGGGCGGTGGACTGGGGATCGGTCCTCACCCACGGGTACCCGGCCGCGCCGCCGCTGCCCGGGCGCCGGCCGGTGCTGGTGTACTCGCCGGGCGGCGGCGACTCCCGCACGCTCGGCACGAGCCTCGCCGAGGACCTCGCGAGCCACGGCCGGGTCGTCGTCCTCGTCGACCACCCCGGTGACGCCTCCCAGGTGGAACTGCCGAGCGGCCTGCGGACGACCGTACTGACCGGACCCCCGGATCCGGCGACCTTCCGCACGATGACGGACACCCGGATCGCGGACCTGCGGCTGGTCCTGGACCGGCTCGGCACCCTGCCGCTCGCCCCGGTCATGGACCCCGGCCGGATCGGTCTGTACGGGCACTCCGCGGGCGGCACGGCGGTGGTCCACGCGGCCCGCGGCGACCACCGGGTCGGCGCGGTGGCGAACCTGGAGGGCTACCTCGACCTGGACCCGGCACCGGCCGGAGCCGACCGTCCGCTGCTGCTGTTCCGCAGCGAGCTCTTCGAGGGCGCCGCCCGGATCGAGGCCTCCTGGGCGGGCCTCCCCGGCCGGCGGGCGCTGCTCGCCGACGCGAACCACTGGGCGTTCACCGACTACGGCCCGCTCGTCGCGGGACTGCGGGCCGCCGGCCTGGTCACGGCGGCGACCCGCGACGCCCTCGTGGGGACTGGTGACCCGATGGCGGCACTCGCCCGGGTCCGGCGCGGCGTGGGGGACTTCTTCGCCCGTCATCTGGCGTAGCGGAAGCGCGGTGCGGCGGACCGGTTTCGCCTCGGCGCCTCGCCGCCCGGGCCTGCGGCCAGCGCCGGGTTACCCCGGGCACGTGGCGACGCGGTTGTACGTCTGGGGGCCGTTCTGCGCCCCGGGGGCGGTGCCGCCCTAGTGCCTCGCCGCCTGGGCTTGCGGCCTCGGGTCACGTGAATGCGCGGTGACGCGCCTGGGGGTGCCGTTCTGTTCTCTGCGAGCGGGACCGTCCTGGTGTCTCGCCGCCGGGGCGTGCGGTCAGCGCCGCGTCACCCCAGGCCACGTGACGGGGCGGCCGTGCGTCTGGGGGCGGTGCCGCCCTGGTGCCTCGCGGCCTGGGCTTGCGGCCTCGGGTCACGTGACTGCGCGGTGACGCGCCTGGGGGTGCCGTTCTGTTCCCTGCGAGCGGGACCGTCCCGGTATCTCGCCGCCGGGGCGTGCGGCCGGCGCGCCGTCACCTCGGGGCACGTGGCGACGTTTTCGGGCGCGCCGTTCTGGGGAGTTTGCCGCGCGCGGTGTCGCCCCGGTGCTTCGCCGCTTGGGTCTGCGGCCACCGTGTCGTCGTCTCGGGGCACGTGGCGACGTGGCTGTGCGTCTTCTGTGCCACGGGGGCGGTGCCGCCACGGTGCCTCGCGGCGTGGATCTGCGGCCACTGTGTCGTGGCCTCGGGGTATGCGGCTGCGCGGCGACGCGCTTGGGGGTATCGGCTGCGCTCCGGTGGGCGGGGCTGTCTCGCCGTCCGGGCCGGCGGCCACCGTGTCGTCGGGTCGGGGCTGGTGGCGACGTGACCGTGTGTCCGGGCGTGCCGTTCTGGGGGGTTCGTCGTGAGCGGTGTCGCCCCGGTGCCTCGCGGCCTGGGCCTGCGGCCACTGTGTCGCGGCCTCGGGGTACGCGGCGACGCGCTTGGGGGTACCGGCTGAGCCCCGGCGGGCGGGGCTGCCTCGCCCGCCGGGCCGGTGGGCATCGCGTCGTCGGGTCGGGGCTCGTGGCGACGTGGCCGTGTGTCCG